>NZ_DXVR01000011.1:0-49914 GCF_019417265.1 Bacteroides sp.
ATATAATATGTATAGGTAAACAAGAAACGATTGAGGGAAGACCTCCGATGTTATATACAATAAATCCACAATTAGGATATTTTATTGGTGTAGATATCAAATATAATTATATAAGAATAGGTCTTGTTGATTTTAGTGGAAGCATATTGTCTATACAAAATATTCAATATACATATGAGAATACAAGTAAAAGTCTTAATGATTTTTGCTTGAAAATACAGAACTTCATAAGGGAAAGTAAAGTTAATAGTACACTTATTATCAACATTCAAATAAATATATCAGGTAGGGTAGATCCTAAACAAGGAATAAGCTATACAATGTTTTCTTTTTTAGAGGATCCTATAGCTGAAGTACTTGAATATAAGTTGGGACATCCTGTAACAATAGAGAATGATACTCGTTCGATGTTTTATGGGGAAATATATAAAGGATGCGTAAAAGGACAAAAAGATATTATATATATAAATGTTGGTTGGGGATTAGGCTCTTCATTGATGGTTGATGGTCATATTGTTAATGGGAAGTCTGGATTTGCCGGTGAATTTGGTCACTTTTATGCTTTTGACAATGAAATTTTGTGTCATTGTGGAAAAAAAGGATGTTTAGAGACAGAAGTTTCAGGCTCAGCTCTCTATAGAATTTGTATTGAACAAATAAAAAATGGAAAACAGTCTATCTTATCTGAAAAAATTAATAATGATGTATCTTCGATAGAACTGGAGGATATTATTCAGGCTATAAACAATGAAGATCTTTTATGTATAGAAATAATAGAAGAGATTGCTACAAAATTAGGAAAACAAGTGGCGAATCTTGTAAATCTTCTAAATCCGGAACTTATAATTGTTGGTGGAAGTTTGTCAAAAACTGGTGATTATCTTTTGTTACCTTTGAATGTAGCTATAAAAAAATATACATTGAAGATGGTTAATAAAGATTTGAATATTGCATTGTCTGAATTAAAAGATGAAGCTGGAATTGTCGGAGCTTGTTATCTTGCAAGATGCAATTATCTGAGAAATCTGAAAAATGTTGATTTGTAGAATTTTCTATAATTTATGTTGCAGAGATATCAAGGAATAGTATTATGTTCATTCAAGTATAATGATACAAAGAACATCGCCCATATCTTCACACGTGAGAATGGGCGAATGTCTTTTCTTGTACCGGTGTCACGTTCGAAGAAGCAAGGCGCGATGAGTCTTTTGTTTCAGCCTTTCGCAATGGTTGAGATAGATGCAGAAGTTCGTCCGCGTGCTTCGTTACATCCTGTCCGTGAAGCCAGATTGTGGCATATTCTCACTTCACTTCCATATGATCCATATAAATCAGGGATAGCAATGTTTCTGTCAGAGTTTCTTTTCCGTGCCTTGAAGGAAGAGGGCAGGGATGAGGCTCTTTTCTCCTATTTGGCAGGTTCGATAATGTGGCTTGACGCTTGCGAAAAAAGTTTTTCTAATTTTCATCTCGTGTTTCTCATTCGTTTGACAAGGTTTCTTGGATTGTATCCCAATACTGAAGATTATACTGAAGGTGCCTATTTCGACCTGATGAATGCATGTTTCACAATGGAGAAGCCTTTACATGGAATGTTTCTTCATCCGGAGGAATCGGCACGTATAGTGAATCTGATGCGTATGAAGTACGACAATATGCACCTGTTTGCCATGAGCCGAATGGAGAGAAACAGGTGTCTGGATATTATAAACGAATATTACCGTTTGCATCTCCCTGATTTCCCGGAACTGAAATCACTGCCTGTACTTCAGGAACTTTTTGTATAGTCATTTCTTGGTGCCCACTATAGTCGGCACCACTGCCCACTATGGTCAGCAGCACTGCCTACTATAGTCAGCAGAGCTGCCCACTATGGTCGGCACCAAGATTTTTATTTATAGCTTATCCATTTTATCATTTCCTTCAGAGAAGGTTTCTTTCCGTACATAAGTATTCCTACTCTGTAAATCTTGCCGGCCAGCCAGATGAGTGTGAAAGCCGATGCGTACAGTATAACGAGGGATACTGTGGTTTGCCACAAAGGAGCATCGAGAGATACACGTACCATAGATACTATAGGCGAAGTGAAAGGTATCATCGAGCACCATACGGCTAACGGGCCGTCGGCATTCTCGGCACTGTAGATTGCAGCATAAAGAGCAAATATCAGAAGGAATACTATAGGAGTCATAAACTGCTGGGAATCCTCGGCTTCGTTTATTGACGCACCTATGGCAGCAAATATAGAAGCATAGACCAGGTATCCGCCGATAAAATTCAGAACGAACAGTCCTCCTAAAGCAGGCAGGTTAAGATTGTTGATAGATGCCAGTATGGCGCTTGCCTCTGTTGGTTCAGGCATAGGTGCCGATGTGGCAGACATCATTATGTCCGGATTCGACATGGCTGATACACCGAACATTAGTCCCGCTACAGTGAGTATCACAGCAAGCATCACTCCCCAGATGGCAAGCTGGAGTATTCCCACAAGGCCTATACCGATGATTTTGCCTATCATGAGCTGGAACGGGCGTACTGACGAAATCATCAGTTCCACAATGCGGTTTGTTTTTTCTTCCATCACGCTCTGCATCACCATTCCGCCGTATGACATTACGAACATATATATAAGGAACGTAAGTATCATACCTGCCGCTACGGCTACTCCGGCATTCGATTCGCTCTCGCTGCCGTCGTCGCTCCACTTGATTGTGCGTATGTTGTATGTCTGGTCAAAATCGTTCATAATCCTCTGTAACTGAGGAATGTTATAGCTTATCAGCTTGTCGTGACGAATCTGCTCGTTGATGGCATTGTTCACTATGCGCGACAGGCCTTGCGGAATCTCCTTACGCGAATAGATGGCTGCTGCGTCAGGATTCTCTATCAGGTCGTCGGTGATTTCTATCACTGCGCTGTAGACGGTAGTGTCAGTACGGAATTCATCTTTCATTTCCTCTTCTGGGAAGAAAAGATACGATTCATCGTTTGCCATCATTGGGAAGTATTTCCCCGTATGGTCTATCACGGCTATGTTTTTCTGTTCATCGCTCTTCACCATAGAAAGCATCAGCGGTACGAATATCAGTGCTGCGAAGATGAAAGGCATCAGGACAGTCAGTATGATGAATGATTTCTTGCTCACGCGGTTCATGAACTCGCGCTGGATTATAATGAATGTCTTGTTCATATATTAGTTTGTGAGTTTATAAGTTCTTGAGTTTTACAGTTTGCTGTTCTCCACAGTTCTGATAAAGATTTCGTTCATCGAAGGCAGGCATTCGGAGAACGATGTAACTTCGTTTGCTGCTGCTATTGATGACAGCAACTGCGAATTGCTGATGTCGCTGCTCTTTTTGATGGTGTATATATTTTCCCCGCCTTTTTCTTCTGACGACAGAATCTCGAACATGCTGTTGGCGGACAGTTCATCTCCCATGTGGAGCCCTAACCTGTAAGTGTTGGTCTTGAACTGCGAACGGACTTCGTTCACCTCTCCCTGCAGTACCACGTGAGAGTGGTTAATCAAGGCTATGTTGTCGCATATTTCCTCTACTGATGACATATTGTGAGTGGAAAATATAATGGTGTGTCCCTGATTCTTCAGTTCTAAGATTTCTCTCTTGAGAAGTTCAGCGTTTACAGGGTCGAAACCGGAGAAGGGTTCGTCGAATATCAGCAGTTGAGGCTTGTGGAGTACGGTAATGACGAACTGCACTTTCTGCTGCATACCCTTCGATAGCTCTTCCAACTTCTTGTCCCACCACTGTGTGATTTCAAACTTGCCGAACCATTCTTTCAGGCGTTTTGTGGCTTCGCGTTTGTCCAGTCCTTTAAGCTGTGCCAGGTAGATGGCCTGTTCGCCTACTTTCATCTTCTTGTATAGTCCTCTTTCCTCAGGCAGATAGCCGATGTTGTAGATATCGTCCGGCTGTGACAGATGACCGTTGAAATAAACCTTTCCTGAGTCAGGTGCCGTAATTCTGTTTATGATTCTGATAAGTGTGGTTTTTCCGGCTCCGTTAGGTCCGAGAAGTCCGAAAACCTTTCCTTGAGGTACTTTGATACTGACACCATCGAGGGCTTTATGGTTGGCATAACATTTTACAATGTCTTGAGCTTCCAAAAAGAATTCATTCATAAGTGTTTGGTTTTGTTTCTTATAAAGAAAAACGGTATATACACGATGAACATCTTTATATTATGTCATAATGTATATACCGTTGTTTAAGAAAATAAATATTTTAACTAAAAGTATTATCCGAGGAGTTCTTTCACCTTGGCCGAGATAGCTCTTCCTTCTGCAAGGCCTGCAAGTTCTTTTGAAGCAACACCCATTACTTTTCCCATATCCTTGCCGTCTTTTGCGCCGGTACGTTCGATGATTTCTTTAAGCTTGGCTTCCAGTTCTTCTGCAGAGAGCTGTTTAGGAAGATAAGCTTCGATTACGCGTACCTGAGCCATTTCGCTTTCAGCCAGGTCTGAGCGTCCCTGACCTTCATATACGGCTGCAGAGTCTTTTCCCTGTTTTACGAGCTTCTGCATAATCTTCAGTGCGGCGTCGTCAGTCAGTGTATCATTTGCTCCCGGAGCTGTTTTAGCTTCGAGGAAGAATTTTTTTACGTTACGCAAAGTTTCAAGTTTCACTTTGTCTTTAGCCTTCATGGCTTCCTTGATATCGTTGCTTATCTGTTCAAATAAATCCATAATATGTGAGTTTTAAGTTTTTAAATATCATTCTTAGAAGAAACTGATTACCGAACTTTCATTTCCGTTGTTATCGGAAGTCTGTGCCGGAGTTTCCTGCATTGCAGCTTTCGACTGAATGCTTTCAAGCTCGCTCTTTGTTCTCTTATATGTAGGTATTGTTTCTACCATACTTATGATGTCTTCGTTGTCGAGGTCTTCCTGGCTGAACACATACAGATGGTGTCTTCTCTTTCTGTTGGTTCTCACCATGTTGGCACCGTAGTAGTTGCTTCTTCGGTCTTCCTTCTTTTGTCTTATCTCTTCCTGTTCTGCGAGTCGTTCTTCTTCCTCTCTTGTATGCTTCTGCATTACGTTGTCCATTCCCGGAACGTCCGAGATGCCGAAACCGGTAGCAAGGATAGTGAATTTGATTTTCGACTCAATAGAACTGTCTTCATAAAGTCCCCACTTGGTTTCGAAATCTTTTCCGAATTTACTCATGAAATCGTGGATTTCGTCCATTTCGTTCATCATAAGCTCGCTTGTAGGGCTGTATGTGATAACGAACAATACTTTTTTGGAATTGAAGATATCGTTGTTGTTCAGTAGTGGTGAGTTCAGGGCGTCGTTGATGGCCTTGGTTACTCTACCTTCGCCTTCACCATACCCTGTGCTCATGATGGCTACTCCACCATCTTTCAGTACAGTTTTGACATCGTTGAAGTCGAGGTTTATCTTACCTCTTAAGGTTATTATTTCAGCAATACTTTTTGCAGCTACAGACAGAGTGTCGTCGGCTCTTCCGAAAGCGTTCATTACGCTTATGTCTGAATAAACATCGCGCAGTCTTTCGTTGTTGATGACAAGCAGAGCGTCCACATGCTTGCTCATTTCCTCTACACCGTCAAGAGCCTGGTCAATTTTTTTGTTTCCCTCGAACAGGAAAGGTATGGTTACGATACCCACGGTAAGTATATCCATATCTTTGGCTGCCTTGGCAATGATTGGAGCTGCACCTGTACCTGTTCCACCACCCATACCGGCAGTGATGAAAGCCATACGGCATCCGTCGTTGAGCATATCCTTAACTTGCTCAATGCTTTCTTCAGCCGCAGCTCTTGCTCTTTCCGGACGGTTGCCGGCACCCAGACCTTCGCTACCGAGTTGTAGCTTGATTGGAACCGGCGACTCGTCCAATGCCTGATTATCGGTATTGCACACCACAAAGTTTACGTCATGAATACCTTCTCTGTACATGTGGTTTACGGCATTGCCACCACCGCCACCTACTCCTATGACTTTAATTATATGTTGTACGTCTTTCGGAAAGTCGAAAGGCATTATTGTTTCGTCTGACATATCGTTGTATAAGTTTTTAAGTTTTAAGTTTTTTAAGTTTCTGAGTTTTCTGTCTATGTTTGTTGGCCGTTGATTGTAATGGTCTGCAAACTTATAAGCTGAAAACTAACAAACTTATATCATTTTATTCCATCAAAAAGTTCTTCCGAGGCTTTGCTCATGCCTTGCTTTATCCTGTCGAAGATACTTCTTTTCTTGTTTTTCTGTGTCTTGATTATTTTTTCTTCCAAGTCTTCAATAACCATATTGCAGTCAGGAATATTGTATTTCTTTGCAGCTTCCAGTTTTTCTTTTGCCGACTTGTAGTGCTCCTTGTCTATCAGCTCGATAGCTTCTTCAAGTATCTTGTCGCACTCTTCTTTCTTCTGCTTTTCTCTTTGTTTTTCTGCCTGCAACTGAGCCTCCTTGATTGCTTTTACTCTTTCAGCTTCTTCAAGCAATCTTTTGGCTTCTTTTTCCAAAGAGTCTATTTCACGTGCTTTCGATTCGACATTCAGTGATTTAGCCTTTGCCAAAATCTCAAGAGCTTCTGTGTAGCTTCTGCTAAGTATTAACTGTGAGGCTGTGATTACCAATTGGTGGCATTCCTTAGTGTAGTCAGGCTTTTCCGGTTCAACGATTTCTACCTGAATATCATTATTCAAATCCTCATTGGTCTGATTTTCTTCGTTCTCAGGTTTTTCTTCATTTTCCTGAGGTTTTGTATCTTCGTTGAAGTCTAACTGATGGCCTTTTCTCGGGTCAATTCTGCAGCAATTCTCTTCACCCGATAGAAGTATTCCGATAAGTGTGTTCGACTTTCCATCTTTCGGCAGGCTGACATTTCCAAACAGGTTTGTTTCGCCGGTATGGGCTATTCTTACTTTCTCAAACTTTGTAATGTTTGTTATTGCCTTGTCGATATTAGGCATGTTTGAAACACCACCGGTTATAACAATTCCTGCCATCAGACTGTCACTGTAGTTTGAAAGCTTTATTTGGTTGAACACATTGGTTATTATTTCATTAACTCTGGCTTCCACTATATCCTCAAGTGTTCTTGACATGATTGAGCACTTTCCGTCTATAGTATATTCAGAGTCTTGAACTTCCTCACCTTCTTTATGTTCTGTATATGCCGAAGCATATCTTATTTTTATAAGTTCGGCATCATCTTCTTCTATTTGTTGGCTGCAAATGTCCTTTGTTATGTTGTTTCCTCCCAAAGGAATTACGCATGCATGACGAAGTATATTGTTTTTGTAGATGGCAACAGTAGTAGTAGCTGCTCCGAAATCTATGAGAGCACATCCAGACCTTTTTTCGTTCGTCGTAAGTACAGTGTCGGCAGTTGCCATTGGAGATATTGTAAATCCGGCAATTTCATATCCTGTGTGCGAAAGACATTGTCTTATGTTCTGTTTTACAGAGGGGAGGGCTATTATGTTAAGATAGTTCCCTTCTATATTGCTCGCTGTTGTACCTACAGGCTCAGTCAGAAGGTTATTCCCTACTTTATATTCTTGTGGCTCAACAGCTAATATTTCATAATCCAAAAGCGGAGTTTCCATGTTGGCCTGCATCATACTGTCGATGATGGCCTGTGATATTCTTGTATCGTCTGCTAACTGCCTTGACTCTGTATTCTTGATGCTTCTGAGTGACAATCCTCCGATACCTATATATACCTTCTTGATTCCTGCTTGAAGTTTGTTTTCAAGATCCTTAATAACAGAAGTCAATTTTTGTGTGGTCTTGTCCAAATTATATATGACTCCTTTTTTAATACAATCATCAGACTTTTCTGACGAATGCGCCAAAATATTTACGCTTCCGTCGGCATTCTTTTTGCCTGCTATGCCTGAAATATCAGTCGAACCAAGTTCTATTGCTACTATGAAATCTGTTGCTGCCATATCTTGTTACTTCTTTTTTGTGCAAATTATCTGGTTGTTGAATTCAACGCTTATACGTTCATATTTGTTCCATCCCACTTTGTTCAGCCCTTCCGTGTAGAATGCTTTCAGCTTTCTGAACTTTGTTTCATACATTTCCGGTTTCCCGATGAAGAGAATGTGGTCGCCAACTCTCGGAACAAGTTCTATCTCCTGCTTGTTTGTTACATTTATCTGTTCTATCTGAGCTTTCCAGAAATCGTCAGACTGCAGGAATTTAGCTAATTCGAACAGCTTTTCCTGAGCGAATTTTCTGTCAATGTAACCGGTGGCTATAGCCACATGTACCGGTTTCCCGTTGGCCTTCATAGCCTTTCCTTCGCTGTCTATGTAATAATTGTCACCGTTACTGCTCATTACTCTCATAAGAGGGATTCTCTGGTATAAATCTATTTTTACTTTTCCGGCTGCAGTAATGTAACATTCTACGTCTTTGATAAATGGATTTTTCTCCAAAAGAAGTTCCATCTTTCGTGTATTGATGTCTTTTTGTTTGACATCAACGGGTAACAGCTTTTCCCGTTTTAGAGAATTTTCTATGTCCCTGATTGTGATGAAACCATAGTCTGTATCGTCCATTATCTCCAATTCCATACCCTTGCAAGTCCTTTCCAAAGGCTTTGCATTGAATACAGTTATTGCCAACACTAGATAAACCGATGTTGCAATAAGTCCCAAGAGTATGAAAATTCGTTTTATCATTTATTCTTCAGTGTATTACATATTTGTGGTACCATGTTCTCAATATCTCCTGCACCAAGAGTTATGAGTACTTCTATATTCTTCTTAGACAGAATATCTGTCAATTCGTCCTTGCTGCACATTACTGCCGATGAAACATTCTCGAGATTGTCGAATATAAGGCGGCTTGTCACTCCTTCGATAGGAAGTTCTCTTGCAGGGTATATGTCAAGCAGGACAACTTCGTCTGCTAACGAGAGGCTTGAAGCAAATTCCTTATAGAAATCTCTGGTACGGGTAAACAAGTGAGGCTGGAACACCACTGTAACCTTCTTTCCGGGATATAATGCCTTGATTGAAGAAATGCTTTGTCTGATTTCTGCCGGATGATGTGCGTAATCGCTTAAGAATACCAGATTATCTTCCTTTATCTTGAAATCAAACCTTCTGTCAACTCCTCCGAATGTAGGCATTGACGTTTTTATCTCTTCGTTAGTAACTCCGGATATTTGTGCCAAAGCCATTGCAGCTACTCCGTTCTCGATGTTTACATATACCGGGACACCTAACTGGATGTCGTTTATATTGCCAAATGGAGAAACATAGTCAAAAATGATTTCGCCATTTCCTATTCTGATATTTTCGGCTCTGAAGTCTCCTTCGCCTATACCATAGGTAAGAACCTTAACACTTTCTTGTACCCTTGGTGTCAGTTCTATTCCTTTTTTAGCTATCAGGTAACCTCCGGGAACAATTAGTGATGTATATTTATTGAAACTTTCCAAATATGCTTCTCTTGTTCCGTATATGTCAAGATGGTCTGAATCTACAGCAGTTACTACAGTAGCAAAGGGTGTCAACCAATGGAATGATCTGTCAAACTCGTCAGCCTCTATTACTACATATTCACTTTTATCAGAAAGCAGTAAATTTGTCTTATAGTTCTTTGATATACCTCCTAAAAAGGCATTGCATCCCACGTGTGACTGATGCAGCAGATGCGCAACCATGGTTGATGTAGTTGTCTTTCCGTGTGTACCGGCTACGCACAAACCTTTCTCTGTTTGTGTAATCATTCCCAATACCTGTGCACGTTTCAGAATCTCAAAACCATTTTCTCTGAAATACACAAGTTCTTTATGTTCCTGAGGTATAGCCGGAGTGTAAACAACCAAAGTATCATCCTTGCTTTTACATTCTGCCGGAATAAGATTTGCATCCTCCTCGTAATGTATATATGCACCTTCTTCAATCAATTTCTCTGTCAGCTCGCTCGGCGTACGGTCGTAGCCGGCCACTTTCTTGCCTTTTGACAAGAAGTAACGAACCAAGGCACTCATTCCGATACCTCCGGCACCAATGAAATAAACCGATTTTATAGAATTAATGTTCATGTTCCTTTTTATATTTTTCAGCCAACTTGCATACTTCCTGTGCTATTATATCTGCAGAATTGTGGAAAGCAAGTTTTTTTATGTTTGTACTCAGTGCTTCCAGTTTTGCTTCATCGCCTGCCAATTCAATGGCTGTCTTTATAAGCTTTTCTTCAGCTTCCGAATCTTTTATGTATATGGCTGCATCTTTGTCTACAAGTGCCATTGCATTCTTTGTCTGATGGTCTTCTGCAACATTTGGCGATGGAACCAGTATTACAGGCTTTCCTAAAAGACAGAATTCTGATATCGAACCGGCTCCGGCACGGCTGACAACCAGGTCGGCTGCCGTGTATGCGGCATTCATATCAGAGATGAAATCTGTAGTGTGCAGCATCTCAGGACTTCCGGCGTTTGAATAACACTTTCGTGCTTCTTCAATGTAGAATTTTCCGGTCTGCCATATAAACTGTACTCCGGACTGTTTGATATCATTCAAGGCATGCATTACACAGTTGTTTAGTGTTCTTGCTCCAAGACTTCCACCGACAATCAATATTGTTTTCTTGTTCGGGTCAAGACCAAAGCTCTTTATCGCTTCTTCTTTTGACATTTTGCAGTCTAAAAGTCCTTGTCTTACAGGATTACCTGTCATGATGATTTTATTCTTGTCGAAGAACCTTTCCATGCCCGGGTAAGCTACACATATTTTTTCTGCTTTTGCGGCCAATAGCTTGTTGGTTACTCCTGCATATGAATTCTGTTCCTGAATCAATGTAGGAATCCCCATTGCTCCAGCCATCTTCAGTGTAGGACCGCTTGCATATCCTCCAACACCGACAGCTACGTGCGGATTGAAGTCTTTGATAATCTTGCGTGCCATCATCTGGCTTCTGATGAGCTTTATAATGACTGAAAAGTTCTTTAGAAGATTTTTTCTGTCGAATCCCGCTACAGGTAAACCTATGATTTTATATCCTGCAGCTGGTACCCTTTGCATTTCCATTCTGCCTTCTGCACCGACAAAGAGAATCTCAGCATCCGGGCGTATTGCTTTTATTGCATTAGCTATGGACAGGGCAGGGAATATATGGCCTCCTGTTCCTCCACCGCTAATAATTATATGTAGATTATCACTCATATCTCGTCCTATTTGTTTTTATTTTTCGCAAAGATATCAATAAACTTCAAAAAAAGATAGAATAATAGTAAATTAATAAGTTTATATTACTATATAACAACTTTTTAGTTCGTTTCTTTATCTCTATCTTTTTCTGCTAATTTCAATGCAGCATTTTTAAGTATGGATATGGCTGCATCATGCAGTTGCGCTTCTTTCAGGGCTTCCTCTTCTTCTTTTTGGGCTTGCAGTTCATATACATGGCGGCTGATGCTCAATATTATACCGATATATACGGAATTTATAAGTATGGATGTACCTCCTTTACTTATAAGCGGTAAAGGTTGACCGGTAACAGGAATAATTCCAACAGCTACAAGCATATTGAACATAGCCTGTATGGACAGAAGTACACCTATTCCCATGATAAGCAGGGCATAATACGATTCGTCGCACCCCCTGGCTATTTTCCCTATTCTGAGAAGAAGTACGATGTACAGCAATGCCACAAATGCCCCTCCCACTAATCCAAGTTCTTCTATGATAATGGCATAAATAAAGTCGGAGAATGCTTGTGAAAGGAAGTCTCTTTGGACACTGTTTCCAGGACCTTTTCCTAAGATGTTACTGGTTGCTATTGCTATGTTTGCGTGAGCTACCTGCGCGTCATTGTCAATATCAAATTTGGCAGCCGGAACTTGTGCCTGATTGAAATGGTTATCAAGACGACTCTTCCATGTTGTAAAACGGTGTAGTCCTATAGCATCCCAAGCCTGATTCGGAATGAATTTGATAGCTCCGATAGACAAGACTAAACCTAAAGTACATATTCCAACAAGTTTTCCTAATTGTTGCATTGGCACTCTTCCTATGAACATCATTACAAATACAGTGGCACACAGCAATGCAGCTGTTGACAGGTTCTCTGATATTATCAGGAATACAGTTATACCGGTCAGGAATAAGATATATTTGAATGCCTTTTTGTCCGTTCCTTCTTCTCTCTGGAATTTTGCCAATATAATAGATACTGATATTATAAGCGCCATTTTTGCAACTTCAGAAGGCTGGAACTGGAAAAATCCAAGGTCTATCCATCTCCTGGCACCATTAGTCATGGCTCCTTGTATTAATACGACCAGCAATAAAGCCCATGAAACAGGCAGCAGCATATTTAGTTTTTTGAACCACCTGCATGGCATGAGGTGTGTAAAGAAGACTATGATGGTACCTGCCATGATAAGAGTTATATGAGATGTTATAGGACGCCAGTGGTCACCCGACTTGAAAGTAAGTGTACTTGATGCGCTGAACACCTCAATAATTGATATAAGGCAGAATAACATGAATATAATCCATATTATCCTGTCACCTTTGAATAGTTTCTTAAGCAAATCCATCTTGAATTCAGATTATAGTTTTCTTACACAGTTCTTGAATTGTTCTCCTCTGTCTTCGTAGCTTTTAAACAGGTCGAAACTTGCGCAGCATGGACTCAGCAGAACAGTTTCACCATCCTTTGCCATCTTATATGCCGCGTCTACAGCATCTTCCATACTCTTTACATCAGCTATAGGAAGACCGAAACTGCCAAAGAATTCATGAAGCTTCTCGTTATGAAGTCCCATAAAGATAAGTCCGCTGCATTTTTCTTTTACGAGGTCGGCTATCTCGTTGTAGTCATTACCTTTGTCTTTACCGCCAAGAATGAGAATCGTTTTTGTTGTCATACTTTGCAGTGCATACCAGCAGGAATTTACATTAGTCGCTTTTGAGTCATTGATATATTCTACTCCTTTTACCCTTGCTACCTTTTCAAGTCTGTGTTCTACACCCTTAAAGTCGCTTAGTGCTTCTCTTATACATTCTTTTTTGATTCCGGCAATATTTGCTGATATTCCGGCAGCCATTGAATTGAACAGGTTATGCTTTCCTGTAAGAGCCAGTTCCTCCTGTTCCATATTGAAAGCTATTGGTTCGGTGAAGCATATTTTTTTTTCTTGTACATATGCCACAGTTCCTTCTTCTTTGGTTTCGGCGAATGGATAATAATGGCCATGGATACCGTACTTGTGTAATTCACGTTGTATCACAGGGTCGTCATTCCAGAAAATGAAGGCATCGTTTTCTGTCTGGTTCTGAATTATCCTGAACTTGGCATCTACATAGTTCTGCATCTTGTATTCGTATCTGTCAAGATGGTCTGGTGTGATATTCATCAGGACTGCAATATTGGCATGGAAATCGTACATGTTGTCAAGCTGGAAACTGCTCAGCTCAATAACATAATAGTCATAATTGCATTCTGCCACCTGATATGCAAGACTCTGTCCGATGTTTCCGGCAAGTCCTACATTCATACCGGCCTTTTTGAATATATGGTATATCAGCGAAGTAGTGGTAGTTTTACCATTGCTTCCGGTGATACATATCATCTTGGCATTAGTGTATCTTCCGGCGAATTCTATTTCAGATATTATAGGAATGTTCTTTTCCTTAATCTTCAATATCATAGGTGCATCGTTAGGTATTCCGGGGCTTTTGATAACCTCGTCTGCATTAAGTATAAGTTCTTCTGTGTGCTTCCCTTCTTCCCAAGCAATACCCTTGCTGTCAAGCATATACTTATACTTGTCCTTAATCATTGACATATCCGATACGAATGTGTCAAAACCTTTCTTCTTTGCCAGTACGGCAGCTCCCGCTCCGCTTTCTCCGGCTCCTAAAATGACAATTCTTTTTGCCATGGTAAAAACAGTTTTATCTTATTTTTAATGTTATTATCGTTATTGCAGCCAGGACTATTGTTACTATCCAGAATCTTACGGTAATTTTTGATTCGTGGAACACGCTTTTAGGTCCTGTAAATATGTATGAACAATTAGGGTCGAGCTGTGCCATAGTTGTTCTGAAGTGGTCATGTATAGGTGCTCTTTTGAAAACCCTCTGTTTGATGCCTTTTTTCTTTCCTCTCTGGAAATACTTAACTTGCAGTATTACTGACAGGTTTTCTACGAGGAAGACTCCGCACAGTATTGGGATGAGCAATTCCTTATGTATTATTATAGCGAAAACGGCTATGATTCCGCCTATTGTCAGACTGCCTGTATCTCCCATGAATACTTGTGCCGGGAATGCATTATACCACAGAAAACCTATCAGGGCACCTATGAATGCACAAATGAAGATAACGAGTTCTTCGCTTCCCGGTATAAACATTATATTAAGGTAGGATGCATATTCAATATGACTTGACACATAGGCTAATATTCCCAAGGTCACACCTATTATAGCCGAGTTGCCGGCTGTCATTCCGTCCATACCGTCGTTGAGGTTTGCACCGTTTGAAACGGCTGTTACTACAAAAATGGTTATTATTACAAATACCACCCATCCGGCAGACTGTGCATGCTTGCCTAAGAAACCGACGAAATCGGCATAGTCAAGATTATTGTTCTTGAAAAACGGAATAGTGGTTTTTGTGGACTTTTCGTTTTGTACTTTATGAATTACATCAACTACTTCTCCGTCTTTCTGTATCTCAACATTCTCGCGTATCACTACATCCGGGCTTAGGTAAAGTGTAAGTCCGACTATGAATCCCAAGCCTACCTGACCTATGATTTTGAACTTGCCGTGCAGACCTTCCTTGTCTTTTTTGAAAACTTTTATGTAATCGTCAAGGAATCCGAGCGTTCCCAACCATATAGTTGTTATCAGCATGAGTATCATATAGACATTATGCAACTTTCCCAACAGCAGACAAGGTATCAGTATGGCTACTATGATTATGATACCGCCCATTGTCGGAACACCCTTTTTATTTACATTGAAAGGGTCAATAGATGCATCTCTTTGTATCTCTGTTATTTGCTTCTTTTTCAGCTTGTTTATAAAATACTCACCAAATATGGCTGAGATAAGCAGCGACAGTATTACGGCCATGAGTGCTCTGAAAGATACGTAGCCGAACATCCTTGCTCCCGGAAAATCAAATTGCTCTAAATAATTGAATAGATAATATAACATTAGTCCTGTCTTTTTATTTACTTAGGAGTTTGAATCATTGGAAATCAGCCGAGAAATATTTCTCTAACTACTTCTTTGTCGTCATAATGGTGTTTCACTCCCTTTATATCCTGATAATTCTCGTGTCCTTTACCGGCTATTAGTATAACATCACCCTGATTGGCCAGCATACATGCTGTGCGTATTGCCTCTTTTCTGTCTGTTATAGCCAGTACCTTCTTCATTTCTTCTTTATTTAGTCCGGCAAGCATATCATTGATGATGTCCTGTGGCTCTTCAAAGCGTGGATTGTCTGATGTTATAATGACTTTGTCGCTTTGCTTTACAGATTCCTGTGCCATCAATGGCCTTTTACCTTTATCTCTGTTTCCGCCTGCGCCAACTACTGTAATAACTTTTCCTCGTCCTTTTAGTACATCATGTATGGCGTTGAGTACGTTAACCAAAGCATCAGGTGTATGAGCATAATCAACTATGGCAGTGTAACCTTGTGGTGAACGCATTGAGTCAAAACGTCCGCTCACCGGTTTCAGAACACTTAGCTGTAGCAGAATATCTTCAGCTTTCTTGCCAAGCATATATGCGGCTCCATAAACCGCAAGCAGGTTATAAGCATTGAATCGGCCGATAAACTGTACATTTACCTCCGTATTGTTTATATCCATCAGCATACCTTCAAATCCGTCTTCCAGTACTTTACCTTTAAAGTCGGCCATAGTCCTCAGAGAATAGGTTGCTACCTTAGCTTTAGTGTTTTGTACCATTACCATTCCGTTTTTGTCGTCGGCGTTGGTAAGTGCAAAAGCCGTCTTTGGAAGTCCGTCAAAAAATGCTTTTTTCGCTTTCAGGTAATTTTCTACAGTCTTGTGGTAGTCCAAATGGTCTCTTGTTAGATTTGTAAAGATACCTCCTGCAAATTTAAGTCCACCGATTCTTTTCTGTGCAACAGAGTGTGAACTGACTTCCATGAAAGCATATTTGCAACCTTCGTCGGCCATTCTTCCCAAAAGCTTGTTTAGTGTGATAGAATCTGGTGTAGTATGCTCTGTCGGGATAGCTTCTCCGTCGATGTAATTGCATACAGTTGATATAAGTCCTACCTTATATCCGAAGGCTCTGAACATATTATATAATAAGGTGGCAATAGTGGTTTTGCCGTTTGTTCCTGTCACACCTACAAGGTCAAGCTTCTCGGTCGGATTACCGTAGAATGTTGTTGCTATTTTTCCGACAGCATCTTCTGTATCGCTTATTGTTACATAAGTTAC
Source organism: Bacteroides sp. (assembly GCF_019417265.1). GTDB lineage: Bacteria > Bacteroidota > Bacteroidia > Bacteroidales > Bacteroidaceae > Phocaeicola. The sequence continues at coordinate 16,454 of NZ_DXVR01000011.1, forward strand.
ATCCTCAACTGTAGTTCCCGGCAGTTTCTCGCATATAATGGTCTTAGCTCCAAGTTCAATAGCTTTTCCTATATAGTTGTGTCCGTCGGCCTGAGTCCCTTTTATTGCAATAAATGCATTGCCTTCCTTTATGTTTCTGGAGTCGATTTCTATTCCGTTTACATTAGTTTCTTCATTACCGACAATTTCATATTTACCGGCAAGTTTCAGTAAATCTTTTAGAATCATAGATATCTGTTTTTAGTTCTTTAATGTTTTAAAGTCAATGTTATTGTTTGTCCTTTTCTGGCAGTGCTGCCTGGAGTTATACTCTGAGATACGACCTTGCCCATACCGTTCAGCCTAACCCTCAAACCTTTTTCTTCAAGCAGAAACACAGCATCTTTGGCTCCCATACCCCTGACATTGGGGACAAGCTTTTCATTAAGATTGATTTCGCTTAACCGTATGTTGTTGCTTTCGCTTGAAGCTTTGCACCATTCAATCTCACTTCCCGGCTCATTGTAATTGATATCTAATTCGCTAAGAATACGAGTCGTTTCGTGAACATTCCCATTCTTGGTGTCGGGAATCATTACGGAAGTAGAATCCTTTGCCTGTGCCAAGTCAAAGAACAGATATTTTGCATATACTCGTTCTGCAATCTTGCTGAATACGCTACCTGCCTGTACACCTCCTGAAGGGCTCGCTTTAGGAGCCTGTATAGCAACGTAGCAACTGTACATAGGCTTCTCCGAAGGGAAATATCCGCAGAAACTTACAAGGTGTTTGGTCCCTCCGCTTTTATATCCGGCTTTTCCTTGTGAAATCTGTGCAGTACCTGTTTTACCTGATACGCTGAAAAGCTTGCTTCCGGCCGGTTTCGCAAGTCCGTTGGCTACAACGCTTTTTAGTATCATCTGTATCTGCTCGAGGGTATTGTCCGAACATATCTGTTCATTAATTACTTCAGTCGGGAAATCCTTTATAGTGTTTCCATCCTTTGTTATAGCTTTTACAAACTTCGGTTTTACCATTTTCCCATTGTTGGCTATGGCATTGTAGAAGTTCAATATGTAGATTGGCGGAATCTGTGTTTCGTAACCAATGCTCATCCATGGCAGTGTAGTCTTGGCAAAATATCTGTCTTTCGGACCTAATATTCTTGGACTGGCCTCGCCTGCGAAGCCAAGTTCCAATGGAGTGTCAATACTCATCCTTTTAAGTCCGTCTATGAATTTTTGCGGATTGTCTCCATAAAATTTGTCTATTATCTTTGATACACCGATGTTAGATGAAACTTCAAGGATTTTTGTTACGTCTATTACTCCATAACCTCCCTTATACCAGTTCCAGTCTCTCATCTTACTGCCATGCATGTTTACAATACCCTGTTCGGTGTCTACCTCATAATCAGGAGTGATGTATCCGTCTTCCATTGCCACCATAATAGAGGTTGTCTTGAATGTTGAACCAGGCTCCATAAGGTTGCTTACTGCCAAGTTTCTCATTTCGTAGTATTTCCCGTCGCCGGCTCTTGTCATATTGACATTAGCCTTTACTTCTCCTGTCTTGACTTCCATTACAATAGCTACACCGGCCTCTGCTTCGAGATTGGTTAATTGGTCTACGAGAGCTTTTTCGGCAATATCCTGCATGTCAACATCAATTGTTGTTATAAGGTCGCATCCGTCTACAGGCTCTTTGTCCACAATGTTAAGATACATGTTTCTTACTTTCTGCCTGTGAGTGATTCCTACTTCTCCTTTCAGGAACTTGTCGTATGTAAGTTCCAGGCCATTTTTTGCACCTAAGGCGGTGTCAGGATATAAATCTCCCAATGTTCTCATCGCCAATGAACCGAAAGGTTTCTTTCTTTGGTTGTATGCAAGCTCGTGAAGTCCGCTTGTATATCTGTTCAGACATAATACTGGAAGCTTCTTTACTTCTTTGTATTCTATGTATGAGATTCTTTTTGGATATAGCAGATAATTTCTACTTCCTAATTTTCTTCCTCTTAAGATAGTCTTTCTGAATTCTGCAGCACTTTTGTCCGGAAAGATTTTGTGAAGCCCTTCGCAAATTTCTTGCAGGTGGTTCATCAGCATAGTATCTTTCTTCACCCCACCGGCTTTGAAGTCCATGTATATTCTGAATTCGGGCAGGCTGCTGGCCATAAGTTTTCCGTCTGCAGAGATTATATTGCCTCTTGTCGGAAATACTATGACATTCTCTCTCACAAATCTGTCTGCCACATCTTTCCAGTACTGTCTTTCTGCAAACATAATAATGCCGGCCTTTACGATTACTGCAATGGCCAAAAGAGCCATTATCAGAACGAAAAAGGTATATCTAAGAGTAATATTCTTATGTCCGGGTATCATCAGTAATCCTCCTTTATCAAATATGGTGGTTGTGCCGAAGTCGCAATAGGCGTTTCTTTTTCCGAAATATAGGTTTCTATTCTTGACTGTCGGCTTTTTTCTGTCAGCTCGGAAGAAATGGTCAGGGCATCGTATTTGATATCTGTCAGCTCTTTTTTGAGTTTGTCTATCTCAATCATTTCTCTTTGGCTGGAATATCTGTTGTCGATATATACAATGGTCAGTACCACAATCAGGCACAACAGGTTAATCTGCCTTTTAAAGAAATCATGGGCCAGAATATCACCTCCAAGAATACTCTTCCATGTGATACCGGAATTCTTATGCTCGTTGTTTGAATAATCTTTGTTACCCATATTTTTTTACTGTTATTTCTTTTCTGCTATTCTTAGTTTTGCACTCCTTGATCTCGGATTTGTTTCTACTTCTTCATCAGTAGGAACAATTACCTTGTTGTTGATAATCTTGAAAGGTGTTTTAACATTACCGAAAAAGTCCTGTTCAGTTTTGCCTTCAATATTACCGGTCTTCATTATGTTCTTAACCATTCTGTCCTCAAGCGAGTGATATGTTATTACTGAAAGTCTTCCACCCGGTTTGAGTATCTCAGAAGCCGACAGCAGCATCTCCTTAAGTGCTTCCATCTCCTGATTTACTTCAATTCTGAGTGCTTGAAAAACCTTTGCCAGTTCTTTCTTTTCTCTTTCCCTGCCGTATAGAGGTTTTACAACTTCAAGGAAGTCCCCAATAGTTTCGAACTGTTTTGCTGCTCTACGCTTCACTAACGTTGAGGCTAATTTCCTGCTGTTCTTCAATTCTCCGTACAGGTAGAAGATGTCAGCTAATTTCTCCTCATCATAGTTGTTGACGATATCGGCAGCTGTCATACCGGCTCTTTTATTCATTCTCATATCCAGTTTTCCTTCGAAACGGAAAGAAAAACCTCTTTCAGAATCATCAAAATGGTGAGATGAAACTCCAAGGTCGGCCAAAATGCCGTCCACCTCTGTAACACCGTAATATTTCAAGAAATTCTTCAGATATCTGAAATTACTTCTTACGAAAGTAAATCTGCTGTCTTTGACGATGTTGTTCTCTGCATCCTCATCCTGGTCGAAACTGTAGATCTTACAGCCTTTCCCCATCCTTCTTAAGATTTCTTTAGAGTGTCCACCACCGCCAAATGTGACATCAACGTATATGCCGTTTTCCTTTAAGTCCAATCCGTTTATGCTTTCGTCCAGTAACACTGGTATGTGGTATGTCTGTTTTACATCGTCCATAAATGCTGTTATTATATGCTTTATACCTTATTTATCCAAATTAGGCGTAAAATTATAAATTTCCTTACAAAAAACAGTTATCGTAGAATGAAAATCTTTCCAAAAGTTATCAACAGGTATCAGGCGGTATTGTAGAAAATCTTTTATGTTTAAAATAAATGTAAAATCTTTGTCCATAAATATATTATTGCATAATTTTTAGCATGTAATTGTATAATTTTCTCCTTAAAATGTAACTTTTTGCAAAAGATACACTATTTTTGCGCTGAATAACCTAAAAAATAATGTAATATATGCCGGACAATTCTGTATTTCTGATAGATATAGACAAAATATTAAAGGAAAAAGCAGGCAAAAAGGCCAGCCGTATTCCCCGTTTTCTTGTTTCTTATCTGAAGCGTATAGTTCATCAGGATGAGATAAACAGTTTCTTATCCAGCGTATCTGATAAGACGGGAGTGGATTTTCTTGGTGCCTGTATGGAGTATCTGGATATAAAACTGGAAGTTGAGGGTTTGGAAAATCTGCCTGAAACAGGCCAGTGCACTTTTGTTTCAAATCATCCTTTGGGCGGACAGGACGGGATAGCATTGGGATATGTATTGGGCAAGCATTATGATGGTAGAATCAAATATCTGGTCAATGATTTGCTTATGAACCTGCATGGTCTGGCTCCGCTGTGTATTCCTATCAATAAGACAGGGTCGCAGTCGAGGAATTTCCCTCGTATGGTAGAGGCAGGTTTTCGTTCGAATGAACATATCATAATGTTTCCGGCAGGGTTGTGCTCCAGAAAAAATAAAGGGGTGATAAAGGATTTGGAATGGAAAAAGACTTTTATTTCGAAAAGTATTGAATCGCAACGTGATGTCGTTCCTGTACATTTTGAGGGAAGAAATTCGGATTTCTTTTATAATCTGGCCAATATTTGCAAGTTCTTAGGGATAAAGTTCAATATCGCAATGCTTTATCTGGCAGATGAGATGTATAAGAACAGACATAAGACATTTAAAATAACTATAGGTAAGCCGATTCCTTGGCAGACATTCGACAAGACACGTTCTCATGCAGAATGGGCTAACTATGTGCGAGAACTTGTCTATAAATTATAAGTATAGCAAAGAAAACAACAAGAGAAGATATATGGAAGATATTATTGCTCCGATTGATAAGGAGATTTTGAAATCGGAATTGACAGAAGAAAAGCGATTGAGATTTACTAACAAGAGTAATAACGAGATATATATCGTTACGTGGGAAGACTCTCCTAACGTATTGAAGGAGATAGGACGCCTTCGTGAGATTGCATTCCGTGAAGCAGGAGGTGGAACAGGAAAATCTCTTGACTTGGATGAATACGATTTGATGGAAAACCCATACAAACAATTAGTGGTATGGAATCCGGATGCCGAGGAAATACTTGGCGCTTACCGCTATCTGTTTGGCGATGAAGTGGAATTTGACGAGCATGGAAAACCTGTACTGGCGACAGCTCACATGTTTAATTTCTCCGAAAAATTCCTGAAGGAGTATCTCCCATATACAGTTGAGTTGGGACGTTCTTTTGTAACGCTTGAATATCAGTCAAGCCGTGCGGGTTCTAAAGGTCTTTTTGCTTTGGACAATCTTTGGGATGGTCTTGGAGCACTTACTGTTATCAATCCTAAGATGAAATACTATTTTGGCAAGATGACAATGTATCCAAGCTACAACCGTTATGGTCGGGATATGATTCTTTATTTCCTCAATAAGCATTTCAGCGATCCGGATTCTTTGATAACTCCGGTTCAACCGCTTGAAATAGAAACTGATGTCAAGCAACTTGAAAAGTTGTTCTGCTGTAATACTTTTAAAGAAGATTATAAAATCCTGAATACAGAGATCCGTAAGTTAGGATATAATATTCCTCCTTTGGTTAATGCTTATATGAGTCTTTCGCCTACTATGCGTATGTTCGGAACAGCGATTAATTATGGTTTTGGTGATGTGGAAGAGACAGGAATCCTTATTGCTGTTGATGAAATCCTGGAGGAGAAACGTGTACGACATATAGAATCTTATATTAAAGAACATCCGGAGGCTTAAAAAATTACTTCTGGTGCTAAGCTGGTAGTTAGTTAACTATGTTTCTTTACGAATGTTCGGTTATTGTTCAGTGGACGTCCTTTTTCGGTTTATCGGATGTCTATTGATATAGATGTGGAAAAAATCGTTTAATAAAATTTTAGAGTAATATGGTTGAAGGGTGAGGGCATTTGTTCTCACCCTTTGTTTCTTTATAGCCCACTTAATAATCAATAAGGTTGAATATTGAAAACAAAATTTTATCTTTGCACCAATAAATCATCCTATTATGAATTGGAAACAACTAATATCCAATAAACGTCTCGGCCTTGAGCATCTGCATGAGGCAAGGAAAGACGACAGAACTGAGTTTCAGCGCGACTATGACCGGTTGATTTTCTCAGCACCATTCAGGAGGCTGCAGAACAAGACGCAGGTGTTTCCGCTGCCTGGAAGTGTGTTTGTACATAACAGGCTTACGCACAGTTTAGAGGTGGCCTGTGTGGGTCGTTCCTTAGGCAACGAAGTATCCCGTCTTCTGTTGCTCCGAAGTCCCGGCCTGGCAGAAACGCATATAGGCGAGGCGGGCGCCATAGTGTCGGCGGCATGTCTGGCTCACGACCTGGGCAATCCGCCTTTCGGACATTCGGGCGAGAAGGCTGTAGCGACGTACTTTACAGAGGGAAAGGGGACGTACCTCCGCGAGAGGCTGACGCGCGAGCAGTGGAGCGACATAACGAACTTCGAGGGGAATGCCAATGCTTTCCGCCTGCTTACCCACCGGTTCGGGGGGCGAAGGCCGGGAGGGTTCGTGATGACGTATTCCACACTGGCGTCGATAGTGAAATATCCGTATGCGTCGGTACTGGCGGGGGGGAAGCAGAAGTTCGGCTTCTTCATGAGCGAGCAGAAGGAGTTCGAGAAGATAGCGGCGGAACTCGGAATAGAGAGGCTGAGCGCTGAGGGAGAGGCGGCACGGTATGCCAGGCATCCGCTGGTGTACCTGGTGGAGGCGGCGGACGACATCTGCTATCAGATGATGGACATAGAGGATGCGTACAGGCTGAAGATTCTGGACACGGAGCAGACGAAGCGGCTCTACCGCGGATTCATGGACCCGGAGAGGGCGAGGCGTACGGAGGAGGTGTGCAGAATGGTGGCGGACGGGAACGAGCAGATAGCGTATCTCAGGAGTGTGGCCATAGGGGTGATGGTGAAGGAATGTACGCGGGTGTTTGTGGAGAACGAGGAGAGTATCCTGAAGGGGACGTTCAGCGGTACGCTCGTGGGGAGGATGGACGAGAGGGCGAAAAGGGCGTACGAGGACTGTTCGGAGGTGGCATACAGCAGGATTTACCGCTCGAAGGAGGTGGTGGACGTGGAGCTGGCCGGATACAGGGTGATGTCGACTCTGACGGACCTGATGATAGAGGCGGTGATGAACCCGGAGAAGGCGTACTCGAGGCTGCTGATAAACAGGGTGTCTGCACAGTATGACGTGGCGGCGCCGACACTCTACGGACGGATTATGGCGGTGCTGGACTATATATCGGGAATGACGGATGTATATGCGCTGGACCTGTACAGGAAGATTAACGGGAACAGTCTGCCGGCGGTGTGAGGCTGATGGTGAGAAGTTGTTGGTTGTTGGTTGTCGGTTGTTGGAACCATGCGGACGGAAAGTGAAAATTAAAAACTCAAACATATGAAAATCAGAATTGTAAACAAGTCAAAACACGAGTTGCCGCAGTATGCGACTCTTCTTTCGGCAGGCCTTGACCTGCGTGCGAATATCGATTCTCCTGTCATCCTCGGGCCGATGGAGCGTTGCCTGGTGCCTACGGGGCTTTTCATGGCTCTGCCGGCAGGATATGAAGCTCAGGTGCGCCCTCGCAGCGGACTGGCTCTGAAGAGGGGCATCACGGTGCTGAACAGTCCGGGAACGATTGATGCGGACTACAGGGGCGAGGTGTGTATCGTCCTTGTGAATCTCTCTGCGGAACCTTTCACGATAGAGGATGGCGAACGTGTGGCCCAGATGGTGATAGCGCGCCACGAACAGGCGGAATGGGAAGTGACGGAGGTCCTGGACGAAACGGAACGCGGAGAAGGGGGATTCGGACATAGCGGGAGGAAATGAAAATGTACTATATACTGTTGTTTTTACTCCTCTTCTTCTCCTCGTGCGGAACCCTCAGGAACAGGGAGCGTGCGGCGGACAAGGCGGCGACGGAGCTCGGGGATCCGCTGACGTACGGGGAGCGCAGGAAGTTCGACTATTATTTTCTCGAGGCGGTGCGCATGAAGCAGAAGGGCGAATATGATGCTGCCTTCGAGCTGTACGGCCGCTGTCTGGAGATTTATCCTGGTTCGGCTGCAGTGATGTATGAGCTGTCGCAGTTCTATATGTTCCCGGGGCAGGAGCAGAGGGGCGAGGAAGCTCTGAAGATGGCGGTGCGCAGGGACGACGGCAATTTCTGGTACAAGCAGACGCTGGCGTCGTATTATCTGCAGAAGCAGGACCGGGTGAAGGCTGTCGCCGTCTACGAGGACATGGCGCAGATATTTCCGGCAAGGCTTGAGCCGCTGCTCTCGCTGGCGGACCTGTACGGAAGGATGAAGAGTTATGACCGCCTGGTGGCTGTGCTGGACCGCATAGAGGAGCTGGACGGGAAGTCGGAACAGATAAGCATGGAGAAGTTCAGGGCGTATCTGCAGATGGACAATATGGAGAAGGCGTTCGGCGAGATTCAGTCGCTCACGGACGAATATCCGTACGACATGCGCTACAGGACGGTGATGGGCGATATGTATCTCTCCGTGGGGCGCAACGACGAGGCGCTGAAGGTGTACAGCGCGATTCTGAAGGAGGAACCGGACTATGCGCCGGCCATGATTTCGCTGGCTTCGTATTATCAGAAAACGGGGCAGGACAGCCTGTATGCGGTGCAGACAGATTCTATCCTGGTGAACGGGAATGTGGAGCCGGGGGTGAAGATGAACTTCATGAGGCAGCTGATTCTGAAATCGGAACAGACGGACAGGGACAGCACGAAGATTATCGGCCTGTTCGAGAAGATGATGGGCAGGAAGCAGACTACGGCGGACGTGGCGATGCTCTATGCGCAGTATCTGATATCGAAGAAGATGGAGAAGGAATCGGTGCCGGTGCTCGACAGGGTGCTGGGCATCGACCCGGAGAACAAGCCGGCGAGGCTGCAGCTGCTGAGTTATGCCATCAGCAGGAACGACCCGGACGAGGTGATCCGTGCGGCGGAACCTGCCCTGGTGTACAGTCCTGACGCGATGGAGTTCTATTATTATCTCGGGATGGCTCACTATCAGAAGGAGCAGACGGACAAGGCGCTGGAGGTGTTCCGCAAGGGGGTGCAGCAGATAAACGGGAAGAGCGACAAGGGGATGGCATCGGATTTTTATTCTATCCTTGGCGACCTGTATCATCAGCGCGGGATGAAGACGGAGGCATATGCGGCATACGATTCGTCGCTGGTGTATAATCCGAAGAATATCAATACGCTGAACAATTATGCGTATTATCTGTCGGTGGAGCGTACTGACCTGGACAAGGCGGAGGAGATGAGCTTCATCACCGTGAAGGAGGAACCGGAGAACGCGACGTATCTGGACACGTATGCGTGGATTCTGTTCGAGAAGGGCAGGTACACGGAGGCGCGTATCTACATAGAACAGGCCATGAGGAACGGCGGCGACAAGAGTCAGGTGATAGTGGAACATTGCGGCGATATCTACTTCAAGCTCGGAGAGAAGGAGAAGGCCGTGGAGATGTGGAAAAAGGCTCTGACGATAGAGGAGCCGACGGACGAAGGAACCGTGCCACGACCCGAAAAGGAGATTAAGAGGCTGAAGAGGAAGGTGGCGCTGAAGAGATACCTGGAGAATTGACAACATGGCTAAACACAAAATAATCCCCCTTTTCCTCACAGCACTCCTGCTTACGGGATGCTCGACATCGAGGAATGTGCTCCGGAACACCGTGATAGGCGGTCTTTCGGGCACTGAGTATATGGAGAAAGTGATAGAGTGGACTCCGCAGAGAGAGAATCTGACGGCACGTACGCGTGTGCAGCTGAATATGGGAAGCGAATCGTCGTCCGTGTCGGTGAATGCCAATATGCGCATCCGGCGCGGAGAGCTTATACGCCTGAGCGTGGCGCCGGTATTGGGCATAGAGGTGGCGCGCATGGATATCACTCCCAAAGGCGTGTTGGTGATAGACAGGATGAACAGGCGGTATGTGGAGATTGGCTTTGCCGAAGTGGCCGACATACTGAAGGTGGAGGTGGACTTCAATGCGTTGCAGTCGCTGTTCCTCAATGAGATATTCCTGCCGGGCAGGGAGAGTCTGACGGTGGAGGATGCCGTTAAGTTCGACCTCAGCGAACAGGACGGAAGGGCGCATCTGCAGGTGAAGGATTCGCGTTCTCAGATGAAAGACTTACGCTCCAGCTTCTTTACCTCTGCCACGGACGGACGCCTGGAGGAAACTGTGATATCGCTGAAGAACCTGCCGTATGCACTGCATTGCCGCTACACAGACTTTACGATGGTGGGCAGCGACGTGTTCCCGCAGTCGATAGAGCTGACTCCGGAAGGAACACAGAAGAAATATTCGTTGGGACTGAAACTCTCACGCATCGGAACGGACTCCGGTTGGGATGCAAAATCGGAAGTGCCGGCCAAATACAGGAAAATGACGGTGCAGGAGGTGATGCAGTTGATAATTAAAAATTAATAATGAATAACCATAAGCTCAACATAGTTAAACTCACAAAATCATCCGGATGGCAGCCTTCTCATCTGAGAAGACTCGTCACCCTGTCAGTTATCATCGTGTTTCTCTTGCTCCCGTTGCAGTGGGCATACCCCCAGTCGACATCGAAAATCCGTCAGCTGAAGAAGGAGCGTAACGAACTCCACAAGAGGATAAACGAATCGGAATCGCTGCTTCAGTCGGCAGGCAAGGATGTGAAAAGCCGGTTGGACAATCTGGCCCTCATCAGCGGACAGATAGAGGAGCGCCGCAAGTATCTGACGGCCGTGCAGAGGGATGTGAACAGCATTCAGCAGGAGATAAACCGTCTGGAGAACGAGCTTAAGCAGCTCGGTGGGGAACTGAAGACGAAGCAGGACAGATATGAGGAATCGCTCAGGTATCTGCATCGCAACAGCTCGATACAGGAGAAACTGATGTTTGTATTCTCGGCCGACAATCTGAGCCGGATGTACAGACGATTGCGCTACGTGCGCCGGTATGCCGAGTTTCAGCGCAGAAAGGGCGAGGAGATAAAGTCCAAGCAGGAGGAGATAAAGGACAAGAAGAAGGTGACCGGGGAAACGTATGCGGCCAAGGTGGAACTGCTCAGGCATCAGGAGCAGGAGAAGAAGAAACTCGAGGCGCAGGAGGCGGAGAGAAAGGAACTGCTTGCATCGATGCAGAAGAAACAGATTCAGATTCGTGGGGAACTGAACAAACAGCGCAAGGCCGCAGACAGGCTGAACGCGGAGATTGACCGCCTGACAGCCATCGAAATAGAGGCAGCAAGGAAAAGGGCCGAGGAGGAACGCAGAAGGAAGGCCGAAGAGGAACGTCGCAGAAAAGCGCAGGTGAACAGCTCCGGTAAAGGACAGCAGGACAGCGAAGTGGAGAAGAAAAGGAGTGCTGAACCGATGGAACGCTTCAGTATGAATGAGGACGACCGTAAACTGGCCGGTACCTTCGAGAGGAACAAGGGCAGGCTGCCTGTGCCTGTCACAGGGCCGTACGTCGTGGTGGGACACTACGGGCAGTATCAGGTGGAGGGGCTCAGAAACGTGCGCCTCGACAACAAGGGTATCGACATAAAGGCGAGAGAAGGAGCTATGGCAAGGACGGTGTTCGACGGCGAAGTGACTGCCGTGTTCCAGTACAACGGTCTGGCCAACGTCCTTGTGCGCCACGGCAGCTATATCTCTGTGTATTGCAATCTGCAGTCGGTGATAGTGAAGCAGGGCAGTGTGCTCAAGGCCCGTGATGTCCTCGGACAGATTCATACGGATGCCGACGGCAATACGGTGCTGCACTTCCAGCTCAGAAAGGAAACCGTGAAGCTTAATCCGGAGCTTTGGATTGGCGGGTGAGAAGAGGATTACCTCTGTAGAATCTCCGGTATGTCTTTTGCTATATCTATTATAGTATATGCATGGCGGCATGCCTCTTCGTGGTCTGTGGCTTTCCCTTTGTGCTCGTCAAGCCACTGCAGGGCAGGGATGGCATCGCGTGCCTCTATCATTATGAATGTGGGCAGCATCTTGTGGGCTGTGGCGCAGATGGCGTTCGTGTCGTGAGCGGCTATGGCATCTTCCATCTTCCTGATGTTTCTTTTAGTTTCTTCGGCAAAAGTGGATAGTATTTCTCTTGCCGCTTCTTCATCGTCCATGGAGAACTCTGTGAGGCGGGAGAAATTGAAGCGTGAGGAGTCGGGCGTCCGGCTCAGAATGCGCATGATGTCTTTTCGGCTGAAAGGCTTTCTCAGTACTGCTGCAAAACCACGGCTGCGGAACCCGTCGTCGTCTGGTACGGCACGGGCTGTTATAGCTACCACCGGAATGGCTGCAGCTTGTTCCTCAGGCATATTGCGCAGTGTGTCTAACAGACTGAAACCGTCCATGGCCGGCATCTGTATGTCAGTGAAGAGGATATCAAACTTCTCCTCTCTTATACGTTCGAATACTTCGTCAGGCTGCCGGCAGCATACTATGGTTTCTATTATATCCTTGTCCGCTTTGTTCAGACTGAGGAGCATGTCGCGCGTCAGTTGCAGCTGGATGCGGTCGTCGTCGATAAGGAGAATACGCAGATTGGCGGCGGTGGGATAGGGGAGGGGAGTGTGATGGGCAAATGACGGCAGCGGAATGACTACACTGAAGCGGCTGCCTTGTCCCGGAGTGCTGTCCACGCTGATTTGTCCGTTCTGAAGCTCAACCAACTTGCGTGTGATAGACAGTCCGAGGCCGAATCCTTCCTGTCCCTGTGCTCCCGGAAGACGGGTGAACTCATTGAATATCTTTCCCTGCTCGGCTTCTGTCATGCCGCAGCCGGTATCTTCTACACTGAATGAGAAACGTACGCCGGAGTAATCGGCTGTGAGGGTTATGCTGCCTTCTGCTGTAAACTTAAGGGCGTTCGAAAGCAGATTCTCCACTATCTGACGTATGCGGAACGGGTCGCCTTCGAGAGTCAGGTCGTGCTCCATGTCCGATGCATATCTCAGTGTGATACCTTTCTTCTCGGCAAGAGGGAGAAAACTGTTGTATATCTCTTCAAGCAGTCGGTACGGGCGGAAAGCTACAGGATTAAGGTCCATCTTCCCTGCCTCCAGGCGGTGATAGTCAAGCAGCGAAGTGACAAGAGCCAACAGATGCTGTGCGGAACTCTTCATGTTCTCTAAATAGAACATCTGGCGCTTGTCGGTGATAAGACGCTCCAGGAGGTCGGTATATCCTATGATGGAGCCTGCCGGAGCCTTGATGTCGTGTGTGATGGTAAGCATCAGCTTCTCGCGTGCCCGGAGCAGATCTTCGGCATAGTCGCGTGCCTTTTCCAACTCGCGGCGGTAGTGGTAGCTGCGTGTCAGGTCGCGCCATATAATGGTGAAGAACACCAGTACCAGGATGATTGCCGCCACTGAGATACCGGCCATGGCGAGTGCGGCTTCGCGGCGTATCGACTGCTCGTGATACATTCGTGCGGCAAGCGCGGCCTGTTCGTCCTGCTCTATACTCTCAAGAAGCTGGTTTACGCGGCGGCTCAGGTGACTGCCGGCTATCTTCAGGCGGTTTATTCTGTAGCTCAGAGTGCGCAGCTCGTCCCGGCGCGTCTGAAACACCTTGTCCTGTATGCCTGACAGCATCGAAGCTATTGTGTCCACCGGGCTGAACACCTGGTCTATCGTGTCGGTGAATACCTCTTCCACCACGTTGCTCACCTCAGTGGAGTCCGCCTTCCCGGGTGCAAACACATCAGCCAGGCGACGGAAGAACCCTTTCGGCTCGTGGTGTATGGTGTATGTGTTATGGTGGGTCACTACACGGCGGCGTACGTGGCTCTTGGTAATGAGAGAGTCGTGTTCGTGAAGCAGACTGTCCAATTGCTTTCGGTATATGATGTCGGTAGGAGTGGTGCGCATCGCTTCCAGCACTGCAAGCATGTTTCTCTCCTTGTCGCGCAGAAGTATCTTAACCGTGTCTATACGTGCCTGCTGCACGGAGTCCGTAAGAAGCGTGCGGAGAGTGTCGATTGAGAGATGCACCTTCTTCATCGCCTTGGTGTATAGCCACAGCTCGTTCGAGTCGCCTGTACGCAGTGCCTGACCTATCACCTCTGTTTCATACAGTCGGCTGATAATGTTGTGGGTAGTGCGTCGGCGGTTGTAGATGCTTTCCTCCAGACCCGTAGGCTGTGTCAGGAGGTTCATCTGTTTATACACGTAACCTATGGCTCCCAAAAGGAGAATGATAAGCACTATATATCCGAAAGCTAATTTAGACTTGGTAGAGAACATGGAAGAAATTAATAATTAAAAACTCACAAACTTATACTATCCTTGTTTTCTTCCTGAACCTCAGCCAGTACATCACACCGGCACTGGTCAGTCCGAAAGGAAATGCCATCCATACTCCCGTCAGTCCGCCGTCAAGAACAAATCCGAAGATATATCCTGCCGGAAGGGAAATCACGAAATAGGCTATGAAAGCATAGAGAAGCATCGGTTTCACGTCGGATATACCGCGTAGAGAATTAGCAAAGTTTATCTGCAGTGCGTCGCCGAACTGATATAGCAGGAACGGATATATCACACTTGCCACCATGCGGCTCACCTCCTCGCTGTCAGTAAACCATCCTCCGATATGGTTTCTGAGGAGGAAGATAGGAATACCTGTCATCAGGAGCATCACGAGGATGATATGGAACCCATAGTTGGCGGTGCGGCGTACGTTCTCCATATCGCCCTGGCCGTGGAAATTGCTTATTCTGACAGATACAGCCGCCCCCATGCCGTAATACATCATGAAGCATACCTGCGACACCGCCATCATAATCTGATACGATGCCAGCTCCATGCTTCCCAACCATCCTATCATAATGGCACTGAGGCTGAACGATGCTGTTTCCATACCCATCTGTCCGGCTATAGGCCAGCCGAGCCTGTTCAGATGACGGAACTCTTCCCTGTTCACCCTGCCTTTGTGGAATCCGGCTTTGTATTCCGCATAGCGGTCAGTCATGAAGAAGAGAATCAGAAAGGCCGCCACCATCAGTATTCTTGAGATAAGGGTAGAGATACCGGCTCCGCAGAGTCCCAATTCAGGGAATCCCATCTTGCCGTATATCAGTACATAGTTACCTGTTATATTAAGGATATTTCCGCTCAGCAGAATCCACATAGGCACTTTCGTGTCCGTTATTCCGTCGGCAAACTGCTTGAAACCGTTGAACCACAGCACGAACGGGATAGATACTAACAGAATGAGGAAATATGGCCGGATGTACGGGATAAGCTCTTCCGGCTGTCCCATATGTGGAATGGCTGCATATACTCCACTCATCACTGCACATACTAGTACGGCGAGCAGAGTGTTTGCCGCAAGACTGTTCTTCAGAGCGCGTCCCACGTCGGTGCGCATTCCGCGTCCGAACAGACTTCCCACCACAGGAGTCAGTCCGTAGGAGAAACCTGTGCTGAAGATTATCGCAAGATTAAACATATTGTTGACAAAACTCGCGGCAGCAAGCTCCGTCGTGCTGTGATGTCCTATCATCAGCGTATCGGCAAATCCCAATACTATTACTCCTATCTGTCCTATCACTATCGGAATACCCAATGTCAGGAGTGTGCGGTAGTGCTGTTTCATTTCCTCTTATAATATAATGTGTTGCAATTCGTGCGTACGAAACATTCCTTTGCCGTGGCTGCTATCTCCTCTGCTGTTACGGAGCGATATCTGTCCACTTCGCTGTTGATATCCTCGGCCTTGCCTATCAGTTCGAAGAAAGCCATGTTTGTGGCCACGCTCAGGTAGTTGATATTGCTGAATATCTGTTCGCTTTCGTATCTGTTTTTTACTTTCTCCAGTTCTCTCGGGTTGATTGGCTCATGTTTCAGTTTCTCCAGTTCCTCCCATACCGCCTGTTCCGCTTCTTCGAGGCTGATACCATCACACGGCTTTCCGGTGATATGAAACAGTCCGTTGTCGATACTTCCGGAGATATACGCATCCACCGACGAGAAGATTTTCTTTCCGATGACCAGCCTCTGTATGAGTCGCGACGAGCGTCCGTTGCACAGAATGTCGGACATGATATCGAACGTGTGATACCTACTGTCGCGTCTGTTGCACATATGGAATGCCATATAGAGTGTGTCCACAGGCACATTCCTTTCCACGGTGAGTCGTCTTTCCTCCGTCTGCTGCTCCTCCATCGGCAGGTTTCTCTCCCTGATGTCCCTTCTTGGGATATCTCCGAACCACTTCTCCGCCAATCGTACGGTCTCCTCGAACGTGATATTTCCGCTCACGCTCAGTATGGCATTGTTCGGCGCATAGAATCTGTAGAAGAAATCCTTCACATCGTCCATCGTGGCATTAGTGATATGGCTGATTTCCTTTCCTATGGTAGGCCAGCGGTAAGGGTGCGTCTTGTATGCCATATCCCTTATGATATGCGACACATCGCCATACGGCTGATTCAGGTTTCTCTGTTTGAATTCCTCTGTCACTACATGTTTCTGCACCTCAAGACTTTTCTCGTTGAAGTCGAGCGAGAGCATTCTGTCGCTTTCCAGCCAGAACCCGGTGTCAGCATTTCCGCACGGCAGAGTGATATAGTAGTTTGTAATGTCGTTGTTGGTCCACGCATTGTTCTCGCCCCCTGCGTTCTGCACAGGAGTGTCATAGTCCGGGATATTCACCGAGCCTCCGAACATCAGATGCTCGAACAGGTGTGCGAAGCCCGTATGTTCAGGATGCTCGTCCCTTGCTCCTACATTATAGAGAATGTTGAGGGCAACCATCTGGGTAGAGTTGTCCTCGCTGTGTACAATGCGGAGGCCGTTGTCGAGGGTATGTCTGTTGATTGTAAGCATTTTCTTTTATTTATTCATCACCTCCGCCTTCAGAATCCTGATATCCGTTTTCGGGCGGTCTGCGCGGTTTGTTCCCACCTGTTCAATCTTTTCCACTACGTCCATACCATCTATTACTTCTCCGAATACGGTGTATGCTCCGTCAAGATGAGGTGCGCCGCCTATTGTGGTATAAGCCTGTTTCTGTTCCTTGGTATATTTCAGAGCGGGTTCTTTTTCCACTATGCTGCGTGCCTGCGATTCCAGTGAGTCCTGCAGTTCCAGCAAGCCTTCAGTGTCGCCGGCCTTGCGCATCTTGTAGATTTCCTTCATATGCTTGCGTGCCAGATTGTTGAACACCTCTTCCAGGCGAGCCTCGTTCATGTGGTTCTCCATGTTAATCATCTGCGCCTCGCTGAACTTTCTTCCTGTCACGATATAGAACTGACATCCTGACGATTCTCTTTCCGGGTTCACCTCATCGCCCTGGCGTGCAGCGGCAAGAGCACCTTTCTTGTGGAAAAAGTTCTTGTTGAACTCTGCCGGGACAGTGTAGCCCACGTCACCGCTTCCCAGCACCGTAGTGTCGGTAGCTGTCTTGCTCAGCGGGTCGCCGGCCTGAATCATAAAGTTCTTTATCACGCGGTGGAACAGAGTACTGTCGTACGCTCCTTCCTTGACTAATTTGATAAAGTTATCCCTGTGTTTAGGAGTTTCGTCATAGAGTTTCACTGTGATGTCGCCCATTGTTGTTTCCAGGCGAACTAATGTTTCTTTTACATTTTCCATATTGATTTTCTTTTCTGATTTACTGTTTCCTGTGCATGCCGTCATGCTGACAGCTGCTATTATTATGATAATTATTCTTTTAGCCGACAAAGTTCCCATGCCAAAGTCAATTTTTAATTGTTAATTATTAGTTAGCTTCGCTGACCTTCGGTTCATCAGAACGGATATCCGATAGCAAAATGCAACCCCATTCCGTCCTTGAACCGTGGAATATTGTAATACCCTTTCTTTCCTGTGTCGTATGGCACATGCAGGGCGATACCCAAGTCAAGTCTGAGGACGAGAAAATCCAGGTCATATCTTATTCCGGCTCCCGTTCCCAGTGCTATGCTGTCGAAGAAGCGGTTGAAGGTGAATTCAGCTCCGGAGCGTGCCGGGTCCTCTCTGAGGAGCCATACATTGCCCGCATCCAGAAAGACAGCACCGTTCAGACTTCCGCCTGCAAAGTTAGAGAATAATCTGAAACGATACTCCATATTCGCTTCAAGTTTTATGTCACCCGTCTGGTCCACATACGAGTACGTGTTATTCTCCGCCGGCCTGTATCGTCCCGGTCCGATGGAGCGGATGGTGAAGGCGCGGATACTGTTCGCCCCTCCCACATAGAACTGCTCCGTGTACGGTGCAATCGTCTTGTTCCCGTACGACCATATTATGCCGCCCATCGCCCTGAAAGCCAACTGATGAGTGCCGTTGAACCATAAAGTGTTTCTCACCTCCGATGAATACTTCAGGAACTGTGCGAACGGCGTTCCCAGCAGCTTCTTGTCCTTCTCCGTGAACTTCTGTCCGAAGGCGGCATATATCAGCGAAGTGACATTACCCGCACTTGTCAGCGAGTTTTCCCACCACGTGCGGTTCCTGCGTTTGCGGAACGAATTGTCGAACGTCACTGTATATGACTGCGACGGGATGAACTGGTCGCTCAGACTGTAGAACAGCATAGGGTTCCGGGCCGCTATCTGATTGAACTCCTCCGTACTGTTCTGCAGCGTGTTGAACGCCAGGTTCAGCGGAGTCACCGAGTGCTTCATGCTCCTTTTCGGCTGGAAACTGTACGACACCGTTCCTCCGAACGACAGCATCTTGAAGTACCGCGCGCGGTTTATCTGCTCGGCATACACCTTGAAGTTAGTGTTCGACGGAAAGCGGAACGGGTCAATCCTGTCCTTCAGCCACGGCAGCACGATGCGCGGAAATTCCAGCGACAGAGCCGCCCCAAGCTCATACGAGTTCATCACCGAGCTTCGTCCGTCCACCGTTGAGCTTGTCTGCCATTCATACGAGCCTTTCACCTCAAGATTCAGCGAGGCCCCCATACGCATAAAGTTCTTCCTCGACAGATTGAACTTCGCTCCCGGCCCCGTCTGTTTCGTATCCTTCGTCGTGAGGTTGAACTCCAGCTCGCTGTCATACGGCAGGTCGAACATCGAGTTCACCTTGATGTCGAGAGTGTCCGATTCCCCACGCGGAACGTACCGGAACTCATTGAACTTGAACACCCCGAGCCTTGCCAGCGCCTCCTGCGTGTAGTTCTGCCTTGTGAGCGAATACGTCTCGCCGCTTCTGTAGATAAATCTTTTCCTCAGCACTCCGTATTTCAGCTCCGGTTTCTTGCCGAAGTAATGCACCGTAAAGTCCCTGGCGCAGATAGAGTCCTCCGGCTGCTCCCCGTTGCAGCCTATCAGCCTGACCTCCGTCGTCCCAATCACGTACGGCTTCTTCGCCTCCTTCGGGATATTCGCAGCCGGCACAATCTTCAGGTTCACGTACCCCGACCGCATCAGAGTGTCGGCAAGGAAAGAGATATACTCCCCACGGAAGAAATAATATCCGTTGTCCTTGAAGAGGTTCACGAGCCTTTCGCGCTCGCTGTTCAGAAGCGTCACGTCGAAATTCCGGTTGCTTCTCACGAGCCTCTCGTCGAAATGCTTTCTGATAATCCTGTCCGCACGTTCCGGAAATCCCTCGTACGTCACCGTATCTATAAGGTACGGCCGTCCCATGCTGATCTCATAGCTCAGCTTCACGGCCCTCGGATTTTTTGTGCTGTCCACGCTGTACGTCACGTTTCCGTCGAAATATCCGTAGTCCTTCAGCAGGTTCGATGCAATCTTCGTACGTGTTTCCGGATTGACGGACGACACCGTTACGGGCGTGGCTGCCAGCTTGCGGAAAATCCATCTGCCAAGTCCTTTCTCGTATTTCCGGAAATTGTTGTAAACCCACAGTCCGAAGGGGATGGGAATACGATGTCCGGCGCTGCCGAAGAAAGAGTTGTTCGGAGCCACACTGACGGCTGCAGTTACTTCTTCCAGTGTTTTCTCTCCATTTTCGCTTATGTCTTTTTCGTTCACGTGTATATCCTTTATACCCGTATATAAGGTTTCACCTTCAGGCAGATTCTTTGTGGTGGAACATCCGGCAATTACGGTCACGACAACCAATAATCCAAGTATGTTATTTATTTTCATTTTCATTTACTTTTTCTTCTGTGTCATTAACCTTTTTCTTTTTCCTCCGGAATACAAACAAATCCTTTATCCGGCTCACCTTCTTCTTCAGCACTATACCGGCACCCGTTTCCGTCACTTCGCCTTCCAGAACATTCGCATACTTCTTGTCGTGGAAGAGCTTCACGTATCTCGTGCCGCTATTGTCGAGCCTGTATTCCAGCGATATATTGTCTATGAACGACTCGTCCCTCACCGCGGCATTTCCCGTAGAGATTTTACCCCCTATCACCACACGCACCCGGTTGTTCCAAAAACGTTTCGCAAACCGGAAGTTATAGTCCGTCCTCTGGTCGCCCGTCTCCGTGGCGTTTGTCGTTTCCATGCCCACACTCAGGTCGATAGTTTTCAGCGCATTACCCGCTATATTGTTTATCTGTCCCTGCAGATACGAGTTCAGTGCACTGTTCGCGTCAAGTTTCGCCGTCGAGCTGTCCGAGATATACATCCCCGTCGCGAGCATAGTCACCGCCGCCTTGTTCTTCTGCGAGGCCGACATCGCCGCCAGTTCGTTCTGCATCGAGCCGTCCTCCGGAGCGTCGATGGTAAATGCGAACCCAAGGTTGCTCAGCCTGTCCGTTATGCTCACACCCACGTCGAAGCCCACCATCCTTGCCGCCTGACCTTCCTGAGTGACGGAAGTCCTCATCCTCTCATACGCCCGGATGTTCAGTCGCGGGTCCGTCACATTCCCCGTCCACTCTATATAACTTCCTTCCCTTATCTTGAATGTCTTCAGCGGGATGACCGGCATTTCGTATTTCATCTCTCCGCTCATCAGCGAGTACCGTCCGTTCAGAAGCATGTTCCCGTCCGGCGTGTACCGGAAAGCCAGGTCGCCCCCGCCTTCCACACGCATATAGTTCGAGCCGCTCTCGTTGATATCCACCTTACACTGCACCGCCTGGTCTATATGCAGATTCACCAGCATGTCGATACCTCCCGGACGCATCTCCCGGGGCGGTTTCCTCCGTGCAGCCGCCGTGTCCGCAAAGTTCACGAAAGTCACCGTCTCCGCCAGCCTGTCCTCCACCGTCAGCGGCGATTCGCGCAGCACGTAAGTAAAGTCGCTGCTGCCGAGTATATTCGCACCGCCGCGCACAGATATCGCGTCCGGCGTACCCTTAATAGTAGTATTCAGGTCGATATACATCTTTCCGTACACCATCGACGTGCGGTTCTTCCTCGCGTTGAACACCTCGAAGTTGCGTGCCGTCATTTTCAGGTCCGTCCGCATATTGCCCATGTCTGCAAAGTCGATGCTTCCGTCTATCACGTAAGGATTCTTCCCTCTCGAGAAGATGCTGTATTTGTCGAACACCAGCTTGTTGTCTGTCACCGTTATCGGCTTATCCTCCAGCCTCAGGTTCACCGAAGCCATAGGAATAAACACGTTCACGCTGTCCGTAGCCAGCCGTCCGTTTATGACAGGACTGTCCGTCGGGCCTTCCACTGTGATTTCTCCTCCGGCATACCCTTTCAGCCGGGCCATATCCTCCGGAACAAAAGCCCCTGCCATCTCCAAAGGGAAACGCATCAGCCGCATATGTGCGCTTATTCTGTCTTTCTCTTCGTCCGAAGCCGCCGCTCTGTACCGGCCGTTTATCTCAGCCAATGTGCTGCCGTTTCTGGTTATATATCCGTCCACATGATGTCCGCCGTTCTCCATCGGCAGATAGACTCCGCTCATAGTCCAGTCGCCAAGCGGCTTGCCGGAATAAGCCGGTCTGCTGATGTCTGTTTCGATTGCAGTCATGAACATGTTTTCTTTCTGCTGAACATAATGAGCCTCGGCGCTGATAACTCCTTCTACAGGCGGCATATAAGGGATAATGCGTTTGAGCTCACCTATATCAATACGGTTTACACTTACAGTTATATCCTGCAGCGACGTAGAATCCGGAACTGAATATATCTGCAGCCCCGTTCCTTTTTCATCGTACAGCCTCATGTCGGCATGTATCCTGCCATTGTCGCTCAGGAATATATAGTTATCCTTGTTCAGCCGGAATTTCCTGTAAACCAGGACAGGCTCTTCAGGCAGCACGTGCAGGCTTATACCATTGTCGCGCAGCACAGCTTCCAGTCCTATCAGTGCCCCGGTCCGGTTCCGGGCGTCGGCGTATTTCACCATCATTCGTGCGCTGCCGTCGTAGATACCTCCGTCCAGTGATATGCCGAAATGACTATTCGGCGAAGCCAACCGGCCAACCGGCGAAGCCAAAGCCTCCTGCCGGTCCGTGTGGTCAGCCTTCACTCCCCCTGTAAGAATTATGCCTGTCGAGTCCTGCACCGCGCGGAACGTAATTGTATCCAGACGCAGACTGTCAGTGTGCAGACCGTACAGATAAGCTGAACTGTTTATTCCCTTTGCCGGGGAAGTATTAAGCGAGGCATAAAGTCTGCTGAAACCTATCGGCTTTGCCGATTTGAAAATTCCACTCATCCCAAGAATATTCACAAACAGATTGTCATCGCCCGCCGTCAGCCTGAACGATGTTTCCGGCAGCAAAGCACGCAGAGTGTCAAGGTTCAATGTCCTGCTTTCCCACTGCCCGGCAGCAAGAGCAGATATTTTTGTCAGTCTGTCAGTCACCTTGTCTATGCCCCCTGTAGTCCTGAGAAGCATTGTCATATCCCCCGAGTTGATGTACGAGCGCAGAGAATCCTCCGTCATGCTCACCCCGAAGTTCAAATCCTTAGTCTTGAAAGTCTTTTTATCAGTACTGAATCTGATATTGTTTATGCCGACCTTAGCCTGATGCCTGTTCCGCATATCCGTACGCGCATCGATGTCTATAACCTGTGCTGTTTTCAATGGTTCGGCCACAAGTCCCAGACCATGCAAATCCAGACGCCTGATGTCCGTACGCATCCGTGCCGCTATATTGTTGCTTGAAATATCAGCGTCAAGTATTGAGCCTATCTCCATCATGTTGTCATTGATATTGAAAGCTGCATACGCTTTGCCGTCGGCAAGTCCGGCTTTCATATCAATTCCGGAGAAAGAATATCCGGCATACTCAAAATTGGAAACTCCTGCCTTTATATTCATCCTTGTGTCCGGCGAGAATATGTCAAACCCTCTCCCCTCTGCCGAAAGCGATGCCGTTACCCTGAGCAATGAACCGGATGGCAGGAAGTTATGTATATTCAGTTCCTTCAGCTCCATTCCGGCAAAGAAAGACTCTGTATCAGGTATAAATCCGGCTTTTATCTCAGCCTGTCCCTCACCCTGAGTGAGAACCAATGCCGCCGTCAGACTGTCGTTCCTCATGTCCGCACTGCCCTTTATGGCCATGTCTGCAGGTACTACCGCAGCCCCCGTCAGCGACTGTGCAAACCTCATGTCCGGGAAAATTCCATCCATATCAAGATGTGCCGCCGTCTTTGTACTGTCAGTCACATCGTCCAGCCATCCTTCCGCCGTCAGACAGACATGTCCGTCTATCTCCGCGCTGACTCCCGTTATTCTCATTCTGTTCAGGCTGCCGTCCACACCTGCACGTATCCGCACAGGTTCTGCCGGAAAGTCCTTCCTAAAGTCTTCAGGCATACCCGTCACGAAACGGAACAAATCGTTCTTGCCTATATCAGCCATTATCCCGGCCGAGATGCTGCCATCATTGTTTATCTGCGATATGTTCCACCCCGCGCCGGCCTGTACCGAGAGATAAGAATCAGCGGTCCTCAGCTCCAGCCCCGATACCTCAATCCGTTCGTCATCGGCCGTCACCACCCCTCCGCCGGATATGATTTCCAGTCCGGAGCGTTCTTTCATTCTGAGTTCCCTGATTTCTGCCTTTATCTCATTTCCGCAATAATATACAGAGTCCAGACCAATATTCAGCCCCTCTATGGCGATGTGTGACGGATCAAACCCTTCCGCCGGCTGTTTACCGCCCGACGCATAACCGGCCGACGAGTTCCTGATTCTGAACCTTTGTATAGAATACGCCTCTTTCCGCAGGTCCACAAGACCTTCCGTCAGTGCGGCCGAACCTATATTTACTCCCATCCTCACGCTGTCAAGAGGCATACTGAGGTTTATTTCCACATTTTCCAGATCGGCCTCGTGCAGCATAAACTGCCGGTACAGCGGCTCTCCGGCAGTGGTGTCTGCAGCAGCCGTGTCCGCCATACATATGTCCACGTGCGTATCTTTAAGAATAAATGAGTTTACAGCAGCCGTCCCGGGAGACAATGCAACCCCGTGCGATTCCAGATACAGCTCTCCCAGTTCGCCTTTAAGGCTGAGTCCGGATATCATATCCCCGGTGTTCAGAATGATTTTCTCCAGCCTGAAGGCATCTATTTCCACCTGTTTCCTCAGCAATGGCTTCATCTGAACCTTCAGGGTTATTCTCCCTGCACTGAGCAGAGTGTCTTTTTCCTGTACAGCCGAAACATTGTGTATATTCAGATTAAGGGGAATTTTTAAATCGACGAAGTCAACAGACAGCGATATCCTGCCTACGCTTATATCCATACCTGCTGCAGCCGAAGCCGCAGAAGCTGCTTTCCTGACTATGAACTCCTGCACAGGGGGGATATATATTAAAATTGATATTATTATGAATAGGGCGAAGGGGATGGATATTATAATCCCGCACCATTTTAAAAATTTCTTCATATCTATGTTTCTTTATGCTTGCGAATATACTAAAAAAATAACTATAAATGAATATAATTTGTTCAGGAAGTATATGATTAATAATAAATCCGTATCTTTGCAATGACTTACTTTTAAATATAACTTTATATAACTTATGAAACCAACATTATTTGTATTGGCAGCCGGTATGGGAAGCCGTTACGGTGGCCTTAAGCAGCTTGACGGACTTGGTCCAAGTGGGGAAACTATTATGGATTATTCAATCTTCGATGCAATCCGTGGCGGATTCGGTAAGATAGTATTCGTAATCCGCAAAGATTTCGAAGAAGATTTCCGTAAAATCGTTCTTAGCAAATATGAAAATCATATTCCGGTAGAAGTGGTATTCCAGGCATTGGACAACCTCCCGGCAGGATATACTTGTCCGGAAGGTCGTGTAAAACCTTGGGGTACAAACCACGCTGTTCTTATGGGTAAGGATGTTATCAAAGAACCATTTGCAGTAATCAATGCTGACGACTTCTATGGAAGAGACAGTTTCGCAGTTCTTGGCAAATATCTTTCAGAGCTTCCTGAAGGTTCAAAGAACGACTATTGCATGGTAGGTTTCCGCGTTGGTAACACTTTGTCTGAAAGTGGTTCTGTTGCACGCGGCGTTTGCTCTGCTAACGAAGAAGGTAACTTGACTACAGTAGTTGAACGTACTGAAATCATGCGTGTAGACGGAGTAGTAAGCTATAAGGATGAAAATGGCGAATGGGTAGGAATTGAAGATAACACTCCTGTTTCTATGAACATGTGGGGCTTCACTCCTGACTATTTCAAATATTCAGAAGACTACTTCACTGAATTCCTTGATGCAAACAAGGATAATCTGAAAGCAGAATACTTCATCCCATTGATGGTAAATAAACTTATCAATGAAAAGACTGCTAATGTTAAGGTTCTTGACACTACTTCTAAATGGTTCGGTGTAACTTATGCTGCTGACCGTCAGAGTGTAGTTGATAAGATTCAGGCATTGGTTGATGCTGGTGAATATCCTTCTAAATTGTTCTGATAAACAATTTTACAGTATAAATAAAAAGCGTATTACCACGAAAGAGGTAATACGCTTTTTATTTATAGAATTTGCAGAACTTTATTTCTAAATGAAAAGTAAAAATATAAATGTTATTTTCAGATGGCTATTTTAAACAGTGTTTACTTTATTATTATGAACTAAAACTTTAGAATATACCCATCTGCATCCTTAAATGCGTTACATTGTTCGAGATACTTACGTGTGGACTCGAAATCATCTCCTTGGATTTTAGCACTGAATTGTCTTACTCGAGAAATAGCTCTGATTAGGATACTCGGATCATTTCTACGAGTCAATCTACGAAGCGCATTAAGATAATCCTCTCTGAATACAGTTGGAATAATGATTTTCGACTGTTCAGCAGCTACCAACTCTGCATTCATCATAATTCTGGAAATACGGCCATTCCCATCAGCAAAAGGATGTATCTCACTAATCATAAAAAGCATGAAGATGGACTTTGCAAAGGCGTTATCCAGTGCCTGATAATATTCAAAACCTTTTCTGAGTGTTCCTCTAACGAGTGTACAGTTCACAAAATGAGTGTCACCTGCATGATTGTTTTGCATTTTGAACATGCCGGGATTTTTGTCAGGACGAGCGGCCATCATTATACGATGTCTGTCTTGAAGAATGTCTATCAGTTCATCTGATGTCGAAGGAACTCGTTTCATCTCTCTGCGGCTTGCCACAATTTGAAAAGTCCCAAGGACATCGTGGGAATCTGCATTGCGTGCCGGTAGTGGCTGACCTGTCTCGATTATCTGTTTTGCGTCCTCGATTTCAAACTCTGTACCTTCAATATAATTGGAAAAGTAACTTTCAAAAAAGGCAAAATTTCGGAATGCAGATGTCTCTACGTTGGGTTCATCAATAGTTTCAAAGGGTTGGTTATGCAATGCTTCAAACAGGATTCCAAGGAGCTTGACACGCTCGGCATCAAATGGTTCACCGCTTGCTCTGGCCACTGCACCTGAAGATGTTAATACTGAAATAGGCCTTGTCAGTAATAACGCTCCAATGATAGAATTTAGTATGTTGAATTCTTCTTCCATACCAAGCTCATGTGAACATTCTCTTGCCCTATCCCTGAAATCGTTAAGTCCTTTTTCTCCATTAACTTGAAGATGTCTTTCCAAGTAGCTTTCTATATCTGTACGTGGTAAACATTTAGAAACACCACTTCGGGCACGACTTATCTGTAAATTCTCTAATGTTCTTCGTTCGGCACTTGATATATACAAATTCTCTATGAAAGGCATGTCACGTTTACCACCACCTGTTCCTTCAATTAAATGAACCTTTAAGCCTGGAAGCCTTACGTTTTTTGTATAATTGTAAGTGAGATAAATATCTCCTTCCTCTGTTGGTTTTAATTCAAAAGCACTTCTATGACTAATTACAGCATGAGGAAATAAGAAGCCTAATATACGAAAAACATTACGTCTGACTATTTCATCCAACGAATCGTTCATGTTTGTGGTATATACTTTTGATGTTATTTTACGAATAATACCTTCATTGACCATTTTCTTCCTTTGGCTTTCACTCATATCTATGCCTGCAAAAAGAACCTCTGAAATATTAAGTGCTATACTCATATGTTTAATTAAATAGATGTTTTGTTACAAAAGTAGTAAATAATATAGTCAATAAAAGTAATTTAGACCATTTTTAGTATGATAAGAGGCTTTCTACAACCATTTTTAGTATTTTAAGGGCTATGTTTATAAATAATGTCCCATCATTCTCAAATTTGAGATTGATAGGGCTATTATATGTAGTAAGACTTAAAAATTAATTCTATGCTTATTTCACTTTGATATTGAACACCGGCTGCTGTTTCTGGGTATCCATCGGTACGGCACGGTATTTCACTTTGCTGAAATCTATATCCTTCAGGTCTATACTTCTTATAGCACTGTTATACATCGTTCGGAAGTAAATCTTCAGATTGTTCATGTCTGTGGCCGAAGTCCATTGTGTGGCACTTGGTATATTTACCGGAACCTGTCCGCGTGCGAATTCTATACCTACGGGGATGTCAAAATTGTTCAGAATCTGAAAACCTTGCAGTACGGTTTCTTCAGATGTTTCCTGTACAGGCGCTGTAGCCTGATAGAAAGCTGCTTTTACAAATCGTGACGGAGGAGTTACATCACCAGGAATACCAAGAAATCCGCTACCGGCTCCGAACTGTGAAAGCTCAGTCTCGCCAAGTTTCTGCGAAGGAGCAGAACCCGGGAAGAGATTTACATAATTGTTCAGATTTGTCATCTGCCATTTGAAGTCAGGTGAGTTAGTCAATACTCCTAACTCGTTTTCATAGAAAACTGGCTTGCCGTCTATAATTTCCAGAACAATTTGTCTTCCTGTAGTATCCGCAAACCTCCAATGCACAGTTGAGGCTCTCGGGTCTATTGCAATAACGTGAATCTTGCTTATTGCATCTTTCACATCTTTCACAGTGGCACATTCTCCGAGAATCCATGAAACTAACTGCAAGTCGGCAATGCTCTCTTCCTTGTTTGCCGCATTATAATCTTCATACTTGCCATATTTAGGGAAGTAGAACAGTCCGGCAGACAACCCTTTCTCGTTAAGTCCTTCTGCTATAAACTCCTTTTGCTCCACAGCCAATCCCACATACCCGTATTTTGCGGTGAATTTCATTCCGTCAATACCTCCCGGAACATATGATTGTGCAGTATATCCCCTTGGAACTATAACATACTGGCTGTTGAGGTCGCTTCCTCCCCATTCAATGGTTCTCGCAAGGATTTTAGTGCTGTCTTTTGCTGTCAGAGTTATGCCTGTGCAGGCATTTGCATTGTTCGTGCCTGCTGCTATCATTGCAGTTGCAAGGCACATCGTAAGAATTTGTTTTTTCATAAACCAAGAATGTCTTTATCTTTAATCCTAAAAACAACAGAAGTGATACTTTTGTTGCTTATATCCTCAAAATTAAAGACTTTGTTGATAAAAATCAAGCATTCCCTATGAAAAAAACATCTTAGTCCAGCATCTTTCCTTTTTTCTTTTTCCAGAATATGATATGTTTAGGACTTCCGATAATCTGTGATGTGTATATACCCGTATGCCCGGAAAACATGTATGCAGTTACACAGGCTATTCCTATATATACAGCTGCATCTGCTCCGAACAGCTCGATTCCCATAAGCGTGCAGGCTATAGGAGTGTTGGTTGCTCCGGCAAAAACGGCCACGAAACCTATTCCGGCGAGGAATGATACGTGCAGAGGCAGTATTGCGGACAATGCGCTTCCAAATGTCGCACCGACGAAGAATAGGGGGGTGACCTCACCGCCTTTGAATCCTACTCCGATAGTAAATGTAGTAAGGAGGATTTTCAGCAGAAAGTCATACCACATCTGTACCTCACTGAATGACGCTACAATGGTAGGGACACCAAGACCGATATATTTGGTTGTTCCCAACAGATAAACACTCAGTGCTATGAAAATACCTCCTATGAAAGGACGCAAAGGAGGGTATGATATATACTTTTTTGCCAGACCTCCCCAAATCTCAATGAACCGTGAGAAAGTCATTGCAGCAATTCCGAAAAGAATACTTGCCGCAAGAACCAGCAGCAATGTCTGTATGTTTATGTCCGGAGTCTGACTTATGCAGTAATGAGTGTGGGCTATTCCCCATGCGTGGCAGGTCAGGTTGGCGAAGAAAGCCGAAAGGAAAACAGGTAGTATGGCGTCGTATCTCAGTCTTCCCACTATGATGACCTCAAGAGCGAAAACAGCCCCTGCAAGCGGAGTTCCGAAGATAGATGCAAATCCGGCTCCTATACCTATCTGAATCATAATTTTCCTGTCGTAAGGGTGCATTTTGAACAGACGGGACATGAAATCGGCTATCGCTCCTCCCATTTGCACTCCTGTACCTTCGCGACCGGCAGAACCTCCGAACAGATGTGTCAGCACCGTACCTATATAAACCAACGGAGCCATCTTGAACGGGATTATGTTTCTTGAAGAGCGTATCTCCTCTATCAGAAAATTATTACCTTTGGCCGCTGTACCTGCCAGATAATGATACATCAGTCCTATAGCCAAACCTCCCAACGGAAGAAGTGCTATTATCCAAAGGTTATTTTCACGATAGTCTGTAGCCCGGTTTAGTGATGCCAGCAGTAATGCCGATGCCGAGCCAATCAATGCACCGGCCACTGCCCCTATTACAGTCCATTTTAGCAGATACCATAATATAGGCAGCTGTTCCGTTTTATTTCCAATCCAGGTAATGTTTTTGTCAAGTCTCATCTTTTTGCGAAATCAAATTGTGGTGCAAAGTTAATTCAAATGAGTTGTTTATCCACCATTCGCAACAGAATGATTATTCATTACCCTTCAAATTTTTTACAAAATCAGTAGGCAGTATGCCGAATTGCTTCTGGAAGCATTTTGCAAAATACGATGATGAACTGAATCCCACTATATAAGTTATTTCAGAAATCCTGTATTTGCCTTCCGCCAACAGTTTTGCGGCAGTTTTCAGCCAGATAAAATGGTATAATAAACATAAGAATAAGTATGACACAGACCGGTGACCTGCTTCATAATGCCCTTGCATAGAGAATGAACAATACGCTAAAAAACGGATGCCTCTTCAATGATGGAAATCTGAGCTCTGAACAGGCACAGGAAACTATAAGTAAGTTCATTGAAATGTACAATAATGCTAGACCACATAAGGCACTTGGAATGAAAACTCTCAATGGAGATACTGACAGGAAAACGCTTCGTCATTTTGATTAAAACGTTTCGTCGTTTTAATCAAAATGACGAAGCGTTTGAAGTATGGGTATATGGAGCTAAGTGAAATGGAATAAATAGGTAAAAACTCCTTTCTAATGTTTTCGTTTTGTTTTTATATATTGTAATTTTAAGTCGTCTTTGTATTTAGAATATAATAATAGATTTAGAAAACGTAAATATATGAGAGAGGCATTTATAAAACTTCATCTGTCTGTTCTGTTGGCAGGAGGAACGGGAGTATTCGGAAAACTGATTACGCTGAACGAATTTATGTTGGTGTGGTACAGGTTGTTATTGGCTGCAATATTATTTTATTTTGTGCTTAAGATTTCCGGTAGTCTTAAGAAGGTGGGGCGAAAAGACATTCTTAAGATTGGCCTTGTAGGTACTTTGTTGGCTTTGCACTGGGTGTTCTTTTATGCAAGTATCAAGTTCTCGAATGTTTCTATCGGGGTGGTATGTCTGTCGCTGATGAGTTTTTTCACGGCGATTTTTGAACCTGTTATAAACAGAAAACGAATCTCTGTAAAGGAGATCGCTTTCAGTCTGATTGCTGTAGTGGGAATAGTTCTGATATTCCACTTTGATACGAGATATAGGACTGGTGTCCTGTTGGGGATGATATCGTCGGCATTGGCTTCATTGTTTACTATTATGAACAAGAAAGTGTCTGTCAATTATTCTTCAGGAACAATGTTGCTGTACGAAATGTGTGGCGGATTTGTAGGGCTGACGGTTTTAATGCCGATATACAGTTATTGCTTTAATACGGATTTTGTAATACCGGGAACAACGGACTTGTGTTACCTGTTGGCATTGGCTTCTGTATGTACGGTTTGTCTGTATATATTGCAGATTCAGGTTCTGAAGGTTATATCGGCTTTTACGGTTAATCTGAGTTATAATCTTGAACCTATATACAGTATTATATTGGCTATGATATTGTTTGATGAGGGGCATTATCTGGATAGTAGTTTCTATTTGGGATTGCTGCTGATATTGTTCTCTGTAGTCTTACAGTCAATGGATGCGTTTATAAGGAATAGGGCTTTGTGAATTTATAAAATGTAAAGATTGTGTTATGAGAAAATTTTATCTGATTTTTTATTGGGCGTTATTTCTGTCTGTGGCTTTGCCGCACATTCGGGAAATACGGAAATAATGGATTTGAAAGGGAAATGGAATTTCTCGTTTGATAATAAGACGTATGATGATGAGTTGATTCTTCCCGGAACTACTGATACGAACAGGAAGGGAAAGGTGAATGAAAACAGAAATGAAACGACTTTCCTGTCAAGATATTATAAGTTTTAAAGTAAGGTATGGTATAGTAAGGATGTCGTGATATCTGAGAAATGGGGTGGTAAGAGTTTGTGTTTTTCCTCTTATGGTATATACTGCGATGGATGTGGAGGAATGGAGGCGTTACTTCAGAATATGAAAGGAGTATGGTATAAATCATTGAAGATTTTATTTATAGTGTCCGCCGAAGGCTTGTTTCGATACTGCCGATTTTGAAAGTATTTTCATTCAGCTGGAAATGCCTATATGGGGAAGTTTCAATAAGGAGTCTAAAGAATTGATGGACTTCCTGATAAATGACGATATGGCTATACAGAATGAATATAGTAATTATGCTTCGTTTGTGCTGTTCCAGGTACGGCTGACTTGATGAAAGTGGTACCTGAAATTGATTTAAAGGAGATTATTTCTCATTCTGAAAGTAAAAATGTGGGAATAATACTTTGGGCAGGTTATCTGGCTTTCGATAAAGATATGGATAACGTATGTAATCATTATGCGGCTATGGGGGTGAAAGGATTCAAGATTGACTTTATGGACAGGGATGACCAGATAGCTGTTGATTTTAATAAAAGGGCTGCGGAAACCGGTGCGAAATATAAGCTTCTTATCGACCTGCATGGAACATTCAAGCCTACAGGATTGCAGAGAATATATCCTAATACTATCAACTTCGAGGGGGGACATGGCCTGGAAGAACTGAAATGGGCCAAGGAAGGTACTGATCAGGTGACATATGATGTGACTTTCCCGTTTATAAGAATGGTGGCTGGGCCTGTAGACTATACTCAGGGGGCTATGGTGAATGCCAATAAGGAGAACTTCAGGGCTATCTATACTGAACCTATGAGCCAGGGTACAAGGTGCAGACAGTTGGCTGAATATGTGATATTTGAATCTCCACTGAATATGTTGTGTGATTCTCCGACTAACTATGAAAAAGAGCAGGAGTGTACATCATTCATTGCTGATGTTCCTACTGTATGGAATGAAGCTCGTCCTTTGCAGGCAAAGATTGGTGAGTGTATAGTAATGGCACGTATGAATGGCGATGTGTGGTATGTTGGTGGTCTTACTAACTGGAAAGAACGTGAAGTGAAGGTTGATTTCTCTTTCCTTGGTGATGGTGAATATGACGTAGTGTTGTTTAGAGATGGTATCAATTCGGACTTGGTGGCTAAAGACTATAAGAAGGAAACGCTTGTGGTTAATAGAAAGTCTGTAGCAGATGTAAAAATGTACAGTGGCGGTGGCTTTATAATGAAAGTTACTAAAAAATAATACGATTGATTGTAGGCAGCATAAGCTTCTTGTACTTGTGCTGCTTATATTATAATGTATATTATATTACTGTTGAAATATAAATGAAAAAGGTAATATAAAAATAGTTACTGTTTATGAGTTGATTTTCAGTATATTAAGTGGTGTCGTAAAAATTTTCTTGAAAAAAGTTGTATAAAGTATTGCAGGAATCAAAAAAGTGCGTACCTTTGCATCCGCAATCGAAAATAA
>NZ_DXVR01000110.1:0-7782 GCF_019417265.1 Bacteroides sp.
AGACGAAGCTGAATCTTTGAAGAAAGTTTTGGAAGAAGCTGGAGCTGAAGTTGAGCTTAAATAAGATTATCCTGTAAATCAGGTAGTTCGGTTAAGAGTCCTCGTAACAGAGGATTCTTAACCTTTTTGCGTCTGACAGCATATAGTTGTTTTAAACAACAAAAAATAAATAAATTTTTAATTCATAATTGAATTACAGATGTCTTTAAACACTCAAAATCAAAGAATTAATTTTGCTTCTACTAAGAATCCGATGCAGTATCCGGATTTCTTGGAAGTACAGTTGAAGTCGTTCCATGACTTCCTGCAATTGGACACTCCGCCTGAACAACGAAAGAAGGATGGACTCTACAAGGTATTCTCTGAGAATTTCCCTATAGCAGACACACGTAATAACTTCGTGCTCGAGTTCCTTGACTACTATATCGACCCGCCACAATATTCTATTGATGAATGTCTGGAACGCGGTCTTACTTATAGTGTTCCTTTGAAAGCTAAAATGAAGCTTTACTGTACCGACCCCGATCACGAGGATTTTGATACCGTAATACAGGATGTATTCTTGGGACCTATCCCTTATATGACTCCGAAAGCCACTTTCGTTATAAACGGTGCTGAGCGTGTAGTTGTATCTCAGTTGCACCGTTCGCCGGGTGTTTTCTTTGGTCAGAGCATTCATGCCAATGGTACTAAACTTTATTCAGCACGTATCATCCCTTTCAAGGGTTCATGGATTGAGTTTGCTACAGATATCAACAATGTGATGTATGCGTACATCGACCGTAAGAAGAAGCTTCCTGTAACGACTTTGCTCCGTGCTGTAGGTTTTGAGAATGACAAAGACATACTTGAAATCTTTAATCTTGCAGAAGAGATTAAGGTTAACAAACAGAATCTTAAGAAAATCGTTGGAAGAAAGCTTGCAGCCCGCGTTTTGAAAACATGGACTGAAGACTTCGTAGATGAAGATACAGGTGAAGTT
This sequence comes from Bacteroides sp., assembly GCF_019417265.1. Lineage (GTDB taxonomy): Bacteria > Bacteroidota > Bacteroidia > Bacteroidales > Bacteroidaceae > Phocaeicola. The sequence continues at coordinate 983 of NZ_DXVR01000110.1, forward strand.
GTTTCAATCGAACGTAACGAAGTCGTAATTGACCGTGAAACTGTGATTGAAGCTGACCATATCGAAACTATCATCGAGTCTGGTGTACAGAACATTCTTGTACACAATGAGAATGCTAACGCTTCTGACTATTCTATTATATATAACACTCTTCAGAAAGACCCTTCAAACTCTGAAAAGGAAGCTGTATTGTATATCTACAGACAGTTGAGAAACGCTGACCCTGCTGATGAAGCAAGTGCCCGCGAAGTTATCAACAACCTGTTCTTCTCAGAAAAACGTTACGATTTGGGTGACGTGGGGCGTTATAGAATCAACAAGAAGTTGTCACTCGATACATCAATGGATGTCAGAGTGTTGACTAAACAAGATATTATCGAAATCATCAAATATCTGATTGAGCTTATCAACTCAAAAGCAGATGTGGATGATATCGATCACTTGAGTAACCGTCGTGTTAGAACTGTAGGTGAACAGTTGTCAAATCAGTTCTCTATAGCTTTGGCACGTATGAGTCGTACAATCCGCGAACGTATGAACGTACGCGACAACGAAGTGTTTACTCCGATAGATTTGATTAATGCGAAGACTATTTCTTCTGTTATCAACTCATTCTTCGGTACAAATGCTTTGTCACAGTTCATGGACCAGACAAACCCATTGGCTGAAATCACACATAAGCGTCGTCTTTCTGCCCTTGGTCCTGGCGGTCTTTCACGTGACCGTGCAGGTTTCGAGGTTCGTGACGTACACTATACTCACTACGGACGTCTGTGTCCTATTGAAACTCCTGAAGGTCCGAACATCGGTTTGATTTCTTCTTTGTGTGTATATGCAAAGATTAATGACCTCGGATTTATTGTAACTCCATACCGTAAGGTTGAAGACAGCGTAGTAGACTTGTCACCGGAAGGTATCGAATATTTGTCGGCTGAAGAAGAAGAAGATGTAATCATTGCTCAGGGTAATGCGCCTCTGAACGACGATGGTACATTTATCCGCGAAAAGGTAAAAGCTCGTCGTGATGCTGACTATCCAGTGGTTACTCCTGATCAGGTACAGCTTATGGACGTATCTCCACAGCAGATTGCTTCTATAGCAGCTTCTCTTATTCCGTTCCTTGAACATGACGATGCTAACCGTGCGTTGATGGGTTCTAACATGATGCGCCAGGCGGTTCCATTGTTGCGTACTGAGGCTCCAATCGTGGGTACTGGTATTGAAAAGCAGCTTTGTGAAGACTCAAGAACTCAGATTGCTGCTGAAGGTGATGGTGTTATTGAATTCGTCGATGCAACAACAATACGAATCCTTTACGACCGCACTGACGAAGAAGAATTTGTAAGTTTCGAACCTGCGATGGTAGAGTACAAGATACCTAAATTCCGCAAGACTAACCAGAGCATGACTATCGACTTGCGTCCGATTTGTTCAAAAGGACAGCGTGTCAAGAAGGGTGATATCCTTACAGAAGGTTATTCTACTGCAAACGGTGAGTTGGCTCTTGGTAAGAACCTCTTGGTGGCTTACATGCCATGGAAGGGTTATAACTATGAGGATGCTATCGTATTGAATGAACGTGTAGTTCGTGAAGATATCCTTACTTCAGTACATGTAGACGAATATATACTTGAAGTTCGCGAAACTAAACGAGGAATGGAAGAGCTTACAGCTGATATTCCTAACGTTAGTGAAGAAGCTACTAAGGACCTTGACGAAACAGGTATCGTAAGAATCGGTGCACGTATCGAACCGGGAGATATCCTTATCGGTAAGATTACTCCTAAGGGTGAGTCAGACCCTTCACCGGAAGAAAAACTGTTGCGTGCTATCTTCGGTGACAAGGCCGGCGATGTTAAGGATGCTTCACTTAAGGCTTCTCCTTCATTGAGAGGTGTTGTAATAGACAAGAAATTGTACTCTCGCGTAGTTAAGACTCGCAGCGAAAAGAATGCAGACAAGCTTATCCTGCCGAAACTGAACGAAGAGTTTGAAGAAAAGGCAGCTAAGTTGAAGGAAATCCTTGTAGACAAACTTATGGTATTGACAAACAATCTTGTATCGCAGGGCGTAAAAGATTATTTGGGTACTGAAGTTATTGCTAAGGGAGCCAAATTTACAAAACGTGATCTTGAAATACTTGATTATACAGTAATACAGTTGAGCTCATGGACTGCAGACGAGCATAAGAACCAGCTCATCCGCTCGTTGATTATGAACTATATCAAGAAATACAAAGAATACGATGCTGAACTGAAGCGTAAGAAATTCGCTCTTACAATCGGTGATGAATTGCCTTCAGGTATCATGCAGATGGCTAAGGTTTATATCGCCAAGAAACGTAAAATCGGTGTAGGTGATAAGATGGCCGGTCGTCACGGTAACAAGGGTATCGTTTCAAGAGTTGTAAGACAGGAAGATATGCCGTTCCTTGCAGATGGTACTCCGGTAGATATCGTATTGAATCCGTTGGGTGTGCCTTCACGTATGAACATCGGTCAGATATTCGAAGCTGTGTTGGGACGTGCAGGAAAGGAGCTTGGTCTTAGGTTTGCTACTCCTATCTTCGACGGAGCAACTTTGGATGATCTTGACAAATGGACTGATAAGGCAGGATTGCCACGTTACTGTAAGACTTATCTATATGATGGGGGTACAGGTGAACAGTTCGACCAGCCTGCAACTGTCGGTGTGACTTATATGCTTAAACTCGGTCACATGGTTGAAGACAAGATGCATGCTCGTTCAATCGGTCCTTATTCGTTGATTACTCAGCAGCCACTTGGTGGTAAGGCACAATTCGGTGGTCAGCGTTTCGGAGAGATGGAAGTCTGGGCTATCGAGGCATTCGGTGCTGCCCATATTCTTCAGGAAATTCTGACTATCAAGTCAGACGATGTCGTAGGACGCTCTAAGGCTTATGAAGCTATTGTTAAGGGTGAGCCGATGCCAACTCCGGGTATCCCTGAATCACTTAACGTATTGCTTCACGAATTGAGAGGTCTGTGCTTGAGCATTACAATGGAATAATAAAAAAACTAATTAAAGTATGGCTTTTAGAAAAGACACTAAAATAAAAAGTAATTTCTCTAAAATTACTATTGGTTTGGCTTCACCGGAAGAGATTCTTGAAAACTCTTATGGTGAGGTTCTGAAACCTGAAACCATCAACTACCGTACCTACAAGCCTGAACGTGACGGTTTGTTCTGCGAACGTATCTTCGGTCCGGTAAAGGACTACGAATGTCATTGTGGTAAGTACAAGCGCATTCGCTATAAAGGTATTGTCTGCGACCGATGCGGTGTCGAAGTAACAGAGAAGAAAGTACGTCGTGAACGTAGCGGACACATACAGCTTGTTGTGCCTGTAGCTCATATCTGGTACTTCCGTTCATTGCCTAACAAAATCGGTTATTTGTTGGGATTGCCTACAAAGAAACTTGATGCAATCATATATTATGAACGCTATGTTGTTATTCAGCCGGGTATTAAGGCTGAAGACGGCATCAGCAAATATGACCTTCTTGAAGAAGGCGAATATTTGGATATAATGGAATCATTGCCAAAGGATAACCAGTTCCTTGATGATTCTGATCCGAATAAGTTTATCGCGAAGATGGGTGCCGAAGCTATATATGACCTTTTGGCTGCTCTTGATTTGGATGAACTTTCATATGAACTTCGCCATAAAGCTAACAACGATTCATCACAGCAGCGTAAGAACGAGGCTTTGAAGCGTCTTCAGGTTGTAGAATCGTTCCGTGCTTCGAAGGGAAGAAACAAACCGGAATGGATGATTATCAAGAACGTACCGGTTATTCCGCCAGAATTGCGTCCGCTTGTTCCATTGGATGGTGGCCGTTTCGCTACTTCTGACTTGAATGACTTGTACCGTCGTGTTATCATTCGTAACAACCGTCTGAAGAGACTTATCGAAATCAAGGCTCCTGATGTAATCTTGCGTAATGAAAAGCGTATGCTTCAGGAAGCTGTCGATTCATTGTTCGATAACTCACGTAAGGCAAGTGCTGTCAAGACTGATGCAAACCGTCCGCTTAAGTCACTTTCTGACAGCTTGAAAGGTAAGCAGGGACGTTTCCGTCAGAACTTGTTGGGTAAGCGTGTTGACTACTCTGCACGTTCGGTAATCGTCGTTGGTCCTGAATTGAAGATGGGTGAGTGCGGTATTCCTAAATTGATGGCTGCCGAACTTTACAAACCATTCATCATAAGAAAACTTATTGAAAGAGGTATCGTTAAGACTGTAAAATCAGCGAAGAAGATAGTAGACCGCAAGGAAGCTGTTATCTGGGATATTCTGGAACACGTAATGAAAGGACATCCGGTATTGCTGAACCGTGCGCCGACACTTCACCGTCTTGGTATCCAGGCATTCCAGCCTAAGATGATTGAAGGAAAAGCTATCCAGCTTCACCCGTTGGCATGTACAGCGTTCAACGCTGACTTCGACGGTGACCAGATGGCCGTTCACTTGCCTTTGAGCAACGAGGCTGTACTGGAAGCTCAGATGTTGATGTTGCAGTCACACAATATCCTTAACCCTGCAAACGGTGCGCCTATCACAGTGCCTGCACAGGATATGGTACTTGGTCTTTACTATATCACTAAATTGCGTAAGGGCGCTAAGGGTGAAGGCTTGATATTCTACGGACCTGAAGAAGCTCTTATCGCATACAATGAAGGTAAAGTGGATATTCATGCAATAGTTAGCGTTGTGGCTAATGACTTGGATGAAAACGGAAATATCGTTAAGAAGATGATTAAGGAAACTTCTGTAGGACGTGTAATCGTAAACGAAATCGTTCCTGATGAATGTGGTTACCTTAATACTATCATATCTAAGAAGTCATTGCGTGACATCATCAGCGACGTAATCAAGGCTGTGGGTGTTGCACGTGCTTGTGAATTCCTTGACGGTATCAAGAACCTTGGTTATAAGATGGCATTCGAAGGTGGTTTGTCATTCAACCTTGGTGATATTATCATACCGAGGGAAAAAGAAGAACTCGTAAGACGTGGTAACGAAGAAATTGAACAGATTATGATGAACTATAACATGGGATTCATCACTGACAATGAACGTTACAACCAGGTAATTGATACTTGGACACACGTTAACAGTGACTTGTCTGATATCCTTTACAAGACTATTAAGAATGACGACCAGGGATTCAACTCAGTATTTATGATGCTTGATTCCGGTGCCCGTGGTTCTAAGGAACAGATTCGTCAGTTGTCTGGTATGCGTGGTTTGATGGCTAAACCTCAGAAAGCAGGTGCTGAAGGTGCTCAGATCATTGAAAACCCTATCCTTTCTAACTTTAAGGAAGGTCTTTCGGTGTTGGAGTACTTTATTTCAACTCACGGTGCACGTAAGGGTCTTGCCGATACTGCGTTGAAGACAGCCGATGCCGGATACTTGACTCGTCGTCTTGTAGACGTTTCACACGATGTGATTATCAATGAAGAAGACTGTGGTACATTGCGCGGACTTGTTTGTACAGCGTTGAAGAATAATGATGAAGTTATTGCTACACTTTACGAACGTATATTGGGACGTGTCTCTGTACACGATATTATACATCCTACTACAGGTGAACTTATAGTAGCAGCAGGTGAAGAAATTACAGAAGCTATTGCTGAAGAAATTGAAAAATCACCTATTGAAAGCGTAGAAATCCGTTCTGTACTTACTTGTGAGTCTAAGAAGGGTGTTTGTGCTAAATGTTACGGACGTAACCTTGCTTCAAGTAAGATGGTTCAGAAGGGTGAGGCTGTCGGTGTCATCGCTGCTCAGTCAATCGGTGAACCGGGTACTCAGTTGACATTGCGTACATTCCACGCCGGAGGTATCGCTGGTAACATGGCTGCCAATGCATCTATCGTTGCCAAGAACCCTGCTCGTCTGGAATTTGAAGAATTGCGTACTGTTGATGCTGTTGAAGAAACAGGCGAACCGGTTAAGATTGTTGTTGGACGTTTAGCTGAAGTTCGTTTTGTTGATATCAATACAGGTATCATCTTGTCAACTCACAACGTACCTTACGGTTCTAAACTTTATGCTGCAGACAGTGAAATAGTTGAGAAGGGTAAACTTATTGCAAAATGGGACCCATTCAACGCCGTAATCGTAACTGAAGTTGGTGGTAAGATTGATTTCGAATCAGTTATCGAAAACGTAACTTACAAGGTAGAATCTGACGAAGCTACAGGTTTGCGCGAAATCATCATCACTGAGTCTAAGGATAAGAACAAGATTCCTTCATTGCACATCCTTGATGAAAACGGTGGTATCTTGCGTACATACAACTTGCCGGTAGGTGGTCACGTAGTAGTAGAGGATAAGGAAAACGTTAAGGCCGGTGACATTCTTGTTAAGATTCCACGTGCGGTAGGTAAGGCTGGTGATATCACCGGTGGTCTTCCACGTGTAACAGAGTTGTTCGAGGCTCGTAATCCATCTAACCCTGCTGTGGTTTCTGAAATAGACGGTGAAATTACAATGGGTAAGATTAAGCGTGGTAACCGTGAAATTATCGTTACATCTAAGACTGGTGAGGTTCGTAAGTATCTCGTTGCATTGTCTAAGCAGATTCTTGTACAGGAAAACGACTATGTACGTGCCGGAACTCCATTGTCTGACGGTGCTATTACTCCTGCTGACATCTTGGCTATCAAGGGTCCTACAGCAGTACAGGAATACATTGTTAACGAAATCCAGGATGTTTACCGTCTGCAGGGTGTGAAGATTAACGATAAGCACTTTGAAATCATCGTAC
>NZ_DXVR01000111.1:0-7714 GCF_019417265.1 Bacteroides sp.
GTTAACCTTAAAATCTAATACTATGAAAAACACAGTACAAAGGTACGGACTTTTCCGTAATCTGCAAGTCTTTGGAGTAAAAAAGTATGTTTTATAACACTGTTTAACCAAACTGCTTTATTTGAAAATCTTGTTAACAAAAAAGGAGGCAGTTTAGCCTCCTCCGTTACTTCTGTTTGTAGTTTTATATGCATCCTTTGCTTGACGGTACTTCGAAGTGATATACATCACGTTTCACTGCCATCTTGATACTTCTTGCAAGGGCTTTGAAAATACCTTCAATCTTGTGATGCTCGTTCTGGCCTTCAGCCTTTATATTGAGGTTCATACGTGCGGAGTCGCTCAGCGATTTGAAGAAATGCAGGAACATTTCTGTGGGCATGTCACCTATTTTCTCGCGTTTGAATTCTGCATCCCATACCAACCATGCACGTCCGCCAAAGTCGAGTGCCACCTGACACAGACAGTCGTCCATAGGCAGGCAGTAGCCGTATCTCTCTATTCCCCGTTTGTTGCCTAATGCCTTGTAGATACATTCTCCAAGGGCTATGGCAGTGTCTTCTATCGTGTGATGTTCGTCCACTTCGAGGTCACCTTTTACTTTTATCGTAAGGTCCAGCCCTCCATGTTTGCCAATCTGTTCTAACATATGGTCGAAAAATCCCAAACCGGTACTTATATCGCAAGAACCGTTTCCGTCGAGGTTGAGGCTTATGTAGATGTCTGTTTCTTTTGTAGTGCGTCTTACTTCAGCTTTTCTCTCTCCGGCAAACAGAAATTCAGCTATCTTGTCCCAGTCTTTTGTGGCAAGAGAACAATATTCTTCCAGCGATTTCTCTTTCAGAATCTCCTTGTCGTCCTGCAGGAGTATGGCCTTACAGCCAAGATTCTTTGCAAGCTCAACGTCTGTAGCACGGTCGCCTATAACAAAGCTTCCGGCAAGGTCGTATTCAGGATTGTCGATGTATTGTGTGAGCATTCCTGTTCCGGGTTTTCTGGTAGGAGCGTTGTCCTCCGGAAAGCTTCTGTCAATACAAACATTGTCGAAGGTTATTCCTTCGTTCTCCAGTGTTTTCATTACAAGATTATGTACCGGCCGGAAAGTATCTTCAGGAAAAGAATCTGTTCCGAGTCCGTCCTGGTTTGTCACCATTACGAACTCATAGTCCAACTTCTCGCGTACAAAACTCAGATTCCGGAATACTTTAGGATAGAACTCAAGCTTTTCGAAAGAATCGAGCTGATAGTCTACGGGCGGTTCTATCACTAAAGTCCCGTCGCGGTCGATGAATAATATCTTTTTCATTGTTCCTCCTTATTTATAGCTTTCAAGAGCCTCAATCAGCTTGTCATTTTCCGGACGTGAGCCGATAGTGACTCTGAGGCAGTTGTGACACAGAGTGACATTTGTACGGTTTCTTACTATGATACCATTATTTACCAGATAGTCGTAAATCTTTTTTGCATCAGATACTTTTGCAAGGAAGAAATTGGCATCGGTAGGGTAGATGCGTTCGCAGCATGCCAATTTGCCGAACTTTTCTATCAGTCTGGTTCTTTCGGTGAGCAGAGTTTTCACCCATTCCTTTATCTGATATTCTTTTCCAATCATGCTGATTGCTTCGGTCTGTGTGAGGTGATTCACGTTGTATGGGTATTTCACCTTGTTGAATACAGATATGATTTCGGCCGATGCAAATGCCATACCGAGGCGGATGGCAGCGCATCCCCATGCCTTGGAGAATGTCTGCAGTACCACCATGTTAGGGTATCTGTCGAGCATGGTGGTGAAAGAAACTTCGTCTGAGAAGTCGATATATGCTTCGTCTATAACTACAATTCCTGCAAATTCCTGTAATACGGTTTCTATTTCTTTTCTGCACAGATTGTTGCCGGTAGGATTGTTTGGCGAGCAGAGGAAGATAAGCTTGGTCTTTTCATCTGTCTTATCCAAGAGGTCTGAAGCCCTGAACTGGAAGTTTTCGTCAAGCAGTACTTTGCGGTATTCCACATCGTTGATGTCTGCACATACTTTGTACATCCCGTATGTAGGGTCTATCGCTACGGCATTGTCTGTGCCGGGAATACAGAATGTACGGTAAATGATGTCGATAGCCTCATCACTTCCGTTGCCGAGGAATATTCTATCGCAAGATACATTCTTTACCCTTGAAACCAAAGTTTTAAGTTCTGTCTGCAGAGGGTCCGGATATCGGTTGTTTGGTGAGTTATAAGGATTTTCGTTGGCATCAAGGAATACAGATGCTGTGGCTCCTTTATACTCATCCCTTGCAGAAGAGTATGGTTTCAATGACCATATATTGGGGCGTATAAGTTCGTTTAGTGGTTTCATTGTCTTTAATCTTATGATTTTAGTCTTATTGTGACTGCATTCTTGTGTGCATCAAGAAACTCGTTTGCAGCCATTGTTTCTATGGTCGGTCCTATGTTCATTATACCTTCTCGTGTGATTTCCTGGAATGTAATCTTGCGTGTGAAACTGTCCAGATTTACTCCGCTGTAGGCTTTTGCATATCCGTTGGTAGGAAGAGTGTGGTTGGTTCCCGATGCATAGTCGCCTGCACTTTCAGGAGTGTATGGGCCGAGGAATACTGAACCGGCATTTACTATCCTTTCTGCCACCTGCATATAGTCTTTTGTTTCTATGATGAGATGCTCCGGAGCATATTCGTTAGACATTTCAATAGCTTCATCAATGGAATTTACTAAAATGAGTTTGCTGTGTGAAAGTGACTTTTCGGTAATTTCTTTTCTTGGTAATACAGATAGCTGTTTTTCCACTTCTTCCTGCACCGCATCGATAAGTTCCTCTGATGTAGTAATCAGTATTGACTGACTGTCAACTCCGTGTTCAGCCTGTGAAAGCAAGTCGGATGCAACGTATGCCGGATTCGCCGTCTCATCAGCCAGTACAGCTACTTCCGAAGGACCTGCAGGCATATCTATAGCTACATCGTGAAGCGATACTTCCTGCTTGGCTGCCATTACATATTGGTTGCCCGGACCGAATATCTTATATACCTTAGGGATACTTTCCGTACCGTAAGCCATAGCTCCGATAGCCTGTACACCACCTGCCTTGAATATTCTGCTTACTCCGGCTGCCTTGGCCGCATAAAGAATGGCTGGATTGATTTTGCCTTCGCGGTTTGGAGGTGAGCAAAGAACTATTTCCTTGCAACCTGCAATCTTGGCCGGAGCCGCAAGCATAAGCACTGTAGAGAAAAGGGGAGCGGTACCGCCCGGAATGTAAAGACCTACTTTCTCAATGGCTACTGCTTTCTGCCAGCATGTAACCCCTGTTGTAGTAGTTACTTTCTGTCCCTCAAACTTCTGTGAAGCATGGAATGTACGGATATTCTCCAAAGCCTTGCCAATTGCTTCTTTAAGCGTACTGTCAGTGGCTTTTTCGGCTTCGGCAAACTCTTCTTCAGTAACTTCGAGCGATGCAAGTTTCACCTTGTCGAACTTCTCTTCGTATTCAATAACGGCTTTGTCACCTTTCTCGCGTATATCTCCGAGCACCAGTAGCACAGTGTCGCGAAGTGTAGCCGTATTCAGTGTAGGACGGCTCAGAATACTTTTCCATTCTGACCGTGCGGGATATTTTATTAAGTTCATTTTTTTTAGTCTTTAGTTCTTGGTTGTTATCTTTTTTATTCTCAAAGAATCATCTTTTCGATAGGAAGAACCAATATGCCCTGCGCGCCGATAGCTTTCAGCTTTCCTATTATATCCCAGAAACATTTCTGGTCGAGAACCGTATGTACGCTGCTCCATCCTTCTGTGGCAAGCGGCATGACGGTTGGACTTTTTATACCCGGAAGAACTTCAATTATATCTTTCACCTTGTCAGTCGGAACATTCATCAGTACATATTTCTTGTCTTCGGCAGCCTTTACGGCATCTAATCTGAACAATAGTTCCTTGAGAATTTCCTTTTTCTCTTCACTCATGTTTTTGTTACCAATCAGAAGAGCTTCGCTTTTCATCACCACTTCCACCTCTTTCAGATTGTTGCTGATAAGTGTAGAACCAGAACTTACTATGTCGAAGATGGCATCAGCCAGTCCGATACCCGGAGCAATCTCTACGGAACCGGTTATCACATGTATATCAGCCTTGATATTGTTCTTGTCGAGGAATTTTTTCAGAATTACCGGATATGAGGTTGCAATTTTCTTTCCGTTGAACCATTCCAGGCCGTTGTACTCTATCTCCTTATGAAGGGCGAGCGACAGGCGGCATTTGCTGAATCCCAATCTTTGGATGATATCTGCTTCTTCCTGCTTTTCTTCAAATTCATTTTCGCCCACTATACCCATGTCTGCAACACCGTTTGCCACGCATTGAGGAATATCGTCATCGCGCAGGAAGAGAATTTCTACAGGGAAATTAGTTGACTGTGTAAGCAAAGTGCGTTTTGATGTTGACAGTTTGATGTCAGCTTCTGCAAGCAGGGCCATTGTATCTTCGAACAGACGGCCTTTTGATTGTACGGCAATTCTTAGCATATTTTTCGGTTTTAAAAGTTTATAATCTGTATTAATAAAAATGGCTCACCGTGGATTTTACGGCAAGCCTTGAATAAATCTTTTTCTATAATGAACTGCATGAGCCATCAGCCTACCGATTATTTCGTCAGGGAATGATGATGGTGATGTAGTGCAGTTGTAAAAATCATAACTTTTTCTTATTGTTTGCGACAAAAGTATAGTGAAAGATTTAGAATTCCAAATTTTTATTGCAAAAAGTTTGATTTTTCTTTCAAATTAGCGGATTGACCTCTTCCTCTTCTGTTTCGCATCCATAGAAAAACATGTCTTTCTGTGCCTTCTCTTTAGGGAAAGTGAAGTATGTACATGAAGCTCTCGTACATTCTTCTCCTTTCATATTATATATAGAAGCATCTACCAATATGATGTTTCGTTTCTGTTCGCTGATATGTGCGCGCAGCACTACATAGTCGTCTGTAGTCATTATGGATTTCATGTATCTGGTTTCCATTTTCGACGTTACGCCAGTAGTCTGAAGCTTTCTGGCTATCACCCAGGCGCATATTTCGTCCAACAGAGTGGCCTGTATTCCGCCGTGCAGTGTGTTTACCCATCCCTGATATTTTGCTTCAGGATGCCAGATGCTTACTATATCATCTCCGTCCTCGTAGAATTCCATTTTTACACCGGCTTCGTTGTTCGGCGCACATCCGAAACAATAATAACCGTCCAGTCCTTTCCATGGGTTAATAATCTTTTTCATAGGCTGTTGCAATTATATTTCAAAATCCACACAGGCTCTGTCTTCCTTCGCTTCTTTGATAATTCCGGCTGCTGCCACATGAGCCGGATGGACGGAGTAAGCTTTTACATCTTCCAATGAATCGAAAGTACTGTCCAGGCATATATCCCATTTCTCCGACGGGTTGATGTTTAGTCCCACATGAATATCTTTTATAAATTTGATTGTTTCCGGCAGAGCTTCGATAGCCGATTTGAAACTGTTCATTATTTCAATTTTCTCATTCTCAGACAAGCTGTCTTTCAGCTTGAACATAACAATGTGCTTGACCATAGTTTGTATTTTTTATTAATTATAGTATTTTTGTATGCAGCAAAGATAGCAAAAGGTGAGAGCAAATAAATAAGCTTGCTTAATTTTTTTTGCCGAACCGCATCCTATCTTATTTAAAGATAGCATTAATTATTAAAATGTGATACAATGAATAAACGTAAAGTATTAATTCCGTCGCTGATAGTCCTTGCTGCCATTGTGGTTGCAGTTTCTTTTTTTATGTTGAAGAAGGAGGAGGCAAGAATCATTCACGACGACCTTGACCGGATTATCGAGGATAAAGAGCTTATAGTTCTGACGATTAACAGCTACGCATCGTATTTCAACTACAGGGAAGTTCCTATGGGGTTCCAGTATGAGTTGGCGCAGGGATTTGCAAAATCATTAGGGGTTGAGCTGAAAGTAAAGGTGCTGAATTCGGAAGTCGAACTTGTCAATGCTTTGTTGAATGGAGAGGGGGACTTTATAGCATATAATCTGCCAATTACTAATGAACGGAAAAAAGACCTGATATATTGTGGCGAGGAAAATGTGTCGCATCAGGTTTTGGTTCAGAGATACGGTAAGAATGGTTTGGAGGACGTAACCCAGCTTGTGGGGAAAGAAGTCTATGTAATGCCAGGCAAGTATGAAGAAAGGCTTGAAAATCTTAATCAGGAGTTGGGTGGAGGAATAATAATAAACGAGGTGTCGTCGGACAGCATCAACAATGAAGACCTGATAGAAATGGTTGCCGAAGGCAAGATTGATTATACTGTAACCAACAATGAACTGGCAAAAATCAACAAGACCTACTATCCGAATCTTGATATCACCATGGAAATAAGCTTTGACCAGCGTTCTGCATGGGCTGTCAGAAAAACATCTCCCAAACTGGCAGAGGCGGCAGACAAGTGGCATAGGGAGAATATACATTCTGCTGAGTTTGAAGCCAGTGCCAGAAGATATTTTGAACTCAACAAGCATACCCCGCAAGGCTCAATCCTTTCGTTGAAAGACGGCAGAATATCCCATTATGATGATTTGTTCCGTAAATATGCCCCTCAGATAAACTGGGACTGGAGGTTATTGGCGGCCCTTGTATATACGGAGTCGAATTTCAATCCTTATGCTGTTTCCTGGGCCGGGGCAAAAGGATTGATGCAGCTCATGCCACGTACAGCCAGACTTTATGGAGTACCTGCAGGAATGGAGAGCGACCCGGAACAAAGCGTAAAGGGAGGAGTGAAATATATAGCCGAGCTGCAGAAGATTTTTTCTAAAGTAAAAAGCGACAATGACCGTATAAAATTTGTTCTTGCGTCATATAATTCCGGTATAGGACATGTGTTTGATGCAATGGCATTGGCAGAGAAATATGGAAAGGACAAATATCTGTGGGATGGAAATGTGGCTGTATATATGCTTCTGAAAAACAAGGAGGAGTATTATAAGGACTCTGTATGTAAAAACGGTTATTTCAGGGGTACGGAAACATATAATTTCGTGCGCGATGTTATGACCAGAGCCGATGTATATATCAGGAATATCAAGGAATGATATAAAAAAACAGAGGGCTGAAAGTTCATAAGGAAAACTTTCAGCCTTGTCTAAGCGTAAATGATGAAAAATGAGTGTTTAATTATTTCTTTATTTGAACATTTCTACAATTTTATTCAGTTCGCCGGCATTTATTACGCCGCTCTGTCGCCACATCTGTTTCCCGTTTTTGAAAATCATCAGTGTAGGGACCGATTGTATGCTGTATTGCATTGCCAGTGCGTTATTCTTGTCAACGTCTACTTTTACAATTCGTACTTTATCGCCCTGCATGTCTTTCACCTGTTTCAGGATAGGAGACATTGTTTTGCATGGTTCGCACCATTCTGCAAAGAAATCCACAATGACAGGTACGTCCGATGAAGAAATCAGTTCATTAAAAGTTTCCATATGTCTATCGTCTTATGTTGTAGTGATTATGTATATGTAAAACAATTATGATATAAGTTTTGTTCGGTATGAAAACAAAAAAAAGGTGGAAAAAATTCCACCTTTATAGTTTATCTGTTTTCGAATAACGTTCGAACAGTATTTGTCTTACCCTGAAAAAAGTTGACTCATAAAACCAACATTATGAGTTCAC
>NZ_DXVR01000112.1:0-7662 GCF_019417265.1 Bacteroides sp.
GCCCTGGAGGATTCGAAGGGAGCTGGCCGTATGGGACTTACCCATGTTATGTCTTGCTTTCGAGTGAACTGTATCGTTGTTTCTCGATTGCGGGTGCAAAGGTAGGTATTTTTTTTAAATACACAAGCATTCTCCAATAAAAAAATAAACTTTTTACCTCAAAAAGATGATTTTTCTCCGTTTTATATACTTCCTATGCCGAAAAAACTTACTTTTGCAGTATAATTACTATAATGATATATATGGAAGATAAACCTAAGACACTACAAGAGCATGCAATGTATTTCGGCACTATGATGGGAATATTCTGGATAATCAAATTCTCATTCCTGCCTATGGGCTTCAAAATACCACTTCTACAACTTCTATTCATATTCATGACCATGTTTGTCCCAATATTGGGATACATATATATCCGCAAGTATAGAGAACGCTATTGCGGCGGAGAGTTGTCATTCATGCGCGGATGGGTATTCTCATTATATATGTATTTCTTCGCAGCATTACTGACGGCTGCCGCACATTATGTTTACTTCAGATTTATAGACAACGGATATCTGATGGGAACATATCTGGAACAGATGGAAAATCTGAAGTCAACACTTACCGGCGATTTGGAAGCCTCCGTAGACCAGCTTATCCGGAATCTTGACATCATAGCTTCGATGTCGCCACTGCAACTGACACTGCAATTAATATTCCAGAATATTTTTTACGGAGCAATTCTTTCGTTACCCACTGCCCTATTGGCCATGAGAAGAAAGAAAAACTCATAAACTCAAAAGCTTAAAAAACTCATAAACTTAAAAACTCAAAATGGATATATCAGTAGTAATACCTCTGTATAACGAAGAAGAATCACTGCCTGAACTTCATGCGTGGATAGAAAAAGTAATGAACGAACACGGCTTCAGCTACGAAATCATATTCGTAAACGATGGCAGTACCGACGGTTCGTGGAACGTGATAGAAAACCTGAGCAAGAAACATGCCAATATAAAAGGTATAAAGTTCCGCCGAAACTACGGGAAATCCCCTGCCCTGTTCTGTGGATTTGAGAAAGCGGAAGGCGATGTGGTAATAACAATGGATGCCGACCTGCAGGACAGTCCGGACGAGATTCCGGAACTATACAGAATGATTACTGAAGACGGGTATGACCTTGTTTCAGGATGGAAACAGAAAAGATACGACCCGCTCTCAAAGACCATACCGACAAAACTTTTCAATGCCACAGCCCGAAAAGTTTCAGGTATAAAAAATCTTCACGACTTTAACTGTGGCCTTAAGGCTTATCGCCGCGATGTAATAAAGAACATCGAAGTTTACGGCGAGATGCACCGCTACATACCATATTTGGCCAAGAATGCCGGCTTCAGCAAAATCGGCGAGAAAGTAGTGCATCATCAGGCAAGAAAATACGGCAAGACAAAGTTCGGAATAAACAGATTTGTCAATGGATATCTTGACCTTATTACACTGTGGTTCCTGTCGAAATTCGGAGTCAAGCCTATGCACATCTTCGGATTCCTCGGTTCAATAATGTTCTTCCTCGGATTTATAGCCGTAATAGCCGTGGGAGCAATGAAGATATACAACATGCATGCCGGCAATCCGTACAGCCTCGTGACAGACAATCCGTATTTCTTCCTCGCACTTACTACAATGATATTGGGAACACAGCTCTTCATAGCCGGATTCCTCGGTGAACTTGTAGCCCGGAACTCGCAGGAAAGAAACAAATACCAAATAGAAAAAGAACTGTAAGAACCAAAATGAAAAGACTACCTGCAATATTCATAGCAATAATCCTGCTTGCAACATTCTTTCTGAACAGTTGCGAAGGCGAAAGCTGTCCGCCAAATGCCCTGGCATATGCAAAGTTCACGTTAGTCAACCAGCATGGCAAAGCGGTGGCTCCAACTGTTCCGGCCAGCATTATTGGACAGATGACAGCCGATGTAACCGTTTATGACACTCTCGACAACGGGCAGATAGTGGAAAGAATCGTGGAAGACTCGATAATAAGCGACACACTTATAAATAAGGAAAGCAATATGAGTACTTTCAAGGTTCCATTAAGTTATTCAAACGAAACAACATTAATAATAGACTTAAACGGAGAGCAACAGGATTACATCACTATCAAGCACAACAACAGACCTTATTTCATGAGTGTGGATTGCGGCACAATGATGTTCCACGAAGCTACGGAAGTGACACACAGCTACGGAATTGACTCCATAGAAATCATAAACCCAAACATAGACAATTATGAGAAAGAAAACTTCAGGATATATTATACAGTGGCTGATACTCAGTAGTCTGCTGATATGTCCGACGTATGTTTTCGCACAAAAGAAAAAAGACAAGGACAAAGAAAAGACAGAGAAAGTCAAACTATATCAGGGAACGACCATCGGAGTGGAAATTGCCGGATTGGGAAACTATGTCCTCGGCAGTGACATCCTGAGCAGCGACGTAATGCTTCAGGCCAATTTCCTTAACCGCTTCCTTCCAATAGTGGAAGTCGGCTACTGTAAGGTAAACACGCTGAGCGATGCTACCGACATTCGCTACAAGACTGCTGCTCCGTTTTTCAAGGTCGGAATGGATTACAACTTTTTCCACAACAAGCCTCACCTGCCGGGATTCCTGTTCGGAGGATTGAGATACGGATTCTCATCATTCGTATATGATGTAGACGGTCCGACAATGACAGACCCCAACTATGGAGGACAGATACAGGTACCTTTCTCCTATCATGGGGTAAACACCACTGCTCACTGGCTGGAAATAGTAGGCGGAATGAAAGTAAAAATCTATAAAGGTTTCTGCATGGGCTGGAGCGTAAAATACAAAAGACGACTCAGCTACACCAAGCATGCCAATACCGAACCATGGTATATACCGGGATACGGCGAAAATGCCGGAACAGCCTTCACCCTGTCATACCATCTGATGTATAATCTTCCGTTTTAATAACTCAAGACATGAGCATAATAGAAATATGGCTTTTAGCGATAAGCCTTGCAATTGACTGCTTCACGGTTTCAGTGGCAAGCGGTATAATCCTTCATCAGATAGAATGGAAAACCTTCCTCAAGATGGGCTTTTTCTTCGGACTTTTCCAGGCCATGATGCCTTTCCTGGGATGGTTGGGCGCAAAAAGTTTCCATCACTACATCGAGGCCTACGACCATTGGATAGCATTCGGACTCCTTTCATTCCTTGGCGTAAGGATGATAAAGGAATACTTCAGCGATGAAGAATCGGAAAGTTTCAATCCACGAAAACTGAAAGTCATACTCACCCTGGCCGTGGCTACAAGTATCGACGCACTTGCCGTGGGAATATCATTCGCATTCACCGGATTCAAGACACTGAGTTCGCTCATCCATCCACTCATAGCCATCGGAGTGGCATCGTTCGTAATCTCCGTAATAGGAAGTCTGATAGGAGTATTCTTCGGAAAACGATTCAATCTTAAGATGGAAATCTTCGGAGGACTTGTACTTATAGGCATCGGAGTAAAAATTCTTATCGAACATTTATCATAAAAACATACACAATCATGAACAATAAATCTTTAAAATGGCAGATACCGTTCCTCATTCTGCTTGTTGTAGGAACTGTTTTAATTCTGAAAAAACAGCCACCGTTCCACACCGACCAGGGACTTGTGTTCGGAACAATGTATAAAATCACTTACCAGCATAATGAAAATCTGAAAACAGAAATCGAAGCCGCTTTGAAAGAGGTAGACAATTCCCTTTCGCCATTCAACAAGACTTCTGTTATCACAAAGATTAACAATAACACTGACATGACAGCAGACAGCCTTCTGACTGACGTTTTCATGTTGGCCAAAAGCATATCCGAAGAAACGGACGGTGCTTTCGACATCACTGTTGCCCCGCTTGTAAACGCCTGGGGATTCGGTTTCGACAGTTCCACCAATGTGAGCCGTGAAACTATAGACTCGCTGCGCCGGTTCGTCGGTTTTGAAAAGATAGCACTGAAAGACGGCAAAATAGTGAAACAGGACAGCAGAACAATGCTTGACTGCAGCGCAATAGCCAAAGGCTATGGAGTAGACCACGTGGCACGTCTGCTCGACAGTAAAGGAGTGGAAAACTACATGATAGATATAGGTGGCGAACTGGTTCTGAAAGGCAAGAATCCGAAAATGAATGTTTGGCGCATAGGTATTAACAAGCCAATAGACGATTCCCTGTCAGTAAACCAGGAACTGCAGACCGTGATAGAAATCACCAACGCCGGACTTGCCACTTCGGGCAATTACCGCAATTTCTATTACAAAGACGGCAAGAAATATGCCCACACCATCAATCCTCGTACAGGCTATCCTGTACAGCACAACATCCTGTCGTCAACAGTAGTGGCAAAGAACTGCGCCACAGCCGATGCCTATGCCACTGCATTCATGGTTCTCGGCCTTGACTCTTCCGTTGCTATCTGCAATGCCCATCCTGAAATTGATGCATATTTCATCTATTCCGACGACAAGGACTCAACCCGCGTTTTCTATACGGACGGAATGAAAAGATTTATCAGAAGCAAATAAAATTCAAAATTCTTCGACAGAGAAAGCGGAACACGTACGTGTTCCGAGTGTAACACGAACGTGACGCGCGCGTTACACGAACGTGTTCCGCCCGTTACACGTACGTGTCACGGTTTTCAGGACGGTGCGTTTTTCATAAAAAGACTCGACATTTGTTTCATTATATCGAGGAAAGAGAACTATGAGAACATATACACTTCATGAATCATACTTACTTTTTATCATTATTTTACACAAATATACCCATAAAAACTTGCATATAATATAGAATTTCATAACTTTGCAGATAACAAAACATTTCATTTTGTCAGATCTTAATATTTTGAATTATGAATATCAATCAAATCATGGCTTCACTGGAAGCTAAGCATCCGGGTGAATCAGAGTATCTGCAGGCAGTAAAAGAAGTATTGCTCTCTATTGAAGATGTATATAATCAGCATCCTGAGTTTGAAAAAGTATCATTGATAGAACGTCTGGTAGAACCGGACAGAATTATAACTTTCCGTGTACCTTGGGTAGACGATAAAGGCAAGGTACAGGTAAACATAGGTTACAGAGTACAGTTTAACAATGCTATAGGCCCTTACAAAGGCGGTATCCGCTTCCATGCATCAGTAAACCTCTCAATTCTGAAATTCTTAGGATTTGAGCAGACATTCAAGAATGCCCTCACTACCCTGCCTATGGGTGGCGGTAAAGGTGGTTCGGACTTCTCTCCTCGCGGAAAGAGCGATGCTGAAATCATGCGTTTCTGTCAAGCATTTATGCTTGAACTGTGGCGTCACGTAGGCCCGGATATGGACGTTCCGGCAGGCGATATCGGTGTAGGCGGCAGAGAAGTAGGCTATATGTTTGGTATGTACAAGAAACTGACTCACGAGTTCACCGGTACTTTCACCGGCAAGGGACTTGAATTCGGCGGTTCCCTCATCCGTCCTGAAGCAACCGGTTTCGGAGGTCTGTACTTCGTGAAACATATGCTCGACAAGAAAGGCATAGATATAAAAGGTAAGACAGTTGCCATATCAGGCTTCGGTAACGTGGCTTGGGGTGCGGCTACAAAAGCTACACAGCTCGGCGCAAAAGTAGTGACAATTTCCGGACCTGACGGATATATCTACGACCCGGACGGAATTAGCGGCGAAAAGATAGACTATATGCTTGAACTCCGTACTTCGGGCAACGATATAGTAGAACCTTACGCAGAGAAATTCCCGGGTTCTAAGTTCGTTCCGGGACGTCGTCCATGGGAAGTTAAGGTAGATATTGCACTTCCTTGCGCAACTCAGAACGAATTAAATGGCGAAGATGCTGGAAATTTGATAAAAAATTCCGTACTTTGCGTCGGAGAAATTTCAAACATGGGTTGTACTCCTGAAGCGATAGATGCATTTATTGAAAATAAGATAACTTATGCTCCTGGAAAAGCAGTCAATGCGGGCGGTGTTGCCACCTCAGGTCTTGAGATGAGTCAGAACGCAATGCATATGAGTTGGAGTGCGGAAGAAGTGGACGAAAAACTCCATCAGATAATGCATAATATCCATGAACAGTGCGTGAAATACGGAACTGAAGCCGATGGATATGTGAATTATGTGAAAGGTGCCAATATAGCAGGATTCATGAAAGTGGCTCATGCGATGATGGCACAAGGTATAGTATAGAATTAAATCTTTTTTTTGATTTAAGATATCTCGTTTAGTTGTATTTGTATTTTGTATTGTAGCTTGCGCTGCCCGGCCTGAGAAGGTATGGCAGCGTTTTTTTATGTTAAAAAAACGGACTTTTCGCATAATCATAGAGTTATATTACCCATTGATATAATATAAGGAGTAGAATGAAAGCAAAAATAATATTCTCAGTAATAACACTTTTCATATTGTCAGCGTGCGTAAAAGAAAGTTTGACAAATCCTCATAACGATAATATCGGCGACTTATCTGTCACCATTACCGGAAATTCCATGTGTGGGTTCTCAAACAAAAATTCCAGAGCTGCTACTATAAGCCAGATACCGGAAAACGGAAAAATAAAGTTTTACAGCAAAGGCGGAATAACTGCCGATGGTGATACCTTGACATTAGAAAACGGCCAATGGACCGGGCTGAAAAATGACAAGTGGAACACAAGTGAGAATGATGCATCAATTGCTGCCTATTATCCTGTAATAGACAACATCGCGGATTTATATTCAAAAAACGGTGAATTGCAGGACATGGTCTGGTGCAATACGACTGTAAAATTGGGAAAGAATGTAAACCTGACTTTCAGCCATATGTTTGCAAAACTTGTGATAAACATAGAAAGCGAACTTAATGACACTGTGAAAGATGTGAAAGTGAAAATACCATCAAAAATCAGCGGTATAGACTTTTATACAGGAAAACTTTCATTCTTGGAAGGTGGAAATGCGGATGTTACACTTACAAAGAACACTGAAGGTAAATACGAGATATTCATTCCGGCATCAAATGACTGTAATATTTCATTAGAAATAACATGCAATAAAGGTAAGAAATACAATTCCTCAATTAATAATAAGGTATATAATTCAGGATATGAGTATATATGTAATGTGAAACTTAATCCAGGCATATATACAACCACTGATTTCATCGCATTTACACACCTAATAAATGGTGAAACAGAATATAATGGAAAAACTTTAGAGGATTTCTATGTAATGCAAGATGGGAAAAGGGAATTTAATCTTTATAATGATTTAAGTTTTACGGATGAAGAATCAAAACTTATTGAATTAATAGGTAATAGGAGTAAAGAATTTAACGATATATTTAACGGTAATAATCACAAACTAAGTAATATAACTTTATACGAAAAGTCTAATTGCTCAGTTTTCGCATTATTTGTTACAACTGGCAAAGATGCAATAATTAAAAACCTGATTCTTTCTGATTGTGGATATAAAACACAATACGACAAAGATTTATCAGCATTATCAGGGAAAAACAATGGTTTAATTGAGAATTGTCATATTATTAATTTTACTTATAATAACATAGCAAGCAAATCATACAGCTGCATAGCAAACACTAATAAAGGAACTATAA
>NZ_DXVR01000113.1:0-7346 GCF_019417265.1 Bacteroides sp.
GTTGCTCAGGAACTTATAAAAATAATTATCAATTATGTTGCGGAATTAAGGTCTTATACTAATATTATAACAGTTCTGAAATGAATAAAGTTTTGATTTCTCCATCTTTGCTGTCGGCCGATTTCGGTTGTCTTAAAGATGATTTGGACAAGATAAACCGCAGTGAAGCGGACTGGTTGCATATAGATATTATGGACGGTGTGTTCGTTCCTAATATTTCATTCGGATTTCCGGTACTGGAATATGTGGCCAAGCTTTGCAACAAGCCTCTTGATGTTCATCTTATGATTGTACAGCCTGAAAAGTTTATAAAGGAAGTAAAGGCTTTAGGCTCAATGATGATGAATGTACACTATGAAACTTGTCCGCATCTGCATCGCGTGGTGCAAATGATTAAGGATAACGGCATGAAAGCCGGTGTCACACTTAATCCGGCTACTCCGGTTGCTGTATTGAGTGATATCATTGCCGACCTCGATATGGTGCTTCTGATGAGTGTAAATCCTGGTTTCGGCGGACAGAAATTCATCCCAAACACTTTGAACAAGGTTCGTCGGTTGAAGAAACTTATCGAAGAAACCGGTTCCAACGCACTGATAGAAGTCGATGGCGGTGTCAATTTGGAAACCGGTAAACAGCTTGTTGATGCCGGTGCAGATGTACTTGTGGCAGGAAATGCCATTTTCAAGGCTCCGGATATGATAAACATGATTCATAAAATGAAAAACTTATAATTATTCAGATTGGAGAAAAAATCCTATTTGGTGAGCTATCCATTATTCCGGTTGACAGTTTTTATGGCAGCCGGAATTTTTTTCTTCGACAGATTTCTGCCGGACGTATCTGTACGGTCTTTACTTATTGTTCTTTGTGGTGCCGTTTTGCCGTTGCTTTTGTCGGCAGTGATTAAATTCAGAAAATTCACTCTGAATTATTCTTTCGGAATTATGGCCTCTGTTTGTTTCTTTCTGCTTGGCGGAATGCTGATTGTTCAGAAGAAAAACAGTATAGAATATGAGTGGCATGAGAGGTCTTTATGCTATTACGGGGTAGTAGAGACTACTCCGGAAGTGAAGGGCAAGACTTTGTGTTCGGAAGTGAAGGTTGAATATTGTATTCCATCTGCCTCAGACAGTATTGGACGGCATTATGTCAATCGTAATATCCTGTTATATTTTATTCCTGATTCATTATCCTATATTCCACGATGTGGTGATAATATCGTGTTACATTCTTCCATCTCCCGACCTGTTTCGGATATAGAGTTTATGGGGGTCGATTATGCCGGATATCTTTTCAATAAAGGAATATCGGGTACGGCTTTGGCTTTTTCCGGTAATTGGAAAGGTATCAAAGTGGAAGAACCTAATTCATTAAAGCATATGGCTTTAAGATGTAGAGATGCAGTTTCCGCAATGTTCAGAAGTTGGGATATGGACGATGATGAATTGGCTGTGGTTTCTGCATTGACAATAGGCGACAAGAGCGAGCTCACTCCGGAACTGAAAGCTGTTTACAGTGGGGCAGGGACGAGTCATGTACTGGCTTTGTCAGGATTGCATGTCGGTATCTTGTCTTGTATCCTTTATTTTCTGTTGTGGCCTTTGAGGAAACTGAAGGGTGGTAAGGCAATCCAGTCTGTAGTTGTTGCAGTGGCTTTGTGGATATTTGCTTTTATATCCGGGCTGAGTCCTTCGGTGGTCAGGGCTGTGACTATGTGTACGCTTTATCTTGTAGCCTCTGTAGTGGTGGAGAACGGTTTTTGCGGATTCTTTTCTCTGTCGCTTACCGCATTTATAATGCTGCTTTACAATCCTATGTATCTTTTCGATATAAGTTTTCAGTTGTCGTTCGTGGCAGTGCTTTCCATCATTCTTTTTTATCCGGTCATTTCCGAATGGATAAAGAGCAGTAACAGGCTTGTACATTATATATGGAATGCAATGTCTGTTTCATTGGCAGCTCAGCTTGGTACCTTACCTCTTATACTATATTATTTCGGTACTTTCCCTACATATTTCCTGATGGCAAATCTTGTAGTAGGTGTTTTGGCTTCTTGCATACTGTCGCTTACGATAGCTTCTCTTGTCTGTTCATTTATTCCTGCGGTGGGAGATTTGTGTATATGGCTTTTAGAGGCGGTGACAAAGATTCTTAACGGTTCAATGCAGTTTGTTCATAGTCTGGAGGGAGCGCAGATAACCTCACTATATTTCAATTGGATTCAGGTGCTGTTTGCCTTTGTCCTTTTATGTCTGCTATATGTCTTTCTCAAAAAGAAAACCCCTGCCGGACTTATAAGAATTCTTTTTGTATCTTGTCTGATAATAGTGGTTGAGGTTTATAAAATCCGCACAGAAGATGTTCCATCGCTGTTTTTTGCCCGTTCCGATTTATATATAAGAAATAACAGGGAGCTTGAAGTCATTGCGTCGGAAAACGGACTGCATGAGATAAACGGAATCAGGATAGGGGTAATGAAATCTCCATATTGGAAAGATATTCGTCTTACCGGAAAGACAAAACTTACCACTTTGGACTATGTATATATAAGCAAGGGTTTCAGTGGTAGTATTACAGGGCTGTCCGGACTGTTTGATATAAAGAATGTGATTATAGATGAAACCGTGAGCGAAAGGTATCGGGAGTTTCTGAAAGACGAATGTGAGAAGCTGAACATAAAATACACAGAAAAATCCGCTCAAGCTTCTTTTAGAATACTTCTGTAAATAGAAAAAAAAGAGTACATTTGCCAACAATTTAACACAAACAATCAAATATGCTGTCAAAGATTATCTTACAAGCGAACATTGACAAGGTAGAAACCTATTTCGAAAAGGCTGACAAAATAGTTATAGTAACACATGTTTCGCCTGACGGTGACGCTCTCGGCTCATCGTTGGGACTATGTCATTTCCTGCAAGGAATGGAGAAAAACGTGCATGTGATAGTTCCGAATGCTTTCCCGGAGTTCCTGCAGTGGATGCCGGGAGCAAAGGATATAATAAGATATGACAAGTATGCCGAGTTTGCCGACAAACTTATAGCTGAGGCAGATGTGATATGCTGTCTTGACTTCAATGCATTGTCAAGAATTGACGCCGTGGCAAAACCGGTGGCTGAATCGCAGGCACGCAAGGTTATGATAGACCATCATCTCAATCCTGAGCCATTCTGTAAGGTTACAATTTCGCATCCTGACATATCATCTACATCTGAACTTGTTTTCCGACTGATATGCCGTCTTGGATGTTTTGACGATATTACATACGAAGGTGCACAGTGTATTTACACCGGAATGATGACAGATACAGGCGGATTTACATACAATTCTAACGACCGTGAAATATACTTCATCATAAGTGAACTCCTTTCAAAAGGTATTGACAAGGATGATATCTACCGTAAGGTGTTCAATACATATTCCGAAGGGCGTCTTCGCCTGATGGGTTATGTGCTTTATGATAAGATGGAAGTATTCCATCAGTTCCGTTCGGCACTGATATGGCTTACCAAGGACGAACAGAAGAAATTCCAGTATGTGAAGGGAGATACCGAAGGTTTCGTAAACATTCCTCTTCAGATGAAAGGTATATGTTTCTCTGTTTTCCTGCGTGAAGATACTGAGAAGAATATGATAAAAGTTTCATTGCGTTCGGTTGGAAATTTCCCTTGCAACAAGGTTGCAACAGAGTTTTTCAACGGTGGCGGACACCTGAATGCATCCGGCGGAGAATTCTATGGCACTATGGATGAGGCTATTGAATTGTTTAAACAGGCACTCGTGAAATACGAGGATTTATTGCTTAAGAACTGATTTATAGCGTATTTTTCTACAAAATTAACTATTACATCGACTAATTAAGTGTGGGGATAAAAATAGTTTTATTAATTTTGCCCTGTAAATTTTTAAAATAATGAAGAAACTATTCTATTTATCGGTATTGGTATATGCATTGTCTTTCGGTCTTCAGAGTTGTAACAACGGAAAGACATATGCCGAAATGAAGGAAGAAGAGGCCGATGCCATCAACAGGTTTATCTTGGAAAAAGATATAAAGGTTATCTCTGAAAAAGAATTTATAGAGAATGATACGGTTACTAAGGAGAATGAGTTCGTTTTGTTCGACAAGAGTGGTGTGTATATGAACATTCAGTATCGTGGAGACGGTGAAATCCTTAAAGAAGGAAGATATAATATATCCTCTCGCTTTCTTGAAGTTTGTATAAAGGATGTTGAGGAGTTGGGTTTCACTGCAGGAGATACTTTGGCGCATAACAGATACTCGCCGTATTCTGAGAATTTCTTGCTCACTGTCGGCTCGTCCGGATCTTACACTGCATCATTTACTGATTTGGCTCAAAGTGCTATGTATGAGTTTTACCAAAAAAATACAGAGTTTCCATCAGGATGGCTTGTTCCGTTTGCTTATCTGAAAATGAAATCATATATTTCAGCTCCTCCGTCTGATAAGATTGCACGTGTGAGATTAATTGTACCTCATAGCGAAGGTAAGTCTTCATTCGCTATGCGTTATGTATATCCTTGTTATTATGAAATAACTTATGACCTAAATTAATATATCTATGACTTTAATCAAATCAATTTCCGGTATTCGTGGTACTATAGGTGGCCAGGCCGGTGAAGGACTTAATCCGTTGGACATTGTGAAGTTTACATCAGCTTATGCTACGCTGATTCGTAAGACTACAACTGTGAAGAGCAACAAGATTGTTGTAGGACGCGATGCACGTATTTCCGGCGAAATGGTAAAGAACGTAGTTTGCGGTACTCTTATGGGTATGGGATTCGATGTTGTTAATATCGGTCTTGCTTCTACTCCTACTACAGAACTTGCTGTTACTATGGAAGGTGCATGCGGTGGTATTATCCTTACTGCAAGTCATAATCCAAGACAGTGGAACGCTCTGAAACTTCTTAACGAACACGGAGAATTCCTGAATGCAGCAGAAGGTAACGAGGTATTGCGTATTGCTGAAGCTGAAGAATTTACTTTTGCTGACATTGACAATATCGGTAAATATACAGAAAACAATACATACAATCAGCGTCACATCGACAGCGTATTGGCTTTGAAACTTGTTGACGTTGAGGCTATCCGTAAGGCTAACTTCCGTGTGGCTATCGACTGTGTTAACTCTGTAGGTGGTATCATCCTTCCTCAGTTGCTCGAACAGTTGGGTGTTCAGCATATAGAAAAGCTTTACTGCGACCCTACAGGTGATTTCCAGCACAACCCTGAACCTCTTGAGAAGAACCTTACTGACATAATGGGACTTATGAAGAAGGGTGGAAACGATGTTGCTTTCGTAGTTGACCCTGACGTTGACCGTCTGGCTATCATCAGCGAAGATGGTTCTATGTACGGTGAGGAATACACACTCGTAACTGTTGCTGACTATGTATTGAAACACACTCCTGGTAATACAGTTTCAAACCTTAGCTCAACTCGTGCTTTGCGCGATGTTACTCGCAAATATGGCATGGAATACAATGCATCGGCAGTAGGTGAAGTGAACGTAGTGACTAAGATGAAGACTACAAACGCTGTAATCGGTGGTGAAGGTAACGGTGGAGTTATCTATCCTGAATCACACTACGGACGCGATGCTCTCGTAGGTATAGCATTGTTCCTTACTCACCTTGCACACGAAGGCAAGAAAGTGACTGAACTCCGTGCTACATATCCTGAATACTTCATTGCAAAGAACCGTATCGACCTTACTCCTGATACAGATGTTGATGCTATCCTTGTAAAAGTTAAGGAAATGTACAAGAACGAGGAAATCAACGACATCGATGGTGTTAAGATTGACTTCCCTGACAAGTGGGTTCACTTGCGTAAGAGTAATACTGAGCCTATCATCCGTGTTTACTCTGAAGCTTCTACTATGGAGGCTGCCGATGAACTTGGCAAGCAGATAATGGATATAGTATATAGCCTGGCTAAATAATAATTGTTATTATTCAAATATATGAAAATGCTCCCTTGATGGATAAATCGGGGGAGCATTTTTTATTCCACCCAGAGCATGTCACTCATTATTCCGTCTGATATGAAAATCCCGCTTTGAGTCAGTTTCAGGGTATTATCCTTTATTTCAAGTGTTCCCTGGCTGATGTGTGGGCGAGCCATCTTCAGGCAATAGTCGTAAAGAACGTTTCCGTATTCGGATTTTAGCTTATTCAGTGGCATTCCCCATGCGGTACGGATTGATGTAATTACGAAATCGTTGTAGTGGGTATATAAGTCCAGTTCTTCTATTTCTGATATTTCCGAGCCTTTGTTTATGCCTTCTATATATTTATCAAGTGACGAAATGTTCCATTGCCGTGAGTGTCCGTCGTATGAATGGGCTGACGGACCGCATCCAAGGTATTTTATCCCTGTCCAGTAACTTGAATTATGTCGTGAGTGCATTCCGGGACGGCAGAAATTTGAGATCTCATAATGCATATATCCGTTTTCTTTCAGACGTGAGATGAGTGTTTCAAACAGTGAATTGCTCAAATCCTCGTCGGCTTCGCTCACTTTGTTTTCTTCTCTCAGTTTGTAAAGTACGGTTCCTTCTTCGTATATCAGATGATAAGCCGAAATATGTTCCGGTTTCAGTGAGATGGCAGTGTCAAGATCTTTATTCCACGTATCCATACTTTCACCGGGGAGACCGTACATAAGGTCGATGCTTATATTGCGAAATCCTGCATTTCTGCATCTGCCAAAAGCCTCTATTGCCTGCTGTGCGTTGTGGCGTCTTTTCAGAAGAGACAGGATATCATCGTTGAAGGTCTGTATTCCCATGCTCAGACGGTTGAAAGGTAGGGTAGAGAGCATTTCCACATATTCGTCTGTCAGGTCATCAGGATTTGCCTCTATTGTTATTT
Source organism: Bacteroides sp. (assembly GCF_019417265.1). GTDB lineage: Bacteria > Bacteroidota > Bacteroidia > Bacteroidales > Bacteroidaceae > Phocaeicola. The sequence goes on from NZ_DXVR01000113.1 coordinate 6,908, forward strand.
CTGCTTCAGGATTTACTTTATAGTTTTCGTATATAGTATTGAATATATTTACGAAGTCTTTCTTTTCAAGTTGTGACGGTGTTCCGCCACCAAGATAAATAGTATCTATAGTTTCACAGTCCAAGTAGTTTTTTCTTCCGGCAATTTCCTTGCACAGAGCCTTGATATATTCGTTTTTCTTTTCGGAAGCCGTAGTAGAGAAGAAGTCGCAGTATATGCATCTTCTTTTGCAGAACGGTATATGTATGTATATTCCAGCCATTTTTCTCAGTCTTGATTGATGTCTTTTGCAAAGGTACTAAATTTCTGATTCAAATAATTGATTAAGAGAAAAGAGGTATCTGTAGGTATATATTCTTGTAAAAGACAGAACGTAATCTGTAAATATAAGCTTTGTATTTATAAATATAACTTGTATATATAAAAACATAATCTGTAT
>NZ_DXVR01000114.1:0-7323 GCF_019417265.1 Bacteroides sp.
ACACTCGGTTTTGGAGACCGATGCTCTACCAACTGAGCTATTCCCGTGTTTGCGAATGCAAAGGTAGTACTTTTTTTTATATTTACAAGGCTTTTATGAAATAAATATCGGTTTTATTCAATACAAAATATTTAAATCTCTGAAAGCCTGAGCATATAGTTCTGATTTTTTTTCCAACTTTAGAGGGTATGCCCTACTTGACGAAGGCATTCTGTAGAGAAAAAGCGTTCTGTCCTGAAATGATATTTCTGTTTTATCCCCAATAGCCGGTTGTTTTACTGAGAAATATTCACACAATACATCTGTAGCCTTCTGCCCTGTAGTGATTATCGCTTTACAGTCAGGTATCTGCTTTAACAGTAATTCTATGTTAGTGGATTCAACTACTTCAAGGAATTTATCAGATGCATTATCCTGCAGTCTGATTACTGCAAATGCCGTATCATACAGTGCTATGCCTTTCTGCGTAAGAAAAGTTTCAAGTTTGGCTTTATCAAACGCTTTCTTGTTGTCTGTAAGGAAATACTCTTTATCATTGAAAAAAATATATCCGAATATTCTCCACATATCGTTCTGCAAGTTTGGATAAAAGAAATCCATACTCCATCTTTTCCTCTGCGGAGGAAAGCTTCCTAACATTAAAAGCGAGGCATTACAAGGTAGAAATGGTTCTAAAGGATGTTGTTCTATATCTTTAATATTATTCATAATGGAACATACAAAATAAAGGCGGGATTGATATATAATATACCAACTCCGCCATTAAAATAGGTTTATACTGTTCAGGCTTTTGGTTTTGGCTCCTTTTTAGCCAAGAGAACGATATTATAGACATAATCGTTCATCCATTCCTGTGAATATCCCAAAGCGTGCTTATACTGACGGATATTATTGCAGGTTTTACGCACTCCGTCGTCTTTCCAGTCTGTCTTTGTCAGGATATCGTTTATAGCCTTTTCTGTCATATTGCGAAGCATCTTTTTCAGAAGGCTTGGCATACGGAATTTCCACTGCATCAGATTTCCGATAACCATCATAAGATCCTGACTGAATCCCTGGAACATAAACAGATATGATTTTATGTCGTTTACATTCTTACAGTTTTTCTTTATAGAAGCATCTATTTCCTTGAAGAAACTGTCATTCAATCCGTAAATGTCAACAAGCATTTTCTTACAGCGTGATTTTTCTGCTATTCCTAATTTATTGTTTTGTGTAGGAACTTTGAGTGTACGTTTAAAGACAGCCAAATCAGGCAAAAAATTGATATTGCTTATACCCATTTGTGAAGCCATTACAGCCTGGTAGTAAACACGTATAAGGCTCATAAAGTCTTCCATTCCGCCTACTCTGACAGGCTCCTCAGCATTTTCAGCATTTTTCTTTCCGAATAGTTTTGAAAATATACTCATGTTTGAAATATTATTTATTCTTTATGGGTGCAAATATACTAAAATATATTGATTGAAATTTATATTTGTATATAATAAAATGTTACCAACAACTTATCTCATTCTCTATATCCTTCATCTTTTCTTTTGTAAAGACAGGACTTTCTATTCCTTTTTTCTTCTGCATCAGATAGTCATCAAGAAGTCTGAATGCATATTTCCCAAGCATTATTATCGCTATAAGATTACATATAGCCATCAGTGCCATGGTTACGTCCGCAAGACTCCAAACCAGTTTCAGGCTTGCCATTGAACCGAAAAGAACCATTCCTCCTACCAATATCCGATATATTATTATCACACTCCGGTTTTTGGCTATAAAACGAAGGTTGGCTTCTCCATAATAATAATTGCCGAGAATACTGCTATATGCAAAGAACAATATTGCCACAGCTATGTAAGTACTGCCTATATTTCCTATCTGACTGTTTAATGCCGCCTGAGTCAGCTGTATTCCGTCCAGTCCACCATCAAGTCCTTCACCACTGAAAAGTATTATGAAGGCTGTACAGGTACATATCAATAATGTATCTGTAAATACTCCCAACGCCTGAATGAAACCTTGTTTTGCAGGATGTGTAACATGCGCTGTAGCAGCTGCGTTAGGTGCAGAACCCATACCAGCCTCATTACTGAACAGACCTCGCTTTATTCCTTGCATAAGAGCAGCACCAACACCTCCACCTATAGCCTGTTCCACTCCGAATGCATTCTTCAGTATCAAAGAAATGACATCCGGCAAATGTACCAGATTGCTGAAAACAATATATAATGCCAACACTATATAGCCTAATGCCATAACCGGTACAAGAATGCTGCTTACATTTGCTATCCAATGCACTCCGCCGAATATGATAACTATAGTAAGAACAGTTATTCCGACACCCATATATACGGGAGGAATATTAAAAGCACTGTCGAATGCTGCACAAATAGTGTTACTCTGAACGGAATTGAATGCAAAACCAAATGTGACAGTTATCAGTACCGCAAAGATTATACCCATCCATCTCTTTTTCAGTCCTTTTTCCATATAATAAGCCGGACCTCCGATATAGGAATGTTTACTTCTTATCTTGAACAACTGGGCAAGCGAAGACTCTACAAAAGCACTGCTCGCTCCTAAAAGAGCTATTATCCACATCCAGAATACCGCTCCCGGACCGCCTACTGTTATTGCCGTGGCTACTCCTGCCAGGTTACCTGTACCTACGCGGCTGGCCAAGGAAATGGTAAAGGCCTGAAACGAAGATATGTGCTTTTCATGCCCGTCAATCTTTGCAGTTGAATCTCCAAGCAGCCTGACCATCTCTCCTATCATCCTGAACTGCACAAATCTGGTTTTGAAACTGAACCACAGTGCACAGCCCAACAACATGGCTATCAGCACATATGTCCACAAAATATAATTAGCCTGATTTATAAACACCGTAATAAAATCCATTATCAATAAATATGCCTGTAATATGTTATAACCGTTATAATGATATATCTTCTTTTAGTCTGAAATAAAAAGTATGTTCCCTGAAAATCTGTTCCACTAAATTGAACCTGATAAAATCGGCCAAAAGGCGGCTTGTCGTTATTCTGGGAATGTTTGACAACTTGCTGCACCTGTTCAATGTCAGTTCGCCATATTTGTCGAGTATATTCAGCAAGTGTTTTTCCCGCTCCGAGTATGTCACCACGACTTTTTCTTCCTGTTTGTTATGCTTCCACATATTCAAGCAAACCGTATCGGCCAGAATGTTTTCATCATTTATTCTAACGTATGCCCATGCCTTATTGTTCACATCAACTGCACAAACGGGCTTATTCTCACTTTCCTCAATAGTTACTTCGAGAACATCCTTTCCCTGAACCCTATATATTTTGTTGGAAATACTAACTTCCGGAATACAATACATTTTAGCGGCAGCCTCTATCATGTATATTTCCTCTTCGGAACGCACCCCGGCTATTTTGCCATTATCCTTTACTCCGACCAAAAGCCTTCCGCCTCCCGTATTGGAGAAGGCAGATATACTTTTGGCTATCTTTCTTGCATCCGAAATAGCGAATTTAAAATCCTGATGGACGTGTTCTCCCTCGTCTATCAGTCTCTGGATATAGTATTCGTCAGATGGAAGCATTATGTGTCTATTTTGTGTTTATATAAATAAGTAATGTTTTAATATTCGCAAGATTTATGAGTCATAATGTCAAGAACCACCTTATCTGTTTCGTTCATTCCCACAGAGCCTATTCTTGTAAGATTTCTGATACTCAAATCCACATTATCCTCTATAATACCTTCCACGGAAGTAACACACTTTTGCTCCATTGCCATTATTGCAGAGAAAACTGCTGTCGATACCCCACTTGTCACCTTTAAGGCACAGCTTGGTTTTGCGCCGTCACAAATCATTCCCGTCAGGTTTGCAATCATATTCTGCACAGCATATACAACATTCTGATATGTTCCTCCCATCAGGTAAGTTATACCGCAGCTGCTTCCGGTAGCAGCAACGACACATCCGCACAGTGCAGACAGACGGCCAAGGCTTTGCTTGATATAAATCACAGTGAGATGGCTCAAGGTAAGTGCGCGAATAAGTTCTTCTTCCGTCTTATTATTGTCTTCAGCATAGACCACTACAGGAAGAGTTGCCGCAATTCCCTGATTTCCACTTCCTGAATTACTCATGACCGGTATCATGGCACCGGCCATACGTGCATCACAGGCAGCAGACGTATAAGAGAGTATATGGGTGAATGTATTATTGCCCATAATTTCTTTCTCGTTTTTAGCTCCCATCAGTGTCTTGCCCAATTCATGACCGTAATGTCCATTAAGAGAGCGTTCTGCAGCCGACTTATTCAATCGCTTCGATTCAAGTATAAATGATATTTCTTCCAACGGAGATGTTGTGGCAAAGTCATAAACTTTCTGTAAGTTAAGCTCAAGTTCTTCTTCCTGAACATCACCCTCTTCAGATGCCTTTTCATTCAATACGATATCATTGTTGCGACTGATATATACGAAATGTGTATGCCCTCCGCTTATTATAGCCGTAGCCTCATCATTTCCTGCAGAACATTTCACCTCTATATATAGTTTTTCCTCTATACCATATTTCAGGCTGATGTCTATAGCCTGTGAGTCTATCATTCCTTTACCTTCTTCGACTGCCTCCGGTGTCAAATCTTTCAATACCTCAAGCTGGTACTCTGATTTTCCCACAATCGCTCCCAATGCTATCGCGATGGGCAAACCTATCATACCTGTGCCGGGAATTCCAACTCCCATAGCATTTTTAAGTATATTTGCACTAAGGAGTACTGAAATCTTTTCCGGTCTTGTTCCCAATACCTCAGTAGCCTTAGCCACACAAAGAGCAACAGCTATAGGCTCTGTACATCCTATAGCCGGCACTACTTCTCTTTTTATAAGGGCAATGATTTGCTCTCTCTCTGATTTCGAAATCATTTTTTTACTGTCTTTATTTTTTGTAGTTCTTCAATCCTGTTTCCAGAAAATCTATATACAATTTAATATCCTCATCATAAGAGTATGATTTATTGAGCGGCATACCCTCATTGTCAACCAGTACATAGAAAGGTTGTGCATTTGCCCCGAACTTAGAGCGTTGCAGATAACTCCATTTGTCACCTACAGTGCGCAATGTACGTTCCTTACCATTTTCAGTAACCTTGATAGGTTCTGCCAGTTTTGTCTTATCATCAACGTAGAGAGTTATCAATACATAATCCTCTGTCAGCAGTTTGCTTACATTCTGGTCTGTCCATACAGCAAGTTCCATCTTTCGGCAGTTCACACATCCGTATCCTGTAAAGTCAAGCATAACAGGCTTGTTGTTAGCACGTGCATATTCCATACCTGCCTCATAATCAGTAAACTTGGCATGTACCTCGTTCTTGTATAAGTTAAAATCCTGAGTCTGCATTGGCGGTGCAAAAGCACTCACGGCTTTAAGAGGAGCTCCCCAAAGACCCGGAACCATGTATACAGCAAAAGACAATGATATCATTGCCAGGAAAAATCTTGGTACGCTAACCTTCTGCTCGTCATCATCATGAGGGAATTTGATTTTACCCAAAAGATACATTCCAAGAAGTGCAAATATAACTATCCACAATGCAAGGAAAGTTTCACGGTCAAGTATTCTCCAGCCATAAGCAAGATCGGCCACAGAAAGGAATTTCAAGGCAAAAGCAAGCTCAAGGAATCCTAATGTCACTTTTATCACATTCATCCATCCGCCTGATTTCGGCATAGATTTCAGCCATGACGGGAAAAGGGCAAAAAGTGTGAATGGCAAAGCCAGCGCAATGGCAAAGCCCAACATTCCTATGGCAGGAGCGACAACACTGCCTGTAGTAGAAACTTCCACCAACAGGAAACCTATAATAGGACCGGTGCACGAGAATGATACAAGCGAAAGTGTAAACGCCATCAGGAAAATACTCAAAAGTCCGGTAGTCTGTTCAGCCTTGCTGTCTACAGCGTTATTCCACTTTGAAGGAAGTGTAATCTCGAATGCCCCGAAAAACGATGCTGCAAAAACAAGAAGCATCAGACAGAACAGAATATTAAACACAGCGTTTGTAGACAACGCATTAAGAGTGCTTGCTCCAAAAATAAGTGTAATGGCAAGACCGAGCGTGAGATAAATTACAACGATAGAAGCTCCGTAGGTCCATGCATCCCTGATACCTTTCTTCTTGTCTTTTGTACGTTTAAGGAAGAAACTTACCGTCATTGGTATAATAGGCCATACACAAGGAGTGAATAATGCCAGAAGTCCGCCGGCCAAACCTGTCAGGAATATGTAAATCCAAGACATTGATTCTTCACCGGCATGTTCACCGAAACTGTTCAATTCGTTTATCACCGGTTTCCAGTAGTCAATTTTATCACTTGCCCCAATTTTCAAAGGAGTGAGAGCTATTGCAGATGGAACATTATCCCCAACTGTCTTGTCATCATTTCCTGCCGATACAGAAGCGACATCGGCAGTTCCGCCGAATTCAAAATCTACACTTGTAGGAGGAAGACAGTTCTCGTCATTACACGCACCATATTCCAGATATCCCTTAATACTGAATTTCTCATCAGTAATTTTTATTTTCTGTACAAAAGTGGCTTTACTCTCAAAAAAACGAACCTTCATTTCGAATACAGGATCCATTTCCTCTATCTCATTACCTTGCGGAAGAAGCTTTCCATCAACTTCGGCTCCTGATATATTATCAACATTAAATGTTGCAGAAATAGGTCCATCATCACCCAATTCTGTAGAATAGACATGCCATCCTTTATCTATCACAGCATTGAAAACTATTTCAGCTTCTGTTTCTGAAATTCTTTTCAGTTCACTATTAAACTTTACAGGTTCCTGAATTTGTGCCAAAACCGGCATTGCCAATATGGCTGTCAGCAGCCAACAGAAAAATAATCTCTTTGTCATTTGTTACAATAAAATAATAATGAGTTTATATTTTTCGACAAAGATACGCATTTTATATAATTCAACTTTAAGGGTAGAATATTAAAAGTTCATTGAATATTAAAAAAAGCATCATAAACAGTTCGAATTATATAAAACATCTATACATATTCTATAAAGACAAGTTATATTTATGTATATACAGATTATGTTTATATAAATATAATCTTTGTTTTTATAAAAATAGATTGTATATATAGATTTTGAGCGTTCAAATTACATTTTACGCCCTTGAATTATATTTTTTTATGGCTCATACATTATTTTTTTCTTATAAAAGTTTGCACATTCAAAAAAAAGCAATACTTTTGCATCGCTTTTGAGAAATAAAGCACTTCGGAAGGAGTTCTGGAGAGGTGGCA
>NZ_DXVR01000115.1:0-7310 GCF_019417265.1 Bacteroides sp.
GATGATTTCTTTCTTCTGCTGTTCAAGTTCAGCTTCGATAAGAGCTTTGTGAGATACAACTACGTTCTTGAATTCCTGGTTGATCTTAACAACTTTGAATTCCATAGTCTTACCTACGAATACGTCATAGTCGCGGATAGGCTTAACGTCGATCTGAGAACCTGGCAAGAATGCTTCGATTCCGAATACGTCAACAATCATACCACCCTTAGTGCGGCACTTAACGTAACCCTTAATGATTTCTTCGTTTTCAAGAGCAGCGTTAACACGATCCCAAGAACGAGTAGCACGTGCTTTCTTGTGAGACAAGATCAACTGACCTTTTTTGTCTTCCTGATTTTCGATATATACTTCTACAGTATCACCTACTTTCAGGTCTGGGTTGTAACGGAATTCATTCAAAGGAATGATACCGTCTGATTTGTAGCCAATGTTAACTACAACTTCGCGTTTGTTCATTGCGATTACAGTACCATCAACAACCTCACGGTCATTTACTTTGTTAAGAGTACTGTCGTAAGCTTTTTCAAGTTCTTCCTTGCTTACATTTGTTAGTGTGTCACCACTTTCATACGCATCCCAGTTGAAATCTTCAATAGGAGCAATGTTCTTTAAGTTTTCCATTAAAATAAAAAATTGTTTTTAAATAATTAATTGTGTTAGACTTTATGTTGTTCATCTAAATCGGCCGCAAAGATATTAAGTTCTGTCCATATATGCAACATTTTGTCCGCTTTTATGCTGAAAAATAGAAGATTATATGTAAAAAATAAAAGGAGGCAAGTGTAAACTCCCCCCCCCCTTAAAGTTAAAATGTATAGTTATCAGTCTTCAAGCGAATAATCAATAGTGGTTACAACTCTTACTTTCTTGATGTAAGGAGTATTGGCGTCACGGTCTGTTATGCTGAATTGTCCTTGGTATGCATTTCTGATTTTTCCAAGTTTACTGTCAGAATCTTCGGCAAATTTTTCTGCAGCCTGTCTTGCGTTTTTTGTGGCTTCCTCAATCATCTGTGGTTTGATTTTGTTGAGTCCGGTATATTCATATTGTACGTTGTATCTGTAATCGCCCGATGTGATTGCAACGCCTTGTTTTAAAAGTTCTCCCTGACTGCTGATAAGCTCTCTGATGAGATTTACTTTGTCTGAGGTAACGGTTATTACAGATGTCACATTATATCTGTATGAACTTTCCTGATTATTGTATCTCTCTGCTTTCATGTCTATTATTTCAGGAGCATTTATGCTTATCTCTTTTTCCTCTATTCCCTTTCCTTTAAGGAATTGGGTTATGGTTTTGTTGGATTTGTTGATTTGTTCGTAAAGCCTTACCAGGTCGTTTCCTAGGCTTTTGTAAACCAGAGGCCATGTAACTTTGTCTGCTTCAACTTCCATTTCTGCAAGTCCTTTAACGTTCACGCTACGGTCTTTGTTGGCAAAACTGCTTATACCGCGTTCGATGAATACTCCCAGTAGAAGCAATCCTATTGCTATGACTACTGCTTCAAATCTTAAATTCTTCATGATATTATTGGTTTATTTTAGTGTGAAAATCTTTTAGTCCCCATATCGGTTCTTTCATGAACACTCCTGTTCTCAGATCAAGTGATATCGCTGCTTTCTTGATTTCTTCCTGAAAAAACCATGCGATAGAGCCTGCAAACGATATGTCGAGTGTCGTATCGTATTTCATTATGTTGCGTCTGAAAAATTCCGTAAAACAATCATTCAGAAATGTTTCGACATTTGGGTCTTTTCTTACCTTATATATATAAGGTGTTATGGAAGCAAGGAAACGGTTGGCCTGAGGCTCTCTGTACACCTTATTTAATATATCTGTTGTTGTAAGAGCATATTCTTCCAGAAGTCCGGTTTTAAGATACTCAGGCTGTTGGTTCTTCAAACAGTCTGATATAAATCTTTTTCCCAGGTATGCTCCACTACCTTCGTCCCCAAGGATATATCCCAATGGAGAAACGTTGGCGATTATTCTTTCTCCGTCATACATACATGAGTTCGAGCCTGTACCTAAGATACATGCTATCCCCGGTCTGTTTCCACACAATGCCCTTGCAGCACCGGTGAGGTCTGTTTCTGCTTCAACAGTAGCTTCAGGAAAAACTTCTTTCAGTATATTACTGATTTTTATAGCCGGTTGCGGCAGACATCCTGCACCGTAAAAATGAACTTCAGTGATATTGTGTATGCATATATCCTCTCTTTCCATATTTGGTAAAAGGGAAGAGTTGATTATGTTGCGTATGTATTCCTCTGTCTGGTGGAAAGGGTTAATGCCTTCAGTTCCGATAAGTCTGTAGTTGCCTCCTGAAACGACCATCCAGTCTGTTTTTGTTGCTCCGCTGTCTGCTATCAGTATCATGTTTCTTTTAATAGTTTATGCGAATATAATCAATAGTTGTATTATTTCCAAATATAATAACAAAAGGCCTGTGCGTTTCCACACAAGCCTTTCTGAAGTTTATAAATCTATGATTAATATCCGAAGATATCCTTCTGTGACAGTTTTGTTATCTTACCGTATTTTTCCAACGATTTCATGTCGAGGTCTTTTTCGTGACCAAGAACACAGTATGTGTACTTACGGTCTTTTACCCATTTCTGCTGGAAGTCTTTCACATCCTTCAGAGTCATAGTCTGTGCCTGTTCGAATAAAGCTTTTCGTGGGTCACCGTTTATTCCTTTGTCTTGAAGATCAAGGTACTTCCACAGAATATCCATACCTGTTATTCTTTCAGTACGCAAACGGCTTATAGTCCCTTCCTTAGCCAGTTTGAATGCTTTTTCAGATTCAGGCATGTTGTTGATTATCTCGTCGAAAGCCTTCATGGCGTCTGTCATCTTGTCGTTCTGAGTAGCGATGAACGAGCGGAAGATGTAAGGATATTCCTTATATGAAGGCGATGTTATGAATGCATATGAAGAGTATGCAAGGCTTCTTGCCTCACGCATTTCCTGGAATACTATTGAGTTCATTCCGCCGCTGAAGTACTCGTTGTACATGCTTAAAGTAGGCTGGATAGCAGCATCATATTGCTTTTCAAAGTTTGAAATACCTGTGAAATAGATTTGTTTTGCATCATATTCTGCAAAGTAAACCTTGTTTTCTGTTGTAGGCTGATACTGATAGTCGTATGCCGGTGCAGGTACATCGACAAGCTGTTCAGGAACATTGTGATACTGGTTTATAATAGAAGTAACCTCTTCCTGAGTAGCAGGACCATAATACATTATACGGTGCTTGTAGCTGTTGAATTTATGTATGCAGTCAACCAGTTTCTGTGGATCCATTTCTGTCAGTTCTTTTTCAGAAAGGATATTCTTCGATGGAGAATTTTCTCCATACATTGCATAATTTTGCAATTGTGAGAAGTTTGATGACTGGTTAAGTTTTGCGTCCGCACGTTTTTTCAGGATGTCAGCCGCATAATTCTTGTATGCGTCTGCATCAACTTGAGCGTCAGCAAGTATTTCTTCGAACAACTGCATAGCCTTAGGCATATTCTCCTGAAGTCCTGACAGCATAACGTATGTGCGTTTCATTCCCGGATGTACGCTGAACGAGCATGCCAGACGATAGAATTCCTTGTTGATTTCTGAAAGCGATTTCTTTGATGTTCCGAGATATTCCATGTATGAGAATGCAGTGCTCAGAGCCTTGTCGTTCTGGCTGCCCATATCGAACACGTATGTCATTTGGAACAGGTCGTTCATGTCATTTTTCTTGTAGAGCACTTCGATATCAGATTTAGCAGTGAATTTCTGCATATCTTTGTTGAAGTCGAGGAATACAGGCTCGATAGGAGTGACCTTGCTTGCCTGGATTTCTTTAAGGAATGAGCTTACGCTGTCGCGGTTCATCACGATAGGAGTGATAGACGGTTTGTCCATCTTCTTTTCGTTAGGGTCTTTACCCATGCGTTTGTAAACCAAGGCATAGTTGTCAGCAAAGTATTTGTTTGCGAAGTCTACAACCTGCTGCTTGTTTACCTTGCTCATCTTGTCTATGAAGTTTACTACGTCGCTCCACTGGTCGCCGTCAACGAAAGCCGATACAAACATATCAGCTCTGCTTTCATTGCTTTCAAGCTGTTTCATGTAGAAAAGCTTGTAGTTGTTGATTGTGGCCTGAAGCAGTTCTTCGTCAAACTCTCCATTGCGCAGTTTTTCAACCTCAGCCAGCATAAGGTCCTTGACTTCATCCAATGTCTGTCCCTGTTTTGGCTGACCGCTTATCATATAAGTATAGTAGTCCGACAAGCCGAGTGAGCCTGCGAAACATCCCAAAACTTTCTGTTGCTGGTTCAGGTTTACGTCAAGCAGACCTGCCTGTCCGTTGTAAAGAATAGAGCTGATAAGTGCGGAGATAACATCATCGTCCACAGTAGTAGGCATTCTCCAGGCCAAGGCTACGCTTTCAGCGTCAAGACCCATAACTTCCTTCACCACAGGTTCCTTGATAGGTGATTCCTTAGGCTGCGGACGTTCCGGCAAGTTTGGATTAGGCTTCATCTCGCCGAAATACTTGTTGATTATTTCGATAGTTTCATCCGGGTTCATATCTCCTGACATACAGATAGCCATATTGTTAGGTACATACCATGTCTTGAAATAATTCTTGATATTTGTGATAGAAGGATTTTTCAGATGGTCCTGTGAGCCGAGTACAGTCTGTGTTCCGTAAGGATAGTCAGGATAAAGAGCGCTCAGCAATGTTTCATAAACCTTTCTGAAATCCTTTGTCAGAGACATGTTCTTTTCTTCATAAACGGTTTCCAACTCAGTGTGGAATCCTCTGATTGTAGCGTTCTGGAATCTGTCTGCCTGAATCTTGGCCCAGTTGTCGATTTCGTTTGACGGTATATCTTCTACATACACAGTCTGGTCGTAGCTTGTGTAGGCATTTGTACCGTTTGCACCTATAGCTGCCATCAGCTTGTCATATTCGTTAGGAATAGCTATTTTTGAAGCTTCGTACGATACACTGTCTATCTGATGATAGATAGCTTTTCTTTCAGCTTCGTCAGTAGTTTTTCTGTACACCTCGAACAGACGTTCTATTTCGTCCAGCATAGGTTTTTCCTTGCTGAAGTCCGTAGTACCGAATTTCTCTGTACCCTTGAACATCAGGTGTTCGAAATAGTGTGCAAGACCTGTAGTTTCTGCAGGGTCGTTCTTTCCGCCCACTCTTACGGCGATGTAAGTCTGGATACGCGGAGTTTCCTTGTTCACTGTAAGGTAAACCTTCAATCCGTTGTCAAGTGTGTAGATGTGTGTCTGCATCGGGTCGTTAGGTACGGTTTCGTACTTAAACTTAGAGCCGTTTCCGCATGCTGTCATCAATGCCATCAGTACGGCAGCTCCGATAAATTTCTTCGATTTGTTCATACTTCAGTTATTTGTATTATAATGCGAAGATACACAATGTTTTTCGAATAAAATATGTCATATAGCAGAATTTTTATCTTTGTGTATATCAGTTTTTACTTATGCAATAAAAAAAGGCATAAAAAAAGTGTAAACTACAATAAAATGTAATTTACACTGATGTGTTTTTTAGAAGTTTCAATCAATGACATCCGCAGCAACCGCCACCGCAGTCATCGTCATGGTCGCCGCATCCGCCGCCACAACCGCTGCAACCGCCACCGCATCCGCTCATTGAGTTCACGATGTCCTGAACTTCCTTGTTTGTAGCTTCACGCATTTCAAGTATTGTACCTTCGAAAATAAGGTCCTTGCCTGCGTGAGGGTGGTTAAGGTCGATAGTTACAGTGCTGTCAGTAATTTCACCTACGTTGGCATAGAACTGGCTTCCTTCGCCGTCGTTCAGCATGATGATGTTACCTTCGAACACATTGTCTTCGTCAAACTTACCGTCAGGACCGCAGAATGCAGACTTCGGAAGAGTCTTGATTCCTTCCGGGTCTACTTCGCCGTATGCTTCAGCGCAAGGGATGGTAAAGTTGAAGTTATCTCCTTTGGCAAGTGCTGTTATTTCTTTTTCAAATTTCTCGAGTGTATATCCTATACCTGTGATGAACTGGAAAGGATGTTCAGCAGGAGCTTCTTCTATCAATTCTTTTTCGCCGTCTATCATAGCATAAAGTCTGTATGCTACGGTGATGTACTTATTTTCCATAATCTAAAATGTATGTTTTAAAATCCGGACACAAAGGTAGTAAAAAGCTTTTAATTTTTAGGAAGATATGCTTCCGGTTTTTAGGATATTGATATTTTTGCAGAAAAAACATATTCTATTTGCACGAATATGCCTGACATTCGGTACCGTCGATTTCAGTTTCTATGGTGCAATGGTGTACGCCGGCATTATTGAATATTTCTCTTATCTCGGCTTTTGCCTTTTCGGCATCCGCCCATGAGTCTACCACTATGTGTATGGTAGCCGCACTCTCTGTAGTGCTTATAGCCCATATATGCAGATGATGCCAGCCGGACAGACAGCCTGCTTTGTCTAATTTCTCTGAAATCATATCTCTGTCCACCGATGAAGGAACGGCATCGAGCGTCATCAACAGACTCTCCTTAAGCAGGTTATAGGTGGAAACCATTATTATAAGTGCTAAAATGATTCCTATTACAGGGTCTATCCACATCCAGTCGGTATAGCTTATTATTATTCCTGAAATTACTACTCCCAAAGATACCAATGTATCCATAAGCATATGGAGGTAAGCTCCTTTCACGTTTATATCCTGCTTGCTTCCTCCCATCAGCAGCCAGGTAGTGAGTCCGTTTATCAGTATTCCAACTCCCGCCGTCCAGCTTATGGCCGTTCCGGAAATGGGTTGCGGATTTTTCAGCTTGTATATACTCTCTATTATGATTGCACCTACGGCAACCAACAATATCAGTGCGTTTATCAGTGAAATGAGAATCGTTGCTTTCTTATATCCGTATGTGAACTGTGGGGTAGATGATGCCTTTCCCATTCTGAATGCCACGAGCACCAATACCAGACTGAACACATCGCTCAGGTTGTGTCCTGCGTCAGAAAGCAGCCCTACAGAGTTGAAGTATAATCCTACTACAGCCTCTATACCTACGAAAAGCAGGTTCAGCACTATGCAGAATATGAATATTTTGTTCATCGAGGTCGAAATCTCATGATGATGATGGTGGTGATGATGATGTTTCTCCATAAAAAAATGTTTTTTGCAAAGTTATCATTATTTTTTTTTATTTGTATCCGAAGGGCAAAATTTTGTCTTATTGACCTTAAATCCGCAACTCCATTCCCGAAGTGCTACCTAATAAAGAGAAATGGAC
>NZ_DXVR01000116.1:0-7233 GCF_019417265.1 Bacteroides sp.
AGCGAATCAAACCTGTTTGCTATCGTTGTTTCCCGATTGCGAGTGCAAAGGTAGTGCTTATTTTTAATTCTGCAAAATATTTGTGTGCTTTTTTTGAACTTTTTTTCGTCCATAAAGCTAATGGCTTGGTTTATAGTAGGATCTGATTTCGTGTGAAGTAGATTCTGATATGATTATGTGAAAGAAAGCTACTTTTTTTCTATTAGTATAGCAAATGATGATATAATATTCACTATTTTTGTCGTAATAATATAATAATGTATTGATTTATGAAATTTCAAAGGTTTATAGTTCCATTAATTATGGTATTGCTTGCTTCTTGTGGTCAGGAAGAAAAGAAAGCTTCTGATTTATTAATGCGTGCAGAGCAATCTTATAGTTCTGCCAATTATAATGAGGCAAAAATGCAGATAGATAGCATTAGGAATTTATATCCTAAGGTTTTTGATGTCCGTAAAAAGGCAATCAGACTTAAGCAGCAGGTTGAACTGAAAGAGCAACAGATATCGTTAGAATATCTTGATAGTATGATGACAATAAAAAAAATACTGTTAGACTCTATGAAAGTTGCGTTTGTTCTAGAGAAGGATACAGCATATCAAGAGATAGGGAATTATTTTTATCCGACACAGGTCGTTGAGAAAAACATTGGGAGAACGTTTTTACGAGCTTGCGTAAGTGAAAGGGGAGAAATGTCAATAACATCTATCTATTGTGCAGGTGGTTCTTTGAATCACACCTCTGTTAAAGTTAGTTCAAAGGATGCCTTTGCACAGACTCCTGCCTCTCCGGATGTATATGTCACTACTGATTTAGGCAAGAAGATTGAAAAGGCAGATTATAAGCTTGGAGCAGATGGAGGAGTGATAGGTTTTATTATAGCTAATAAAGATGCAAAATCATTGAAATTAGAGTTTATTGGCGATCGTACTTATAAGACGCTAATGTATTCGCAGGATATAAAAGCTATAGTAGAGTTAAGTAAGCTTGCTCAAGTCTTACTTTCCATAGAGGAGATAAAGAAGGAGCAGAAAGAAGCAAATCTGAAGATTCAGTTTCTGAATAAAAAAATTGCAGAATTTTCTGTAGAAGAATAGTATATTAAAAGAAACTTCGCTTTTACTTGGTGAGTGAAATCATCAAGCAAAAGCGAAGTTTTTTAGTCAGTTGAATTATAATCTTTCGCTTACTTTGTTCCAATCAATCAGATTCCATACTGAATCCAAGTAAGCTGCACGATTATTTCTATAATCAATATAGTATGCATGTTCCCAAATATCTATTACCATAAGAGGTTTTAATCCTTCAGTGATAGGATTGCCTGCATTAGGGGTATTCAATATCTTGATATTGTTTTCATTGTCTTTAACAAGCCAGGTCCATCCGGAGCCAAAAACTGCCATAGCAGATTTTATGAATTCTTCCTTGAATTTGTCTACAGAACCAAATGTTAGAATTATTTTATCTGCAAGTTCATGCGGCATATCTTCTTGTTTAGGAGTTAGTGTCATGAAGAAAAAAGTGTGATTCCAGGTTTGTGCGGCATTATTGAATACAGGTCCTTTACTGTTGAGGATAATATCTTCCAAACTCATTTCTTCGAAATCTGTTCCTGCTATTAGTTTGTTCAGATTGTTTACATAAGTTTGCAGATGTTTGCCGTAATGGTAGTCGAAGGTTTCTTTGCTCATTTTAGGAGCTAATGCTTCCATATCGTAAGGAAGCTTTGGCATTTCGTGAATCATGGTAAATACGTTTAAAATTCATATATTGCAAAGTTATAAACTTTAGTTTGATATATGTTTAAATAAATAACTTATTTATATGTTATATGACATGTAATTGGTAGAATTTTCTCTATGTGAAATATGCTATGTTATAGATAGTAATAAATATTAGCTATATAATTATGATTTAAAACATATTATCAGTGTTTTAATTTATATCTGTAGGGGTTCTCTTTTTTTTATACACAAAGTATAGTAAATTTGAATAATGTCTTTCAAAAAGATGTAATTTTGCATTAATGAAAAACATAAAGATATATATGTATAAGAAAAGTCTTTCTAATGGATAGTAAAAACTATGGATGTAGGCTGAAATAAAACAAGAATTAAAATTTTAAAGGTAAAGAGGTATGAAAATGATTAAAGGTAGAAAATTGATGTTGTTTTTTGCTGTTATAGGATTAGCGTCAACATCGGCTGTAAAGGCTCAGGACAAAGTAGAAGCATCAGTAGGTACAGACTTGGTCAGTGGTTATATCTGGCGTGGTCAGGATTTGGGTGGTGTCAGTATTCAGCCTTCAGCAGGACTGTCGTATAAAGGTTTTTCGTTGTCTGCATGGGGTTCTGTTGGATTAGAAGGTACTGATACTAAAGAGTTGGACCTGACATTGGGATATGAGTATGGAGGTTTCAGTATCGGGGTAACAGATTATTGGTTTACAAGTGCTGATTCTCCTGCCAGATATTCCGACTATAAGGATGCGCATACTTTTGAGGTGGCTTTGGGGTATGATTTCGGTCCCTTGGCTGTGAATTGGTTTACAAACTTTGCCGGTTCAGTTGGAGCAAATGATGAAGGTAAAGATGTATATGCTTCTTATATATCGGTTTCTGCACCTTTCTCTTTGGGAGGAATCGAATGGAGTGCAGAGATAGGAGCTACTCCTTGGGCTAATGATTTCTATAATGGATATTCGGACGGATTCAAGGTTTCTTCTATTAGTCTACAGGCATCTAAGGAGGTAAAGATTACCGATAGTTTTTCTCTTCCACTGTGGGCACAGGCTATTTGGAATCCTACAACTAAAGGAGCATATTTCGTAGCTGGAATTAGCTTCTGACATAATATTTACAAAATACATACATATACAATACATACAAAATACAAATACAATAACGAGATTATGAAAAAAATTGAAGCAATTATCCGTCGGACAAAGTTTGACGATGTGAAAGAAGCACTTCTGAAAGCCGATATCGAATGGTTTTCCTATTATGATGTGAGAGGTGTTGGAAAAACACGAGAAGGACGTATATATCGTGGTGTGGTATATGATACGAGTTCAATAGAGCGTATTCTGATTTCTATTGTTGTGAGAAACAAGAATGTTGAAAAGACTGTAGAGGCTATAATGCAGGCTGCACATACCGGCGAAATCGGAGATGGCCGTATATTCATCATTCCTATAGAAGATGCTGTGCGTATCCGTACAGGTGAAAGAGGGGACATTGCCCTCTATAATGCCGAACAGGAGAAATGATTTATAATCAATAAAGTTTGGTAATCATATCTGTTGTCTTAAAAGAAACATACGCATTTATTACTCTGCTGACACGTGTCGGCAGAAGAAGATGTTTATCTAATTAATTCTAAAAACACGAAAACTTATGAGAACTCTTATATCAAGTGGATGGCATACTGCCTTCCTCCGGGGATTTACATACTTATCGTTGGCATTTCCAGGCGTGATTATGGCGCAAGAAACAATTCCTGAAGAAACCGTATCTATTGATACATTGGCTGATACTTTGTCTCAGACTACAACCGGCCTGGATACTGTGTGGATGCTTTTGGCGGCAATGTTGGTCTTTTTTATGCAGCCGGGATTTGCAATGGTCGAAGCCGGATTTGCACGTTGTAAGAATACTGCCAACATCCTGATGAAAAATCTTGTAGACTTTATGGTTGGTTCAATCCTATTTTGGATAATCGGTTTCGGGCTTATGTTCGGTATTGGAGGATTCGTAGGAACTCCACATTGGGGCGACTTGAGTATTATGGATAAGATTATCAATAACGGTCTTCCAATAGAGGGATTCCTGATATTCCAGACTGTATTCTGTGCTACTTCTGCCACTATCGTTTCAGGAGCTATGGCAGAACGCACCAAATTCTCGATGTATCTGATATATACAGTAGCAATCAGTGTATTGATTTATCCGGTTTCAGGACATTGGACATGGGGTGGAGGATGGCTTAGCAATGCTTCTGAAGGTTCTTTGATGGGTGACTGGTTCGGTATTGCTTTCCATGATTTTGCCGGTTCTACAGTTGTTCACTCCGTTGGTGGATGGATTGCTCTGATAGGTGCGGCAATCCTTGGTTCTCGTGTAGGTAAATTCGGTCATGACGGTAAAGCTAAAGCTATTCCCGGACACAGTTTGACTCTTGCTTGCCTTGGTGTATTCATCCTTTGGTTCGGATGGTTCGGCTTCAACCCAGGATCACAGCTGGCCGCATCGGGCGAAGCTGATAGAGTGGCTATCTCACACGTATTTCTTACAACAAACCTTGCAGCATGTGCAGGTGGTATAGTAGCACTTTTCGTAACATGGATGAAATACGGTAAACCATCATTGTCATTCACTCTGAACGGTATTCTTGCCGGTCTGGTAGGTGTGACAGCAGGATGTGACCTTGTTTCTCCTTTAGGTGCTGCCATTATCGGTGCTATTTGTGGATTGGTAATGATATACTCTGTAGAGTTCATTGAAACAAAACTTAAAATTGATGACCCTGTTGGTGCATCATCAGTTCATGGTGTCTGCGGTTCGTTGGGAACTATCCTTACAGGTTTGTTTGCTACTTCAGATGGCCTTTTTTATGGCGGTGGATGGGGATTCCTCGGTGCTCAGGCATTCGGTGTTATAGTAGTAGGTCTTTGGGCTGCATTTATGGGATTTGTAATATTCAAAGCTCTTGACAAGATATTCGGACTTCGAGTTTCAAAACGTATTGAAGAAGAAGGATTGGATATTTACGAACATGGTGAATCGGCATATAACAGATGATTTTATAATTAATAATGAACAAAGAATAATTAATAGTTAATAATGAAGACATCAACTCATCTTTAATTTTTAATTATTAATTCTTCATTGAATAACCAACAACTAAATAAATATGATTCGTTTTAATGTAGTAGAAAAGGCTTTCCAGGCAAAGCCAATGGATGTAAGCGTACCAAGCTGCCGTCCGAGTGAGTATTTTGGAAAATATGTGTTTAACAGAGAGAAAATGTTTAAGTATCTTCCAAGTAAGGTCTATGCTAAACTTGTTGATGCAATGGATCATGGAGCTGCTCTTGATAGAGCTACTGCAGATGAAGTTGCAGCAGGTATGAAACGTTGGGCAAGCGAACTTGGCGCTACACACTATACACACTGGTTTCAGCCTCTTACTGAAGGAACAGCAGAGAAACATGATGCTTTCGTAGAACACGATGGTAAGGGTGGAATGATGGAAGAATTCTCAGGTAAGCTTCTTGTTCAGCAGGAACCTGATGCTTCGTCTTTCCCTAACGGTGGTATCCGTAACACTTTCGAAGCTCGTGGATACAGTGCTTGGGATCCTTCATCACCGGTATTCGTAGTAGGCGATACATTGTGTATTCCTACAGTGTTCATAGCATATACAGGTGAGTCGCTCGACTATAAGGCTCCATTGCTTAAAGCTCTTAGCGCTGTAGACAAAGCAGCTGTGGCTGTATGTCATTATTTTGATACTAATGTAAAGAAAGTTACAGCTTTCCTTGGATGGGAACAGGAATACTTCCTTGTTGACGAAGGATTGTATGCAGCCCGTCCGGACCTATTGCTAACAGGACGTACATTGATGGGACATGAAGCTTCTAAAAACCAGCAGCTTGAAGACCATTACTTTGGAGCAATTCCTACCAGAGTGGCTGCATTTATGAAAGACTTGGAAATTCAGTCGCTTGAACTCGGAATCCCTGTGAAGACTCGTCACAATGAGGTAGCTCCTAACCAGTTTGAGCTTGCTCCTATCTATGAGGAATGTAACTTGGCTGTTGACCATAATATGTTGGTAATGTCGCTTATGCGTAAGGTGGCACGTGCTCATGGATTTCGCGTTCTTCTGCATGAAAAACCATTCAAAGGTGTAAACGGTTCAGGAAAACATAACAACTGGTCGCTCGGTACAGATACAGGTGTGTTGCTTATGGCTCCAGGAAAAACAACAGAAGAGAACCTTCGTTTCGTGACATTCGTGGTAAATACGCTGATGGCAGTTTACAGACACAACGGATTGCTGAAAGCTTCTATCATGAGCGCAAC
Organism: Bacteroides sp.; assembly: GCF_019417265.1. Taxonomy (GTDB): domain Bacteria; phylum Bacteroidota; class Bacteroidia; order Bacteroidales; family Bacteroidaceae; genus Phocaeicola. The sequence goes on from NZ_DXVR01000116.1 coordinate 6,087, forward strand.
CAATGCTCATCGTTTGGGCGCAAACGAAGCACCTCCTGCAATCATTTCTTCATTCCTTGGTTCACAGCTGAGCAAAGTGCTTGACCATATCGAAGAAAATGCCAACGAAGACTTGGTTTCTCTCGGTGGAAAACAAGGCATGAAACTTGATATTCCTCAGATTCCGGAATTGCTTATTGACAATACAGACCGTAACCGTACTTCTCCATTTGCATTTACAGGTAATAGATTTGAGTTCCGTGCTGTAGGTTCTGAAGCCAACTGTGCAAGTGCTATGATTGCGTTGAATACTGCTGTTGCAGAACAATTGGTTATATTCAAGGATGAAGTTGATGCTCTTATCGAAAAGGGAGAACCTAAGGTATCAGCTCTTCTACAGGTATTGCGTAAATATATCAAAGAAAGCAAACCAATCCGTTTTGATGGCAATGGTTACAGCGACGAATGGAAAGAGGAAGCTCTCAAACGTGGATTGGACTGTGAAACAAGCTGTCCGCTTATCTTTGATAACTATCTGAAACCTGAAAGCGTTGCAATGTTTGAGTCTACAGGTGTAATGACTCGTAAGGAACTTGAGGCACGTAATGAGGTGAAATGGGAAACTTATACGAAGAAGATTCAGATTGAAGCCCGCGTATTGGGTGATTTGGTCATGAACCATATAGTACCTGTTGCTATCAGCTATCAGACTAAACTTATAGATAATGTGTTCAAAATGAAGAGCTTGTTCTCGACTGATGAAGCTGAAAAACTCTCTGCAGGTAATGTCGCTATAATCAAGGACATTTCTGAACGCACAGCATATATCAAGGAACATGTTGATGCAATGGTTGAAGCTCGTAAAGTTGCAAACAAGATTGCTTCTGAACGCGAAAAGGCTATCGCTTACCATGACAATATCGCTCCTATGCTTGAACTTATCCGTTACCATATCGATAAGCTTGAGTTGATAGTAGACGATCAGATGTGGACTTTACCTAAGTATCGTGAGTTATTGTTTATACGATAACATATACGATTCTCTATTTATTGGTTGTTTAATTCAGAGAAAGAGCCGGTACTCCGTGATGGCGTATCGGCTCTGTATTTGTTAAGTATTTAAGTTTCGCAAGTCAGTATGAAAGTTTATAAGAGGGTATAAAAGAAG
>NZ_DXVR01000117.1:0-7184 GCF_019417265.1 Bacteroides sp.
TCAGATTGGTGCTGACATCGAAGTTCAGGTATTGGAAATCGACAAAGAAAACCGCCGCTTGAGCCTTGGTCACAAGCAGTTGGAAGAAAACCCATGGGATGTATTCGAAACTGTATTCACTGTAGGTTCTATCCACGAAGGTACAATCATCGAACTTTTGGACAAAGGTGCAGTAGTTTCATTGCCTTACGGTGTTGAAGGCTTCGCTACTCCAAAACACCTTGTAAAAGAAGACGGTTCTCAGGCTCAGCTTGACGAAAAACTTCCATTCAAGGTTATCGAATTCAACAAGGAAGCTAAGCGTATCATCTTGTCACACAGCCGTGTATTCGAAGACGCTGCTAAGGCTGAAGAAAAGGCAGAAAAGAAAGCTGCAAAGAAATCATCTAAGAAAGAAGAAACTCCAACGTTCCAGAACCAGGCTGCTTCTACAACTCTTGGTGACATCGATGCTCTTGCAGCATTGAAAGAACAGTTGGAAGGTAAGAAATAATTCATACCTCTTACGATAAAGATTTTAAGGCTGAACCCCGAAAGGGATTCGGCCTTAATTTTTATATATGTATCCCATAATCGTGTTTTACCACATCCATAACGAACACACTCTCCAATGATGCAAGGGTATCTATCCTGCCAAGTACATTCAGTATAAATCCCTGGTAATATTTCATATCAGGAGCATGTATCTTCAGAAGATAATCAAAACCGCCTGAAATATTATAACATTCCGTCACTTCCGGTATCCCTGCAATAACTTCCGAAAAACTACGGGCTATATCATAATTAAGATGCTGCATCTTTACTTTACAGAAAACAATAAAACCCTGATTAAGTTTCTCTGCATCAAGCACAGCAATATATTTCTTGATGTACCCGCCTGCTTCCAGACGTTTCAAACGTTCAAAAACGGGAGTGGATGAGAGACTCACCTTGGCGGCAAGCTCTTTAGTTGTCAATCGTGCATTCTCCTGCAAAGTACGGAGTATCTGCAAATCTACTTTATCTAATTTCTCTACATTGTTCATAGGATAAATATTCTGTTTTATTCAGTTACTGGCACTAAAATAAGAATAAAAGCACATTAATCAATTATATATTAGTAATTTTTTCTATATTTTCCGTAAATATTGGATAATAGTACCACAGAATATAACTTTGCATACATAACAATAAAGCTATATAGATTATGACAGATACACAAAAACTACATTTCGAGACATTACAGCTACACGTAGGACAGGAAAATGCAGACAAGGCGACAGGTGCAAGAGCCGTACCTATTTATCAGACAACTTCATACGTTTTCAATAATTCTGCCCACGCCGAAGCATTATTCGGACTTCAGGAAAGCGGAGAAATATACGGACGATTGGGAAATCCAACACAGGGAGTTTTAGAACAAAGGATAGCGGCACTTGAAGGTGGAAAAGCTGCTTTGGCAGTAGCTTCAGGAGCAGCGGCTATTACCTATTCATTTCTTAACATTGCTAAACAGGGCGACCATATAGTAGCGGCAAAAACCATCTACGGTGGAAGTTATAATCTTCTGGCACATACGCTACCTACTTACGGAATCAGTACAAGTTTTGTAACCCCGGACAGGATTGAGAATTTTGAAAATGCTATTCAGGAAAATACAAAAGCCGTATTTATAGAAACACTTGGCAATCCTAATTCAAATATAATAGATATACAGGCTGTTGCCGATATTGCCCACAAGCATAACATACCTCTGATAATAGACAATACATTCGGTACTCCATATCTTATCCGACCAATAGAGCACGGCGCAGATATAGTGGTACATTCTGCCACCAAGTTCATAGGCGGACACGGTACATCCCTTGGTGGAATTATAGTGGACTCCGGAAAATTCGACTGGAAGGCATCCGGCAAGTTTCCGCAACTGACTGAGCCTGACTCATCATATCACGGAATAATTTTCACGGATATCGACCCAAACACTGCTTTCGTGACAAGAATCAGAACTACATTGCTAAGAGATACAGGAGCTGCCATAAGCCCGTTCAATGCCTTTATGTTGTTGCAGGGGCTTGAAACTCTGTCGCTGAGAGTGGAACGTCACGTGGAGAATGCACTTAAAATAGTTTCCTATCTTGCTTCACACCCAAAGGTTAAGAAAGTGAATCATCCTTCACTCCCATCCCACCCTAATCATGAACTGTATAATAAGTATCTGCCGAAGGGAGGAGGTTCAATCTTTACTTTCGAGATAAAGGGCGGTAAGGAGGAAGCACACAAGTTTATCGACAGTCTTAAGATATTCTCACTGCTCGCAAACGTGGCAGATGCCAAATCGTTAGTGATACATCCTGCAAGCACCACACATTCGCAATTGACAGAAAACGAACTTTTAGAACAGGACATTCACCAGGGAACTATAAGACTATCCATCGGTCTGGAACATATCGACGATTTGAAGAATGACTTAGAGCAGGCTTTAAAGAGTATTTAAAGAGTATTTAAATGCCATTTAAACGGTATTCAAATGTCATTCGAATGACATTCTAAGAGCATTATAAAACTGCTGCGGCTCAAGTCCGACAAGGATTTGAGCCGCAGCAGTTATATTGAAGAAATTACAATTTAACTTTTTCTGATTCCGGTTTCGATTCGTTATTCAGTCTGTCAAGGGCGGTTACCACATAACGGTACTTGGTCTTTCCATCCTCGTACGGCATCTTATAGAAAGTATCTCTCGTTATAGCTACTATCTTCGATGCATCATCCAGATTAACCTTTTCCTTGTTTCCGAATCTGTAGACTACATACTGAACAGCCTCATCCATTACAGTCTTGGCTTTAGGAGCAGTCCAGAACAAGATATAGCCATATTCAGTCCAGACATCCTTCAGTTTCTTTACCTTTCCGGGAGCCTTATCGTCTATGAACGGATAAAGAGGTTGCAGAGCAGGATATTTGTGATACTTCTTCTCAAGCAAAGTCTTATAATTGCCCGGATTCTCCATCACGGCAGCAGAATACCACTGGCAACTGCCCTGGACAGCAGTCAACGAACGCTGCAAATCATATTTTGCCGCCATCTGATGCACTGAAGGATTCTTCAAGTCCGGTTTCTTTACTGTCCTGTACACATCCTGACCGATATACAGAGGACGAGCACTTGATTTATCAGCCCACCACTTAACCAAAGTTTCATAGTCGGCAGCCGGATGACCTATTTCCCAATATACCTGCGGAATGTTATAGTCTATCCATCCTTTGTTCACCCACAGCAGTACATCTGCATAGAGGTCATCATAATTCTGCAGTCCGCGAGTTTCACTACCTTCGGGCGATGTACGCTTATTGCGATATATCCCGAAAGGAGAAATACCGAACTTCACCCACGGTTTTGCCTCACGGATTGTTTCATGAAGTTCTCTGATAAGCACATTTACATTGTCCCTTCTCCACTCATCCCTGTCAGTAAACCCACGACCATAGGCAGCAAAGCTTACATCGTCAGGAAACTTTTCTCCCGGGTTCGGGTAAGGATAGAAATAATCGTCCATATGGATGGCATCCACATCGTAGCGTGTAACAATGTCGCGCACTATCTTGCAGATATATTTTCTGTTTTCAGGAAATCCCGGGTCGAAATAAAGCTGTCCTGCATACTTCACAAAAAGTTCAGGATGTTTGTTGTACGGATGCATTGGCGACAAACGGCTTGTTCCCTTAGTGCAGGCACGATACGGATTAATCCATGCATGCAGCTCCATGCCACGCTTGTGACACTCGTCTATCATAAATTGCAGAGGGTCCCACGATGGCGATGGTGCAACTCCCTGAATACCTGTCAGAAAACGGCTACATGGTTCATAAGACGATTTATAAAGAGCATCGGCTTCGGCACGTATCTGAAAGATAATGGCATTTATACCTGCTTCTTCCAACTCGTCCAATTGGCCTGTAAGTGTTTTCTTCATTGTTTCTGCAGGCATTCCCTGAAACTGTCCGTTTACACACTGTATCCACGCTCCGCGAAATTCACGTTTAGGAGATGCTGTCTGTGCACTGAGCGCAAAGGCATTAAGCAGCAAGGCAGCAAGAACAATCAAAGTCTTAATTCTATTCATCTTTTATATATAGTTTTCGAGCGTACAAAGATAGTGCAAACCAAATGAAGTACAAAGTGAAAACATGGTTTTCAACTTTTAAATCCGAGGTGCAGCCTATCTTATTAGATAAACAAAAACGGACACATATACGTTAAAAATATAAAGTTTGAACTCTCAGTATAAATATGTACATTTGCAGAAAATTCTAAAACCATAAATACAGAATAATATGTTGAACAATTTTTGTTTTCAGAACCCTACTAAACTGATTATGGGCAAAGGCATGATTGCCCGGTTAAGTAAAGAAATACCTGCCGACAAAAAAATCATGATAACTTTCGGTGGTGGAAGTGTAAAGAAAAACGGAGTGTATGACCAGGTAAAGGAAGCACTTAAGAATCATAACACAATAGAATTCTGGGGTATAGAGCCAAATCCTGCCATAGAGACTCTCCGCGAGGCCATCGCATTGGGTAAAGCTGAAAAAGTAGACTTCCTTCTTGCGGTAGGCGGCGGTTCCGTTATAGACGGAACAAAACTTATCTCTGCCGGGTTGCTATACGATGGCGACGCTTGGGACTTGGTGAAAAAAGGAAATACAGAAAACACTCTTCCTTTGGGAACAGTACTTACATTGCCGGCTACAGGTTCGGAAATGAACGACGGGGCGGTTATCTCATGTAAGGAAACCAAAGAGAAATATGCTTTCTTCTCAAACTTCCCGAAATTCTCAATCCTCGACCCTGAAGTAACATTCTCGCTGCCTGACTATCAGATAGCATGCGGTATTGCAGATACATTCGTACACGTGATGGAACAGTATCTCACTAAATCAGGCGAATCAAGAGTAATGGACCGCTGGGCTGAGAGCATTCTGCAGACATTGGTTGAGATTGCTCCAAAGATTAAGGAAAACAAGCAAGACTATCAGAATATGGCCGACTTCATGATGTGTGCCACTATGGCTCTTAACGGATTTATCGCTATGGGTGTGTCACAAGATTGGGCTACACACATGATTGGCCACGAAGTGACTGCCCTCACAGGTCTTACTCACGGACACACACTTGCAATCATCCTGCCTGGTACAATGGACGTATTGCGCAAGCAGAAAGGCGAAAAGATAATGCAGGTGGGAACAAGAGTCTTTGGTGTAAACACAGGAACTCATGATTTCCGCATCAATGAAACTATCAGAAAGACAAGAGAATTCTTCAACTCTTTAGGACTTACAACATCACTCTCGGAAAACAATATCGGCAAGGACGTAATAGACGAAATAGAACGCCGATTCAACGAAAGAGATGTACACTTCGGTGAGTACGGATTGGTGACAGGCAGTGTTGCAAAAGAAATCCTTGAAAAAGTGTATTAACAGAAAATAAGCCGAATAAAAAAAGAACGAACCCATGGAAGAAAATATATCCACCATGGGTTCGTTCCTTTTTTATCTCATGTATTGTTAGTCGAGTTTCAGAACTGCGAGGAATGCTTTCTGCGGCACTTCCACAGTACCAATCTGCTTCATACGCTTCTTACCCTTCTTCTGTTTCTCGAGGAGTTTACGCTTACGGCTCACGTCACCTCCGTAACACTTCGCGGTAACGTCCTTACGCACAGCCTTGATAGTTTCGCGTGCAATGATTTTGGCACCAATGGCAGCCTGTATGGCTATTTCGAACTGCTGACGCGGGATAAGTTCTTTCAGTTTCTCACACATACGTCGTCCCAAGTCATACGCATTATCGAAGTGAGTAAGTGTAGAAAGAGCATCCACCGATTCTCCGTTCAGAAGTATATCGAGTTTTACAAGCTTCGAAGGACGGAATCCCGACTGATGATAATCGAACGATGCATATCCCTTTGATATACTCTTCAGCTTATCATAGAAGTCAATCACGATTTCTCCTAACGGCATCTTATAATGCAGTTCCACACGATTGCCCGAAATATAATCCTGGCGCACCAATTCGCCGCGCTTTCCAAGACACAGAGTCATAATAGGACCTATATAGTCGGTAGTAGTGATTATAGAGGCATCTATAAACGGCTCCTCAATATGGTCTATCAGAGTAGGGTCCGGCATACCTCCGGGATTATGCACCTCCTGCACACCACCCTGCTTGTCGTAAATCATATACGATACGTTAGGCACGGTAGTAATAACGTTCATGTCGAACTCACGGTCCAGACGTTCCTGAACGATTTCCATATGGAGCAATCCGAGGAATCCGCAGCGGAAACCGAATCCCAAAGCCAATGATGATTCCGGCTGGAATGTAAGTGACGCATCGTTAAGCTGCAGTTTCTCAAGCGAGGCTCTAAGGTTTTCATAATCCTCGGCCTCTATAGGATAGACACCTGCAAAGACCATAGGCTTTACTTCCTCGAAACCTTCTATCGCTTTTTCACACGGTTTTGCTATGTGAGTGATAGTATCTCCCACCTTTACCTCGCGTGAGGTCTTGATACCGGAGATGATATATCCCACGTCACCAGTACGCAATTCCTTGCGAGGCACCATGTCCATCTTCAGCACACCTATCTCATCGGCATCATATTCCTTGCCTGTATTAAAGAATTTCACCTTATCGCCCATGCGGATAACTCCGTTTACCACCTTGAAGTAGGCAATGATACCACGGAAAGAGTTGAACACAGAGTCAAAGATAAGAGCCTGCAACGGAGCCTCTTCATCACCTACAGGATGAGGAATACGCTCTACTACGGCCTTAAGAATCTCTTCCACACCCATACCGGTCTTTCCCGAAGCACGTATAATCTCCTCGCGCTTGCAGCCCAAAAGGTCTATAATCTCGTCTTCCACCTCTTCAGGCATGGCACTTGCCATATCACATTTGTTCAGCACCGGGATTATCTCCAAATCATGTTCCAGCGCCATGTAAAGGTTCGAGATAGTCTGGGCCTGTACACCCTGCGACGCATCGACTATAAGCAACGCACCCTCGCATGCGGCAATGGAGCGCGAAACCTCGTACGAGAAGTCCACGTGTCCCGGAGTGTCAATAAGATTGAGGATGTATTTTTCACCATTATAAGTATATTCCATCTGTATGGCGTGGCTCTTGATGGTTATAC
>NZ_DXVR01000118.1:0-2733 GCF_019417265.1 Bacteroides sp.
ATGCAATATTTACAAATTAAAACTAGCAAGCTGAACTTGCGAAACTTAAATTAATAAGTCACATACATTATAAAATACTTTTAAATATAATAATGGAAAGATACAACAGACAAATCATTCTACCCGAATTAGGAGAGAGCGGACAGGAGAAACTAAAGAACGCAAAGGTGCTTATCGTTGGCGTTGGCGGTCTTGGTTCGCCCATAGCGCTGTATCTGACGGGTGCCGGAGTTGGGAATATAGGCTTGATAGACGATGACGTGGTAAGCGAAAGCAATCTGCAAAGACAAGTCCTGTATTCAGAAACAGAAGTCGGTCTGCCTAAAGCTGTACAGGCACAGAAAAGACTCAATGCACTGAACAGTCAGATTAAAATAGATGCATACGCCACACGTCTGACAAAAGAGAATGCCGAAGAGATAATCAGCAAATATGATATAGTTGTCGATGGCTGTGATAATTTCAAGACGCGCTACATCATAAATGACACTTGCGTCAAGTTGGGGAAAACGTATGTTTACGGTGCGATAAGAGCCTTCGACGGACAAGTGTCTGTGTTCAACTATCAGGGCGGAAAGAACTATCGTGACCTGTTTCCGGACGAAGAAGAGATGCTGTCAATGCCGGCCCCTCCGAAAGGAGTAATTGGAGTCACCCCCGGCCTGGTAGGCTGCGTGCAGGCAAACGAAGTTATCAAGATAATTTGCGGTTTTGGAGAAATTCTTGCAGGCAAACTATGGTATATCGACCTGAAAACACTGCAAACTAATACGATTTTACTGTAAAGATTAGGAATATTACAATTTGGTTACTAACTTTGCAGACAGATTTAGTGGTACACACATGAAACTGATACTGATAACAACTCCAGAATATTTTGTAGAGGAGGACCAAATATTAAATGCACTCTTCGAAGAAGGGTTAGACACATTACATCTTCGCAAGCCGGGGACAGAAGCGGTTTACGCAGAAAGACTGCTTACGCTCATACCGGAAAAATATCATAAGAAAATCGTCATACACGACCATTTCTACTTATGCAATGAGTATAAGTTAAAAGGTATCCACCTGAGCAGCCGCAATCCTATTGCCCCGGACAATTATTCCGGACATATAAGTGCTTCTTGTCATACTCTTGAAGAAGTACAGGAGGACAAAAAGATTTGCGACTACGTGTTCCTTAGCCCTATATTCGACAGTATTTCCAAAGAAGGATATTCATCAAATTTCACACCCGAAGCAATACGTGAGGCCGTAAAAGCTGACATAATAGACAAGAAAGTCATCGCCTTAGGGGGTATAGACGAAGAAAATATCCTCAGAGTCAAGGATTTCGGATTTGGTGGAGCAGCCGTTTTGGGAGGGCTGTGGTCTAAATTCAACCATAGTTCAGACAACAATTATCAAGAACTTATAGACCATTTCAGAAAGTTAAAACGTCTTGCTGACTAAATACTTATTGTATTTTTCCTGCAAAACGTTTGACATACTTGTATAAATGGTATAACTTTGCAAACAAATCAAGGCAATATATCTATTTACAATGAACGTACAATCACCTTTTAAAGTATTCTCCGGTACAAACTCGAGATACTTGGCAGAAAAAATCTGCAACAGTTTAGGATGCGAACTTGGTAACATGAACATTACACATTTCGCAGATGGAGAATTTGCAGTTTCTTATGAAGAGTCAATACGTGGTCAGCACGTGTTCCTCGTTCAGTCTACATTCCCAAACTCAGACAACCTTATGGAATTGCTCCTTATGATTGATGCTGCAAAGCGTGCTTCTGCAAAGAGCATTATCGCTGTAATTCCTTATTTCGGATGGGCTCGCCAGGACCGCAAGGACAAACCACGTGTTTCTATCGGTGCTAAGCTTGTAGCAAACCTTCTTAGTGTAGCAGGTATCGACCGTCTTATCACAATGGATCTTCATGCAGACCAGATTCAGGGATTCTTCGATATTCCTGTTGACCACCTGTATGCATCTACAATCTTCGCTCCATACATTCAGTCATTGAATCTGGAGAATCTTGTAATTGCTACTCCGGACGTTGGTGGTTCTAAGCGTGCAAGCACATATGCTAAGTTTCTCGATGTTCCATTGGTTCTTTGCCACAAGACACGTGAAAAAGCAAACGTAGTTGCTTCTATGCAAATCATCGGTGACGTGAAAGGTAAAGACGTGGTTTTGGTTGACGACATGGTTGATACAGCCGGTACTATCACTAAGGCTGCCGACATTATGAAAGAAGCCGGAGCAAACTCAGTAAGAGCTATCGCTTCACACTGCGTTATGTCAGGTCCTGCTTCTGAACGTGTACAGAACTCTCAGTTGGAAGAAATCGTATTCACAGACAGTATTCCTTATGCAAACCGTTGTGCTAAGGTTAAACAGCTTTCAATAGCAGATATGTTCGCTGAAACTATCCGCCGCGTGATGACTAACGAATCAATCAGCTCACAGTACCTGATTCCATAATATTCATCGCACGATAAAAAATATAAAGCGAAGAATCATAAACATTGTGGTTCTTCGCTTTCTTTTGTAATATATTCTTACTCTCATTTTTTGATATATGAAATTACTCTGGTTGGATTTAAACAGTTCGTATGCACATTCATCGCTTGCCCTGCCGGCTCTGCATGCACAGATGACAGACAACAAAAGCATTGTGTGGGTCAAGGTTTCGGCTACCATAAACGAGACCCCGGGAATGGTGGCAGAAC
>NZ_DXVR01000118.1:2743-7182 GCF_019417265.1 Bacteroides sp.
CAAGCCTGATATTGTAGCATCCACATGCTGGCTCTTCAACCACGAAGCGTTACTCCATATCACATGCCGCGTAAAATCTCTGCTGCCACAGTGCAGGATAATCCTCGGAGGACCGGAGTTTTTGGGAGATAACAGAAAATTCCTTACAACAAACGATTTCATCGAAGGTGTATTCAGAGGTGAAGGCGAAACCGGATTCAAACAGTGGATGAAGCATTTCGACGATAAGGAAGAATGGAAGGACATTGCCGGACTATGCTACATAGACGATAACGGAGAATACTGCGACAACGGTATGGCAAGAGTGACAGACTTCACGGCTTTGGAATATCCTGAAAGAAGCGAGCTGTTCAACTGGAACAAGCCTTTCGTACAGTTGGAAAGTACAAGAGGATGCTTCAACACATGCGCTTTTTGCGTAAGCGGTGGCGATAAGCCGGTGCGAAATCTAAGTATAGACACTATCAGAGAAAGAATAGAAATCATCCACAGCCACGGAATAAAGAACATACGAGTTCTGGACCGTACTTTCAACTACAACACCCGCTATGCAAAAGCATTGCTTGCCCTCTTCCGCGAATATCCGGACATAAATTTCCATCTTGAAATCCATCCGGCTCTGCTTTCTGAAGAACTGAAAGCAGAATTGAAGTCAATGCCCAAAGGACTTCTTCATCTCGAGGCCGGAATACAGAGTCTGAGAGAAATAGTACTCACCACAAGCCGGCGCACCGGAAAACTTGATGATGCGATGAAAGGCCTGAAGTTCCTCTGCTCGCTCGAGAATATGGAAACGCACGCCGACCTGATAGCCGGACTGCCTCACTATCATCTGAATGAGATTTTCGAGGATGTACGCACCCTGGCCGGACTGAATGCAGGAGAAATTCAATTGGAATCGCTGAAACTGCTTCCGGGAACAGAAATGAGAAAAAGAGTAGAAGAACTTGGAATAAGATACTCTACCCTACCTCCATACGAGGTGCTTGAGACAAACGACATTACATCGGACGAACTTCAGACTGCAAGACTCCTGTCACGCCTCCTGGACGGTTTCTATAATGCCAAGGCATGGCAGAAACTCACCCGTCGACTGATAGTGGAGAATGACGACTTTCTGTATCGCTTCCTGGAGCATCTTACAAACATCGGAGTGATAGACCAGCCTATGGGATTGGAGAGAAGAGGAATAATTCTTTACAAGTTCTGCAAGAGCCATTATCCGAAATACACTCTGGATGCCACGCAGGCATGGATAGAAGCGGGAATGTCGCTCAAGAAAGAACCGGCAGAAGCGATAAGGACCAAACACGTCACACCGCCTGATGCATGGGATATAATATTCGGGGAATACGAAGAGAACATGCGCCTGTGCAAACTTCCGACAGGACAGGAAGATAATTATATATGGTATGCCTTCAATCCGGACGAACAAAGTAACGTCCCTGCATTTAAGGCAATAAGCCGGGAAATATCAAAATAAATTCATTGACAGAGAAAGCGTAACACGTACGTGTAACGGGTGGAACACGAGCGTGTCACGCGCGTTACACGAACGTGACACGGGCGTAACACGTACGTGTAACGGTTTCTTTTCTTATGCGTTTCAGGGAAAAACTACGGATGCATGCATAAATCAGCCTATGAGTTCCTCACATTCCTTGAGCCACAAGGCCGAACTTGCATCGCTCGGCATACGCCAGTCGCCTCGAGGACTGAGTGAAACAGAACCTACCTTAGGCCCGTCAGGAAGACATGAACGCTTGAACTGCTGATTGAAGAAACGGCGACAGAAATTAGTGAGCCATTTCTTTATCGTAGTGCTGTCATACATTCCCTTGAAAGCTATCTCTGCCAGGTAGTAAATCTTAGCCGGACGCATTCCGAATCTGAGGAAATAATAAAGGAAGAAATCATGCAGTTCGTATGGACCGACGAGGTCTTCAGTCTTCTGCTTGATATTACCGTTTTCGTCGGCCGGGATAAGTTCCGGACTGATAGGAGTATCTATAATGTCAAGCAGTGTGTTACGCGAGATAACATCCACTCCGGTCTGTGCCACCCAGTTGACAAGGTAGCGCACCAACGTCTTAGGAATGCCGGCATTCACACCGTACATCGACATGTGGTCACCATTGTAAGTGGCCCAACCAAGTGCAAGTTCCGACAAATCGCCTGTACCAATCACCAGACCGCCAATCTTGTTTGCATAATCCATAAGAATCTGCGTACGTTCGCGCGCCTGACCGTTTTCGTAAGTTACGTCGTGAATGGACATATCGTGTTCTATATCCTTGAAATGCTGAATGCAGGCATCCTTGATGCTGATTTCCTTGGTTGTAACCTGCAGTGAGTTCATCAGAGTAAGAGCATTGTTGTATGTACGGTCGGTGGTTCCGAAGCCCGGCATAGTGATACCTACTATACCCTTGCGCGGCAAGCCTAACTTGTCGAAAGTCTTCACGCATACGAGGAGAGCCAATGTAGAATCCAGACCGCCTGATATACCTACCACCACTGTCTTGCAGTTGGTATGAACAAGCCTTTTCGCCAATCCTGCCACCTGGATGGAGAATATCTCCTCACATCTTTCATCAAGCAGCTTTCCTCCTGCCGGTACGAACGGATGAGGGTCTACATATCTCGTGAGAGAAAGATTACGGCTGTTAACCATCTCTGTCTGAATACGCTGTACGCCATCTGCACCATAAGCTCTGACACTCGCCGCAAATGTAGTATTTACCAGACGTTCTCCTCGCAAGCGCTCTACATCTATCTCGCTGACAACCAATTGCTCATCGAACGAGAAGCGTTCAGCCTCGGCAAGCAAAGTACCGTTTTCATAAATAAGTGCATTTCCGGCAAATACAACATCTGTGGTAGACTCACCGAATCCGCATGAAGAGAACACGTACCCAGACAGACAGCGTGCAGATTGCTGTGAAAGCACCGAACGGAGATACTGATGCTTGGCTATGTTTTCTGTATCGGCAGACATATTGAAGATTATCTCCGCACCCTTCAACACCAGTTCAGAACTTGGAGGAACGGGAGCCCATACATCCTCACAAATCTCTATTCCGAAACAGGTATCCGAAGTCTCGAAAAGCAAATCCTTTCCGAAAGGCACTGTCTGTCCGCAAAGTCTTACAGAAGAAATATCTTTATATGTGAGAGATGAAGCAAACCATCTCTGTTCGTAGAATTCCTTATAGTTAGGCAGATAAGTTTTAGGAACTACCCCAAGAATCTTACCCCTCTGGAACACTACCGCACAATTGGCCAAAGTAGAGTTTACCATGACAGGCAGGCCGACAATGGAAATAATATCCAACTGTCGGGTATTGTTAATCACCTGCATCAAAGCCATTTCGGCCTGTTCCAGCAGCAGCTGATGAGAAAACAGGTCGCCACATGAATATCCGGTAAGATTCAATTCCGGGAAAATCACTATCTGAACACCCTTCCCGTCGGCTATCATAATCTGAGCCTCAGTGTGTTGAGCGTTGAATTTACAGTCGGCCACCCTTACCGCAGGAATGGCAGCCGCCACTTTTACAAAACCAAATTTCATATAATTTGTTATATATATAATGTATAGCGACTACAAAAATACAAATTATTCTTTTGCTCAGCAGTAAAGCCAAAAGTAAAAAAAACAAAAAATTAAGTTTGGAACTTGTGGATTAAAAAAAAGTTTGTATCTTTGCTATTGAAATAAAATTGTAACAATTACAGAATTGAAAGAAAGTATGAACGTTTACGAATATTTGCTTAGTTATGAAATAAAGCCATCCGTACAACGCATCGCAATTATGGACTATCTGCTGAAGCACCATACTCATCCCTGTATAGATGAGATATACATGGCCCTGCACGATGATATTCCTACCCTTTCAAAAACAACTGTATATAACACGCTGAAGTTGTTTGTTGAACATGGAGCCGCAAAGATGCTTACGATAGACGAGCGCAACGCTTGTTTTGATGGTGATACATCGGCACACGCACATTTCCAGTGCAAATGTTGCGGTAAAATCTATGACCTGCCAATGCACGTCAACGAAAAAGAAATGAGTGATATGGCAGACAAAGGATTCAGTGTTGAAGAGGTACACAATTATTACAAGGGTGTCTGCCCTGAATGCAAGAAAAACAATTCCGACAAAAACTGAAGTCGGACTGAAAATATTAATTTAACAACTAACTAACTTATTACTATTATGAAGAAATTTATCTGTACAGTATGTGGTTACATCCACGAAGGTGATTCAGCTCCTGAAAAGTGTCCATTGTGTAAAGCTCCAGCTTCTAAATTCAAAGAAATGGAAGAAACAGAAGGTGGTCTTCAGTTTGCAGACGAACACGTTATCGGCGTAGCTAAAGGTTGCGACGACGAAATGATTAAAGACCTTAACAACCACTTCATGGGCGAATGT
>NZ_DXVR01000119.1:0-7039 GCF_019417265.1 Bacteroides sp.
CTGACTCTCAATTTCCGATTGCTCAATTCGCAAAGCATTTCTTTTTGACTATAAATGCTTGCATGTATGGATATGAATCTGCAATAAATGTATTTACTGTTATTACTGTCCGATAAAAAAATACGAAACCATAAAATGGCTGACTTTATTTGCGAGGTCAGTCCCTTTGGGTTAGGTTTCTGTCGCAAATATAATAAATCCAACTATTGGCAAAAATGTACATTTTAGCGGACAGGTGCTATATAGTCAGGACATAAAACTACTGGAAAAGTCAAAAATAACCTCAGACGAGTCGTAAATATGATGGTGAACAATATGTGAAACGATTTGATATTTTGAGACATTTTATTGTAATGTTATATGCTGTTATCATATGTTTTTGTTACTTGCGTTAGATAATGACGTCCATACAGGCAGAAACACGAAAACTTTGTCATATGGATATAACAACCATGCCTTCTTGTAGTACACTTTCCGATGCAAACAAATACCGTCCGGAAATCATATTTGAGTCTATCTATCGTGACTTATACACTCTCTGTCATACATGTCAATGAGTGAGTCCCTCAGACATAATGTTCACTTCGGCAGCAACCAACGATTTTTTCAAGTTAAGATCGTTATTGCAGATAAAAGGTGAAATAATTGCTATCCGTGCACATGTTGCTTATGTGATGATTATCTCTATAAATGGTAGTCAGGTTTTTAAATTGGGATGATTATTGGAAAAGAAGGATAATTATATATCTGAATGACGAAAAACAAATCAGAAAACTCTTCGACGCAGAAACCGTAACACGTTCGTGTTACGGGTGGAACACGTACGTGTTACGCTCGCGTCACGAACGTGTTACGCGCGTTACACGAACGTGTCACGGCTTTTGAAACGGCGCGTTTCGTCTTAAATAATAGAGAATTGTAGCTTTTGCATTTCCGGATGTTTAATTCATTAATGATGTTAAGTATGAATACAAAATCCAGATAATGAAGTAAGGTGCGGTTTCTATCAATAAATTGAATCAAACTGTTTTGATGTCAGTGAAAGCTAATATGTGTAGTATTTTCCTCCGAAACCGGAACGATAGAGGAGTGGAATGTAGAAAAATAAGAAAAAATTATCATTTCATACCTTATTATAATATGTACCCTCAATTTTTTTTCTACTTTTGCCATCAATAATCAATTTGAACCTGAAAATATGCAGAACAATCTGGTAATAGTAGAGTCTCCCGCAAAGGCCCGCACCATAGAAAAGTTCTTGGGCGACGGGTATAAAGTCATGTCCAGCTACGGGCATATACGCGACCTGAAGAAGAAATCGTTCAGCGTAGATGTAGAACATGGTTTTGCACCTATATACGAAGTTCCGGCTGACAAGAAAAAGCTTGTGGCACAGCTCAAGGCTGAGGCCGACAGCGCAGACATCGTATGGCTGGCAAGTGATGAGGACCGCGAAGGAGAGGCTATAGCATGGCATCTGCAGGAAGTACTGAAACTGAAACAGGAAAGCACGCGCCGAATAGTTTTTCATGAAATAACCCCTAATGCCATAAAACATGCGATAGAGACACCGCGAGGAATAGATCTCAGTCTGGTGGATGCACAGCAGGCACGCCGTGTGCTCGACAGAATAGTAGGTTTCGAACTCTCGCCTGTGTTGTGGAAAAAGATAAAACCGTCACTCTCGGCCGGAAGAGTGCAGAGCGTTGCGGTAAGACTTATAGTGGAACGAGAACGCGAAATCAATGCATTCAGTCCGAAACCGGCATTCAGGGTGATTGCTGTGCTGACAGATGCGGAGGGCGCTGAAATCAGAGCGGAACTGTCCGTACGTCCGGAAACAAAGGAAGAGGCACGCCGCATACTCGAACAGTGCGCCGGAGCAGATTTTGTGGTGGAAGATATCACTACTCGTCCGGTGAAACGCAGTCCGGCACCTCCTTTCACTACTTCCACTCTTCAGCAGGAAGCAGCCAGAAAGTTGGGCTACAGCGTGGGACAGACCATGATGCTGGCTCAGAAACTTTATGAAAACGGATATATCACATATATGCGTACCGACTCCGTAAACCTCTCGGAACTGGCTCTCGGAGCATGTGCCAAGGTTATTAAAGAGAAGGCCGGAGAGAAATATCTGCGTACGCGACAATATCATACACATACCAAAGGGGCTCAGGAAGCGCACGAAGCTATCCGTCCTACATATATGGATAAGGAGAAGATAGACGCTACAGCACAGGAACAAAGACTTTATGACCTTATACGCAAGCGTACCCTGGCTTCACAGATGGCTGATGCCGAACTGATGAAGACCACTGCCGTTATTGCTGCCGAAGGTACAGACTGCAAGTTTAATGCAGCCGGACTGGCAGTGATATTCGACGGTTTCATGCGTGTGTATAGCGAGAGTCTTGACGATGATTCCGAACGTGAGGACGAAAGCCGTCTGTTGCCGCCTATGCAGGCAGGACAGAAACTTGAACGCAAGGATATTCGTGCTATAGAGCGTTTCAGCCAGCCGCCTGCAAGATATACGGAAGCCAGCTTGGTGAGAAAACTTGAGGAACTTGGCATCGGACGTCCTTCTACTTATGCTCCTACCATTTCTACTGTGCAGCAGCGCGGATATGTGGAGAAGGGCAGCCGTGAGGGGGTGGAACGTCAGTTCAGACTGCTTACCCTCGACAAGAAAGGAAACATCACTTGCGAAATAAAGACAGAAACGGCAGGAAGCGAGAAGCAGAAACTTATGCCTACAGACGTTGGTGTGGTTGTGACAGACTTCCTTATGGAATATTTCCCTGAAATTATGGATTATAACTTCACTTCGGGAGTTGAAAAGGAATTCGATGAAGTGGCTGCCGGCGAAAAATCATGGACAGACATGATAAGCCGTTTCTATACAGCATTCCATCCGCTGGTGGAGAAAACTTCGGCTTCGAAGGCAGAGCACAAGGTGGGCGAAAGACTGTTGGGCGAGGACCCTTCTACAGGAAGGCCGGTATTTGTGAAAATCGGACGTTTCGGTCCTGTGGTGCAGATTGGTAGTGCCGATGATGAAGAGAAGCCGCGTTTTGCCCAGTTGCGCCGCGAGCAGTCTATGGAGACTATCACTCTGGAAGAAGCCTTGGAACTGTTCCGCTTGCCACGTATGCTTGGCGAATACGGAGGAAAGCAGGTGAGTGTTGGAGCCGGTAAGTTCGGACCGTATGTGAAAACAGATAATATATACGTATCCGTTCCTAAGGATAAAGATCCGTTGACAATCACTTTAGAAGAAGCTGTACAGATGATTAAGGATAAGCAGGATGCTGAGGCAAAGAAGGTGATTAAGGTATTTGCCGATTATCCGGATCTTCAGGTACTGAACGGAAGATATGGTCCTTATATCGCAAGTGAGGGTAAGAACTACAAGATTCCTTCGGGGGTTGAACCGGCAGACCTTACTGCTGAGGCTTGTTTCAAAGTAATTGAACTGCAGAAGACTAAGGCGGAGACGAGAAAAAGGAAGAAATAACAACCAATAACTAAAGAAACGAATGAGAATATTCCTGACCGGATATATGGCTTCGGGCAAGACTACATTAGGAAAGGCTTTTGCCAAGGCATGCAATCTTAGTTTTATCGACCTCGACTGGTATATCGAGGAGCGTATGCACGCATCCGTACGAGATATCTTTGCTACCCGTGGTGAGGACGGATTCCGACAGTTGGAGAGGAGTATGCTGCACGAAGTATCGGAATTTGAAAATGTCGTCGTGGCATGCGGAGGGGGAACTCCATGCTTTTTCGACAATATGGAGGTTATGAACAGTCGCGGAATTACTGTGTTTCTTGATGCTTCGCAGGATGTACTGTTCCGCCGATTGAAACAGGCTGCAGCAAACAGACCGCTTGTGGCCGGAAAATCGGATGATGAACTGAGGCAGACAATATCCGAGGGATTGGAACGTAGAATGCCTTTCTACTCGAAAGCTGCGATAAAACTGGATGGCAGCAGACTGGAGAGCAGAAAGCAGATTGATGAAACGGTTGAGATACTTAGAAATTTGATAAATAAAAATAGCTGACTGATGAAGGGGCAGTAAAACCCGGTTAATGATAATTGATAGGACATTATTAATTTTTAATTGTTAATTATTAATTCAAGAAATGCGAAAATGGCGTATTGAAGACTCGGAAGAGCTTTATAACATCACCGGATGGGGTGTTTCTTATTTTGGAATAAACGAGAAGGGACATGTGGTGGTTACTCCGCGTAAGGACGGAGTGGCGGTGGACTTGAAGGAATTGGTGGACGAACTTCAGCTTAGGGACGTTACGGCTCCCATGCTGGTGAGATTCCCGGATATTCTGGATAATCGTATCGAGAAAATCTCGAACTGCTTCGGACAGGCATCGAAGGAGTACGGCTATAATGCCCAGAACTTCATCATCTATCCCATCAAGGTGAATCAGATGCGTCCTGTGGTTGAGGAAATAATCAGCCACGGAAAGAAATTCAATCTCGGACTTGAGGCCGGTTCAAAACCTGAACTGCATGCCGTGATTGCCATCAACACAGATTCCGATTCGCTTATCATCTGTAACGGATATAAGGATGAGAGTTACATCGAACTGGCTCTTCTGGCTCAGAAGATGGGTAAACGTATTTTCCTTGTAGTGGAGAAAATGAACGAACTCAGACTGATTGCCAAGATGGCAAAACAGTTGAATGTGCGTCCAAACATCGGTATCCGTATCAAACTGGCTTCGTCGGGTAGCGGTAAATGGGAAGAAAGCGGTGGCGACGCAAGTAAGTTCGGACTGACTTCAAGCGAACTTCTTGAGGCGCTTGATTTCATAGAAAAGAAGGGCATGAAAGACTGTCTGAAGCTGATTCACTTCCACATTGGCAGTCAGGTGACAAAGATACGCCGTATCAAGACTGCACTTAGAGAGGCTTCGCAGTTCTATGTTCAGCTCCATCAGCTGGGATTCCCTGTTGAGTTTGTCGATATAGGCGGTGGATTGGGAGTTGATTACGACGGTACCCGCTCGCCAAACAGCGAAAGTAGTGTGAATTATTCTATTCAGGAGTACGTGAACGACTCTATATCTATAATGGTGGATGCCAGCAACAAGAACGGTATTCCTCATCCGAATATTATTACAGAAAGTGGACGCTCGCTTACGGCACACCATTCTGTGTTGATTTTTGAGGTGCTGGAAACTGCTTCTCTTCCTGCAATGGATGATGATTTCGAAGTTTCTCCTGACGACCATGAATTAGTGCAGGAACTTTACGAAATCTGGGATAACCTTAACCAAAGCCGTATGCTTGAGGCTTGGCATGATGCACAGCAGATTCGTGAGGAAACTCTTGACCTGTTCAGTCACGGTATAGTAGATTTGAAGACAAGAGCGCAGATAGAGAAACTTTACTGGTCTGTCACTCGCGAGATTACTCAGATAGCATCAGGACTGAAGCATGTACCTGAAGAGTTCAGAAATATCGACAAGCTTCTTGCCGACAAGTATTTCTGTAACTTCTCTCTCTTCCAGTCGCTTCCGGACTCTTGGGCTATCGACCAGATTTTCCCAATCATGCCTATACAGCGTCTTGATGAGAAACCTGACCGTACTGCTACACTGCAGGATATCACTTGCGACTCAGACGGTAAGATTGCAAACTTCGTTTCGTCAAGAAGCGTATCGCACGATTTACCTGTTCATACTCTTAAGGGTAAGGAATCTTATTATATAGGTGTATTCCTCGTAGGAGCTTATCAGGAAATCCTTGGAGATATGCACAACCTCTTCGGTGATACTAATGCGGTACACGTAACTGTAAACGACAAGGGTTACAGCATCGACCAGGTAATAGACGGTGAAACTGTGGCTGAAGTGCTCGACTATGTTCAGTACAATCCTAAGAAACTTGTGCGTACGCTGGAAACTTGGGTAACTAAATCAGTGAAAGAAGGACGTATCTCGCTCGAAGAAGGAAAGGAATTCCTCTCTAACTATCGTTCGGGACTTTACGGATATACTTATTTGGAATAATATGGAAAAACTTACTATTATAAAGGTGGGCGGAAAGATTGTAGAGGAACCGGATACACTTGCACGCCTGCTTGACGATTTCGCTTCAATACCTGGATACAAACTGTTGGTGCATGGCGGAGGACGTTCTGCCACAAAGGTAGCTGCACAGTTAGGTATTGAAAGCACTATGGTGAATGGTCGCCGTGTGACAGATGCCGAAACATTGAAAGTGGTTACTATGGTCTACGGTGGTCTGGTGAACAAGAATATCGTTGCCGGCCTTCAGGCAAGGGGTGTGAACGCCATCGGTCTGACAGGTGCTGATATGAATGCCATTCTTTCTGTAAAACGTCCGGTTAAGGATGTGGACTATGGCTTTGTGGGCGATGTTAAGGAAGTGAACGGAAAGATGCTTTCTACGCTTATCTCTCAGGGAATAGTTCCTGTAATGGCTCCTCTTACTCACGACGGTAAGGGCAATATCCTGAACACAAATGCTGATACCATAGCCGGAGAAACAGCTAAAGGACTTGCTGCTTACTTCGATGTGACTTTAGTGTACTGTTTTGAAAAGAAAGGTGTTCTCAGCGATGAAAACGATGATGACAGCGTAATACCTGTAATTACTCCTGAACTCTTCCGCAAATATACTGAAGAGGGCGTAATTCAGGGAGGTATGATTCCAAAGCTTGAAAACTCTTTCTCTGCTATCGACAATGGTGTGAAGCAGGTGATAATAAAGCAGGCATCGGATATCAGTGATGCTTCTGCGGGAACTGTTATCAGAAATGAGTAAGTTCCTTAAAACGGAAACGATTGATTAGATTTGGAATAATAATTTTATATGGGGTGGAAAGCAGTTTCTGCCCCTTTTTTGAATGTTTTCTAAATATAATCTGAACGGCTTCTGAACATCTTCTAAACGCTTACTGAACAGTCAGGTTTTTGCTTACTTATTATTTGTCTTACCCTGAAAAAAGTTGACTCATAAAACCAACATTATGAGTTCACA
>NZ_DXVR01000012.1:0-48491 GCF_019417265.1 Bacteroides sp.
TATTGTAATATTACAAATTTATGATTTATGTAAATTGATTTTTCGATATAAAAGAAAAATATAAATCAGCAAAACTAACAACATATTGATAACAAACACTTTAGTCATTAGCAATATGATGAAAAATATAAATATTTTCAATGTCTGAAAGTTCTTGTTTAACCCATATGAATTTGTATCTTTGCATTAAAGATATATTTTTGCAATCACTTAAAATTAATGACGATGAAAAACTTTTTTATATCACTTATTTATATTTTCTTTTTACCGACTATGATTGTCGCAAAAAGCGACAACGAGAATTTACTGAAAGAACTCGACGAAGTTATTTCAAACAAGAAGTATTACCATAAACTGCGTGAGGACAAAATATCACATTTAAAAGACAGTTTAAGGAAATCGGGCGATGTAAAAGAGAAATACGATCTTTGTGGAGCTTTGTTCTATGAATATCTGCACTATCAGGCAGATTCTTCCTTATACTATATAAATATGAAACACAGCTATTTTCCACAAATGAACAAGCCGGAACTGGAAGATGAAATTCTCATCAACCGGGCCGAAGTTTTTGGAGTGATGGGTATGTATAATGAAGCTGAAATAGAGTTGGATAAAGTAGATTTACATAATATAACCAATCCAGGACTAATAGGATATTACTACAGAACGAGAAGGGCATGCTACGGCTGGTTGGCAGACTATACTGCAGATGACAAAGCAAGCCGATATTATAAAAAAATGACAGACGCATACAGAGACTCCATTTCAATGATGAACATATCAAATGCCGATACAAATATAAACCAGGCGGAAAGATTTATTATTAAAGGTGAGTACCTTAAGGCAATAGAGCTGCTCATGCACTGTATGGAATCATCACATGACATAAAACGTAATGTATATGCCTATTATACCTTATCACAAGCATACGAAGCATTAGGAGATACTCTTAACCAAATAAAATATCTTACAATAACGGCCATAATGGATATAAAAATGGCTGAATGCGAATATGCGTCATTGCAAAAACTTGCATATATAATATACCAACAGGGAGACATTGAAAGAGCTTACAGATATCTTACATGTTCTATGGAGGATGCAGTAGCCGCAAATGCAAGGCTTCGTTTCCTTGAGGTAACACAAATATATCCTATCATAGACAAAGCTTATAAGAAGAAAGAGGCTGAAAAGAAAAAAGATATAAGACGATTATTGATTGGAATAAGTATTCTTGCCTTCCTGCTGATAATAGCTACTTTCTACCTCTACTATTGGATGAAAAAACTTTCGGTTATGAGAAGAAACTTATATCATGCCAACAAAAAACTGGTAGAAGCAAACAGAAACCTGGCACAAACGGGTAAAATCAAAGAAGTGTATATTGCAAAATACCTGGACAGATGCGTCATATATCTTGAAAAGTTAGAACAATACAGACGCTCATTGGAAAAACTTGCAATGGCATCGAAAATAGACCAGCTTTTCAAGGCTATAAGGTCTGAAGAGTTTCTGCGCGATGAAAGAAAGATGTTCTACGATGAATTCGACAGGTCTTTCCTTGATTTGTTTCCGAACTTTGTGGAAGATTTCAACAATCTGCTTACAGATGATGCCGGAATATATCCCAAAAAGGATGAACATCTGAACACAGAACTGAGAATTTTTGCTCTTATCAGGCTGGGAGTTACAGATGCAAACCGTATTGCACACTTCCTTGGCTATTCTCTGGCTACCGTATATAATTACAGAAGCAAGATAAGAAACAAGGCTAAAGGGAACAAAGACAATTTTGAACAGGACGTAATGAATCTGTAAGGTGAGTTATTAGTTGTTGGTTCTTAGTTATTAGAGTCATACGGATAAATTATATAAACTAAAAATACATTCACCATGAAAAAAATACCTGATTTAAGTTTCTGGAAGCTATGGAACATCAGCTTCGGATTTTTCGGCGTGCAGATAGCCTACGCATTGCAAAGCGCAAATATCAGCAGAATATTCTCCACCCTCGGAGCTGATCCTCACAGTCTGAGCTACTTCTGGATACTACCTCCCCTGGCAGGAATAATCGTACAACCTATTATAGGAGCATTGAGCGACAAGACATGGTGCCGTTTCGGACGACGTATCCCATACCTCTTCGTTGGAGCACTCATAGCAGTCCTTGTAATGTGTCTGTTGCCTAATGCCGGCAGTTTCGGAATGTCTGTATCAGCCGCTATGATATTCGGTCTGTTCTCTCTTATGTTTCTTGACACTTCCATAAACATAGCAATGCAGCCATTCAAAATGATGGTTGGCGATATGGTAAACGAAAAACAGAAAGGTCTGGCATACTCTATACAGAGCTTCCTATGCAATGCAGGCAGCCTGGCCGGATATCTCTTCCCGTTCATCTTTGCAGCAATTGGAATAAGCAATATTGCACCTAAAGGCGTTATCCCTGATTCTGTGATATATTCTTTCTATATAGGAGCAGCAATACTTATCATATGTGTGATATATACCACTGCGAAAGTAAAGGAATATCCACCTGAGCTGTATGCCGAATATCACGGAATAACAAAGGAAGCGAAAGAAGAAAAATCCAACATATTCTCTCTATTGGTAAAAGCTCCTAAAGCATTCTGGACAGTCGGTTTGGTACAATTCTTCTGCTGGGCTGCATTTATGTTTATGTGGACATACACAAACGGAACTGTAGCTGCAGGTGTTTTCAACACACCTTCTGTAGAAGTAATTAAGGATGGTATCTCGCATATGGTACTTGACACACAGTCTGTCCAATATCAGAATGCCGGCGACTGGGTAGGCATACTGTTTGCCGTACAGGCTGTAGGCTCTGTTCTTTGGGCTATGGTATTACCACTGTTCAAGAGCCGCAAATTCGCCTATGCATTAAGTCTGATATTGGGAGGCGTGGGCTTTATTTCCACAATGTTCATACACGACCAGTACGGACTGTTCGTCTCATTCCTTCTTATCGGTTGCGCCTGGGCCGCAATGCTTGCATTACCTTTCACAATTCTGACTAATGCATTGACCGGAGGACATATGGGTACTTATCTCGGACTTTTCAACTGTACGATATGCGTTCCACAGATAATAGCAGCAGTGGTTGGGGGATGGATTCTCAAAATATTCACTACTCCGGGAAGCGTACCGCCGGAAGTTAACATGCTTGTACTGGCCGGAGTACTACTCATCACAGGTGCATTATGTGTAGGAATAATCAAAGAGAAAGAAGCGGAATAATAACTTAGTGAACGGGCGCTGAACGCCAAGTGAACGATATTCGAACGGACTTCGAACGAGCTTCGAAGTCCGTTCGTCCGGTATTAAAACTGCATCTAAATGATGTTTAAACAGTTTTTAAATACTATTTAAATGGTATTTAAAACTCGTTTAGCAGACGTTCACTGAGTGTTCGGCAGCCGTTCAGCAGCTTAAACTTTTATCAACTTCAACAACGATAATTTTGCCAAAAAGACAAAACTGTTTACCTTTGCCGAGGAACATTATTTTTACAAAATGAATATACTTGGAAAATTATTATCCGGCTCGCTTATTTTAATCTATGCTGCATCTGTTACCGCTTGTGGCAGCAGCAAAAAAAGCGATACTTCAATCAGCAAAGAAGAATCTGCCCCCAGTGTACAGGTTCCTATATTCAATGCCGACAGTGCATACAGTTATGTCAAGGCTCAGGTAGATTTCGGACCTCGTGTTCCAAACACAAAAGCTCATATAGAATGCGGAGAATATCTTGCTTCCGAGCTTGAACGATTCGGAGCAAAGGTATATAATCAGAATGTAGACCTTGCAGCCTACGACGGAACACTGCTCAAAGCACGCAACATCATAGGTGCATATAACCCTGAAGCTAAAAAAAGAGTGATTCTGTTTGCCCATTGGGACAGCCGTCCATATGCCGACAGTGACGAAGAAAAATATCACCATACAGCCATAGACGGTGCCAATGACGGTGCGAGCGGCGTAGGAGTACTGCTTGAGATAGCAAGACAGATTCAGATACAATCTCCTGTAATAGGTATCGACATTGCCTTTTTCGATGCAGAGGATTACGGTATTCCGGAGTTCTATCAAGGAAACTATAAGTCAGATACATGGTGTCTCGGTTCACAGTACTGGGGTAGAATTCCTCACGTATCGAACTACAAGGCACGCTACGGAATACTTCTCGACATGGTGGGAGGTAAAAACGCTACTTTCTACTATGAAGGTTATTCACAACGTACGGCAAACAACGTAATGAAAAAGATATGGAATGCTGCACATGAACTTGGCTACAGCAATATGTTTATCAAGGAAAAAGGTGGAGAAATAACAGACGACCATATCTACGTGAACCGATACAGGCAGATTCCTTGTGTAGATATTATACATTACGATGTAAACAGTCATACAGGATTCAACCCTACATGGCATACCATAGATGATACAATGGAGAATATAGACCGTGCAACTTTACAGGCCGTAGGACAGACTGTACTTCAGGTGATTTACAACGAGAAATAACATAAAAAGCAAAATAACGATGAAAACAATAAACGAACTTCAGGACGAAGTAATAGAAGAGTTCAGTGATTTTGAAGACTGGATGGACAAGTACCAGCTTTTGATAGATCTTGGAAACGAACAGAAGCCGCTCAATCCGGAATACAAGACAGACCGGAACCTTATAGACGGTTGCCAAAGCCGTGTATGGCTTCAGGCTGACATGGAAGACGGAAAGATAATATTCCGGGCAGAAAGCGATGCCTTAATTGTAAAAGGTATAATTGCACTGCTAATAAAAGTGGTATCAGGACATACTCCTGATGAAATTCTAAAATCAGAACTTTACTTTATTGAAAAAATAGGATTGAAAGAACATCTTTCGCCTACACGCAGTAATGGTCTGCTTGCAATGGTGAAACAGATGCGCATGTACGCATTGGCTTTCAAGGCTAAAAATTCATAAGAAACCGCACATACTAAAAGAAACGCCATGTTCCGTTAGAAATGGCGTTTCATTAGTATAAAAAAGACAAGTGTATTATTCAGGCATTACAGGATACAGCGTCCTGCCGTTATTACCGACCGGATATAAAGCCCCCTCAAGCTTAAGTCTTTCAATCATCATCCTGCACATTTCATTCAGCTTTTCAGGATTATCCAAAGCAAGATCAGTTTTTTCATACGGGTCTTCTTTCAGATTATAAAGTCTATATGAAGGTACTCCATCCTTATCCGGATTATAGTAATAAATAATCTTCCAGTCACCCTTACGATAAGTTGAAAAATAACTGCCTCTATGATTATGAGGAAAATGAATAAGTACATCGTCTCTTCTGTGCTTATCTTTTTTCCCGGCAAAAAGTTTGGTCATACTGCTACCGTCAAGAACATAATCTTTCGGAACACTTACTCCTGCAACGGCCAGCACAGTAGGATATATATCCATAACAGTACCAAACTGAGTCTGTACATAATTTTCGGCAATAGGAAATCTCTTCTGGAACTTGTTTGACTTGTCTTGCTTACACCATGAAGCAATAAACGGGACTCGCACTCCACCTTCATATTCGGCTCCTTTCTTTCCTTTTAGCGGAGCTGATGAACCATAATCTGCTGCTCCACCTAACGGAGCATCCCCACCATTGTCTCCGAGAAATATTATCATTGTGTTTTCAGCGATTCCCATTTTTTCGAGATTGTCCATAATATCACCCAACGATTTGTCCATTCCTTCTATAAGAGTGGCAAAGGCACGGGCATCGTCTTTTTTCTCTCCCTTAGGATAATTGTTTATAAAACGCTCGTCTGTTTCGAATGGAGTATGGACAGCATAATGGGCAAGATTCAGATAAAACGGTTTTCCTTCCGATACAGCCTTCTTTACTTCTTTCATGGCTTCAAGAGTAAGCGCGTCAGAAAGGAAAGTATTTGTTCCGTGATACTGTTCGAGGTCAGGAACAGCCCTTGCCCTCTGTCCCTTTATCCATCCGTAGCCATTCTCTCCATGATAACTTCCCGGATGACCAATGGCAGAACCGGCTATATTTACATCAAAACC
Source organism: Bacteroides sp. (assembly GCF_019417265.1). Lineage (GTDB taxonomy): Bacteria > Bacteroidota > Bacteroidia > Bacteroidales > Bacteroidaceae > Phocaeicola. The sequence continues at coordinate 6,083 of NZ_DXVR01000012.1, forward strand.
TATATTACGTGGATTTTCTCCGAAACTGTCATTACATCCAAAATGCGCTTTTCCTACATGAATAGTCTTATAACCGGCCGATTTCAACAATGCCGGATATGTAATATCGGAAGAACGCAACCCTTTCCAATTCCATTCATACGGTCCGAACTCATCCCTGTTGTTGTTTTCTGCATTAATCCAGTTTGTAGTACGATGACGGGCGGCATTCTGCCCGGTCATAATTGAAGTCCGCGAAGGTGAACTTACGCTTTGTGCATAGAATGTAGAAAAGCGTACTCCCCGATTCGCAAGTCTCTCCATATTCGGAGTACGATACCAATCATTCAACGGTTGCGGCATTACGTTCCCCGTCGCATCGGTAATAAACGGTACGGAAGTATCCATCACTCCCATATCATCAACTAAAAATACTATGATATTTGGTTTGTCCTGTGCAGACAAAGCTGAAAAAGCAGATAATGTGATTATTTGTGCACTAATTCTTTTCATAGGTATTATTCTTTAAATGTTTCTTATCGTCATATACAAAGATAGTTCTTTTATTCATATGACAAGAAAAAAAAGCAACATTTATGAACATTTTATAAAATAAGCACAAAACAACGCTTCGGTAAACAAAGCAATCAAACACTTAAAAATCAAAGACTTTAGGAACTTTACAGGAAACGGGACATCATATTGTTCGGAGGCAAGTGAGGATATGGCCCCGAAACAAACAGTGTCATATATTCAAAGTCCAAGATAATTCTTTGCGTTATTATAACATATATCTTCTATCATAGACATTATCCTGCACATTTCCGATTCGGGAAGTAATCCGTTATCAACATCACAGCCTATCATATTACACAATATTCTGCGGAAATATTCATGACGAGGATATGAAAGAAACGAACGAGAGTCTGTAAGCATACCTACAAAACGGCTTAAAAGTCCCTGTTCAGACAAAGCATTCATCTGGCGAAGCATTCCTCCCATCTGGTCGTTGAACCACCAGCCTGAACCGAACTGCATCTTGCCCGGCACACTTCCATCCTGATAGTTGGCTATCATTGCAGCCACCATATCATTCTCCGACGGATTAATATTATAGAGTATAGTCTTTGCCAGTTTACCTTCTGAGTTCAGGCGGTCAAATATCTTAACCATAGCCTCAGCACATCTGAAATCGCCGATAGTATCAAAGCCTGTATCCGGACCAAGCTTTGCCATCATTTTCGAGTTCGTATTACGTAGTGGCCCGTAATGATACTGCTGTGTCCATCCAGCCTCTGCATTCATCTCGGAAAGGATAATCAACAGAGCTGACTGATATTTTGTTTTTTCTTCCTTAGTCAATTCATTACCGCCATATACCTTGTCGAATATCGCTGATATCTCAGCCATAGTATAATCAGCAGCAGGTATATCAGCAAGCCCGTGGTCGGCAAGTTTACATCCGTGGTCGGCAAAATACTGATGACGCACTTTCAAAGCCTCAACCAAATCATCAAACTTGGAGATTGTCACTCCACTTGCCCGTGAAAGCTTTTCAAGATATGCCCTGTATTCGGCCGCTGTAGTGACATTCATGGCCTTGTCCGGTCGCCATGTAGGAAGGACTTTCACCTCAAAACCGGAATCAGCAATAGCTTTATGGTATTCAAGTGTATCAACCGGGTCGTCAGTTGTACATACAGACTCTACATTATATCTTCTCATCAGTCCACGAGCCGAGTATTCAGGAGTAGCAAGCAGTTCATTACATTTATCGTATATCCTTTTTGCCGATGCAGGATTCAAGGTTTCACATATACCGAAAGCTGTTTTCAATTCAAGATGAGTCCAGTGATAAAGCGGATTGCGCAATGTATATGGAACTGTTTCTGCCCATTTCTCGAATTTCTCCCAGTCGGAAGTTTCCTTACCTGTGATATACTTTTCATCTACCCCATTTGCACGCATCGCACGCCATTTATAATGATCGCCGCCAAGCCATATCTCTGTAATGGAACTGAATTTATAATCATCTGCAATCATCTTCGGATTAAGATGGCAGTGATAATCTATGATAGGCATCTTTTCCGCGTGTTCGTGATACAGCATCTTTGCCACATCACTTTGAAGAAGGAAATCTTCGTTTATAAAATCTTTCATACTACAATTATCAAATTTCAATTATCTTATATTTCGGAACAAGTATCTTTATCATTATCCAGCTGAACAGATAAGCTACTGAAGCTATAAGGAACACTATCATATAGCCGGCATGGATGCCTTCGAATCCCATGAAAGCCATATTTGTTTCCTTTGAATAAGTAAACAGGATACCTGAGCCCTGATTGAACAGCAAGCTGCCGATACCACCGGCCATACCACCGATACCTGTAACTGTTGCTACAGCCGATTTAGGGAACATATCGCTCACTACAGTATAAGTATTGGCACTCCAGCTCTGATGCGCTGCACCTATTATACCTATTATAATTATAGGGAACCAGCAGGATATATTTCCGAGCGGCTGTGCAAAAAGCCCGAGCAATGGGAACAAAGAGAAGATGAACATGGCACGCATACGTCCTGCGAATGGATTCATGCCAAGGCGTGTGATAAACACCGTAGGAAGATAACCGCCAATAATGGAAAGCATTGATATAAGATAAAGAGTAAAGATAAGCAGCATACCCATAGTAGAATCGGAGCTGTATCCGTAAACATCTTTCACATAAGCAGGTGCCCAAAAAAGGAAGAACCACCACACACCGTCAGGAAGACAACGTCCGAATATAACTGCCCAGGTCTGACGGAAAGTGAAACACTTCCACAGGCTGATACCCTTCTCCTTTTTCTCTTCTGTTGCAAGCTTTGCAGTCTCAGAAGCTTCTGTCAGACGATCCTGCTCGATATATTCCAGTTCTGCCTTGTTGACTTTCTTCTGCTTTGACGGAGTTTCATACATTCTTACCCAAAATCCCATCCAGAAGAAACCTAAAGCACCGATGATAAGGAATGACATTTCCCAACCCATATAACGTGCTATGACAGGAATGGTGAAAGGCGCGAGCAAGGCACCAAGCTGTGCTCCGGCATTGAACACACTTGTAGCGAAAGCACGGTCTTTCTTCGGGAAATATTCGGCTGTAACCTTGATGGCACAAGGGAAGTTACCTGACTCTCCTACTGCCAGTATGGAACGTGCGGCAAGGAAAAGCCATATACTTACGGTCGATACACTCCATATCACTGTACCTGCTGTTTCGGCAGCTTCGATAGCCTCACGCGCACCTTCAAAAGTGAAAGCCCATGTGCCTGTAGATATTCCGGCAGTAAGTATTCCGCAGAAAGTATGAAGACAGGCACCTACAGACCATATTCCAATAGCCCATAAATAGCCTTTTTTAGTACCAATCTTATCAACAAACTTTCCTACGAAAAGCATACTTACAGAATACAGTATTGAGAAGAAACCGGCGATAGTTCCGTAATTGGCATCAGTCCAGTTAAATTCAGGAGCAATAAAGTCCTTCCAAGTAAGAGAAAGAACCTGTCGGTCCATATAGTTTATCGTTGTGGCGATGAACAGCATAAGGCATATCGTCCAGCGATAATTTGTCATTTTCGTTCTATTATCTTGTGAATTCATGGCATTCCGTTTTTCAGTTCATCTTCTACCACAGCCATCATACCTTCCACCTGTCCTAAGGCAAGCATACGCCCATGGAACGAATATCCGGCATTATATCCTTTGTCTTCGTCGCCAAGCATCATACGGCCATGGTCAACACGCATAGGCAATCCAGGATTTTCCTTTTCGAAAATTCTGATAAGGTCAATCAGATGTCCGCGACCTGACAAATGTGTACTCTCGATAAAGTTACCGCCTGGCATAGCTGCCGTACTGCGCAAATGTACGAAGTGTGTACGTTTGGCAAACTTCTTTGCAAGTTCACGTGTATCGTTATGCTCGCCTGCGCTTAATGAACCAGCACAGAAAGTCAATCCATTGTGAGGATTGTCTACTGCATTGAGGAACCATGCTATATCCTCTTCGTTTGTAACGATACGAGGCAATCCGAGAATCTGGAAAGGAGGGTCATCCGGATGAACACACATGTTTACACCGTATTCCTCGCACACAGGCATAATAGCAGCAAGGAAGTAACGCATGTTTTCGCGCAATGCATCACGGTCTATACCTTCATAAAGTGAAAGCAGACGCTTGAATATAGCTACAGGGTTCTTGTCTCCTTCGCGGATATTTCCGTTTACGAATCCCTGAGTTTTAACTATGATAGCGTCGATAAGCTCATCTTTTTCAGCTTCTGTGATAACCTTGTCGAGTTCTTCCACCTTGCGGAGTTCTTCTTCAGAATAGTCTTTCTCCGCTCCTTCGCGCTGAAGAATCTTTACGTCGAAATATGCAAAACGTACCCTGTCGTAATACAACGAGCTTGTACCGTCTGCCCATGGATGCTGCAAGTCTGTTCTCACCCAGTCGATTACCGGCATGAAATTGTAGCATACTGTCTTTACACCGCACTTACCAAGATTGGCAAGGCTGACTTTATAGTTTTCAATCAGCCGGTCGCGTTCAGAACCTGCATATTTGATAGCTTCGCATACAGGAAGACTTTCCACTACCGACCATCTCAATCCGTATGACTCGATATACGATTTCAAGTCGTTGATAGCCTCTACAGTCCAAATCTCACCGTTTGGAACATCATGCAAAGCTGTCACTATTCCTTCTACTCCTATCTGACGCAGCATGGAAAGAGTAATCTTATCCTTCTTTCCAAACCATCTCCAAGTTTTTTCCATCATAATGTATAGAATTTATATCTAAAAACTAAGAACTAAAAACTCACATCATACTCCACTGAATGCACTGAAACCACCGTCGATAGCCAATGTTGCACCGGTGATAAAGCTTGCGGCATTGCTGCAAAGGAACTGAACGGCACCATTCAATTCTGAGATATCTCCGAATCTCCTCATAGGAGTCTTGGCAATTACTTTCTGACTGCGTTCAGTAAGCGAGCCGTCAGGGTTAATAAGCACGGCACGGTTCTGGTTTCCGATGAAGAATCCCGGAGCAATAGCATTTACACGAATCTTATCACTGAATTTGATAGCCATTTCCTGAGCCATCCAACGAGTAAAGTTTTCAACCCCACTCTTTGCCATAGAATATCCCGGAACGCGTGTAAGAGATTCGTATGCAGCCATTGATGAAACATTCACTATGGCTCCACTCTGCTGCTTAGCCATAATTTCACCAAAAACAAGGCATGGATATACCGTTCCGTACAGATTAAGGTCAACAACTTTGTTAAGGTCTTCCACCTTCATGTCAAATATATTCTGGTCAACAGTCAGCGTACCGCCGGGAATGTTACCACCGGCAGCATTGATAAGGAAGTCCACACGACCCCATTTTGAAAGTACTGTATCTTTTACAGAACGAAGACTCTCGATGTCAAGCACATTGCATACAGTACCTGCTACATCCCGGCTCACTGCTTTCAGACGTTCCAATGCCGCATCTACCCTGTCCTGATGAGCACCGATGATTATGACTTTAGCACCGGCTTTCAAAAGACCTTCTGCTATATTACTTCCCAAAACGCCGGAACCGCCTGTTACGACGGCTACCTTTCCGGTAATATCAAACATGTTATTCATATATATAAGTTTTAAATTTTTCTTATTGCAAAAATACTATAGAAAGAAACATACGGATATACACAAATTTGCAAGATATTTACTTATATTTGCATTAAAAGTATTTTAAATACATATATAATGAAAAAGATAGTAAACGAACAATTGCATATCTCAAATTCAAACCCCATAAAGGCAAGAAATTATAATTACAAAAAGTTCACTTATCCATGGCACTTTCATAGTGAATTTGAGATAATGTATGTAGAAAAAGGGTTCGGCCACTGCATCATAGGTGACAATATAATAGATTACTCCGACGAGAACTTGCTATTGTTCGGTTCCACACTGCCACATTGCATGCAGAATCCGCCGGAATACGAACACGATGAAAAGCTGAGGGTAAACGGAACGATTATACAGTTTGAGAAGGATTTCATGCAATATTCGTTCACTCATTATGTGCAGTTCATCAACATAAACAACCTACTGAACGAATCAAACAGAGGGGTAAAGATTTCGGTTAAGAACAAACCTGAGATAACATCGCTGCTGAAACGGATACCCGAAACTGAAGGTATGGAGCAGATTATCCTGTTCCTTCAGCTGCTTCAGTCGCTGTCAATGATAAAGAAAAGGGAATTTGCGGCATCGCCGAACTATAATCCTGTACCGGCAGAATTCAAGAACAAGAAGATTGAGAAGGTAGTGGCATATATAAACAAGAAATATACCGACAATATAACACTCGACGAAATAGCATCGTACGCAGCCATGAACCCATCCGCTTTCTGCAGGTATTTCAAGGACAATACGGGAAAAACGCTAAAGCAGTACATCACCGATATGCGAATAGGTTATGCATGCAAACTGCTTGCCGACGACCGTTTCAATATCTCAGAGATAAGCATAGAATGCGGATTCGAATCGGCCGTACATTTCAACAGATGTTTTAAAGGAGTCACAGGAGTTACTCCGACAGAATATAGAAGGAAAATATTGGAGTTGTAGAAACCGTTACACGTACGTGTAACGCGTGGAACACGAACGTGACGCGGGCGGAACACGAACGTGTTACGCGCGTGACACGAACGTGTTACGCTTTCTATTTATAGTCATTTCATCAACTTTTCGGCCAATCCTGCCAATTTCATACTATTCGAACCCTTAATCAGAATCATATACCCCTTCGGCATGTCGGAAGAAAGCACCGAATACACCTCATCGGCATTATTGAAATGCTCAAAAGTATTTACAGTCTTTCCAAATTCCGGACCAACGAGTATCACTCTGTCGAAACCACAGCCGGCAAGCATGTCTGCCACTTTCTGATGTTCCTCAAGGCTTGCTTCGCCAAGCTCTTTCATATCGCCGAGAATCACCATCTTATGTACGGCATCTATCATGCGGAAATTCTCCAATGCGGCAGCCATGGATGTTGGATTTGCATTATAGGCATCTATCACAAAGCGGTTTCCTCCTGCCTCTACCAGCTGCGAACGGTTATTACGTGGCTCGTATGATGAAAGCGCGTGACAGATGGCATCATCATCAACTCCGAAATATCTACCGATAGCAACTGCTGCCAGAGCATTATCTACATTATACGAACCTATCAGGTGAGTCTGCACTTCGTGGACCTTATCTTCCGACTTCCAGCTGAAAGTCAGAAAAGGAGAACATGAAAGGACTTTTCCGGAAACATACAGTCCGTCTTCCGCACCGTAACGGATACATTCCAGTCCTTCGGCTATGGAGTTGAGATAAGGATTTTCATTCTGTATGAAGATTTTTCCACCATTAGCACGAAGATAATCGTACAACTCGCCTTTAGTACGGATAACACCTTCGAAGGAGCCGAATCCTTCAAGATGCGCCTTTCCCACATTGGTTATTATACCATAATCCGGACATGATATGTTTACAAGCGTCTTTATCTCGCCGGGATGGTTCGCTCCCATCTCCACCACTGCCATTTCGTGTTCCGGAGTAAGTTTCAGCAATGTCAGAGGCACTCCGATGTGATTGTTCAGATTGCCCTGTGTGTAAAGTACATTGTATTTCTCTTTCAGAACCGCAGCTATCAGTTCCTTTGTAGTAGTCTTTCCGTTGGTGCCCGTGATACCTATCATCTTAGTGCCCAACTCGCGGCGATGCCATGCAGCCAGCTCCTGCAATGCCTTTAGACAGTCGTCCACAAGAAGAATCCGTCCTTCTACATCGTTGGCATATTCAGCCTCATCAACCACGGCATAGCGGCAGCCGCCTGCTATGGCTTGCGAGGCAAAAGCATTTCCGTTGAAGTTAGCTCCTTTCAGGGCTATGAACATTGAGCCTTCTGTACAATCACGGGTGTCAGTAGTAACTTTTCCGCACTCAAGAAAGTATTTATACAATAGTGAAGTTTCCATTTCTAATTACAATTTAATACGTGGCGCAAAGATAAACGAAAAATCAATCGCAAATCAATAAAAAATAAATTATTGTATGTACATTTGTACCATCATTACGCAAGTATCGAAATGGAAAACAAAATAGCAAAATACATCAATGTGAACGGCTGTCTGATGGACTTGGAACAACCCAGAGTAATGGGAATACTGAACGTCACTCCCGATTCCTTCTATGCCGGAAGCAGAAAACAATCGGAAGAAGATATATTACTGAGGGCCAGACAGATAATCAACGAAGGCGGAGAGATTATAGACATCGGAGCTTACTCTTCAAGACAGGATGCACAACATATCTCTACAGAAGAAGAGGCCTCAAGACTGAAAAAAGCTCTCACCTTATTAAATAAGGAGATGCCGGAAGCAGTGATTTCCGTAGATACATTCCGCGCGGACATAGCAAAGATGTGTGTGGAAGAACACGGTGTGGCAATAATCAACGACATTTCGGCCGGAAGCATGGACGACAGAATGATGCCTGTTGTGGCAAAATTAGGTGTACCATATATAATGATGCATATGAAAGGTACACCGCAGGACATGCAGAAAAATCCTGAATACGATAATGTAGTGAAAGAGGTTCTGTACTATTTCTCAGAAAAAGTACAGAAGATGCGCGACCTCGGTGCAAAAGATATCATCATCGACCCGGGATTCGGTTTCGGTAAGACTGTGGAACATAACTATATGCTTATGGACAAGTTAGAAGAGTTCCGCATATTCGACCTTCCTATCCTGGTTGGAATATCAAGAAAATCAATGATATACAGACTTCTCGGTAATACTCCGGAAGATGCACTGAACGGGACAACCGTACTCAACACCATTTCGCTGATGAAAGGGGCCAACATACTGAGGGTGCATGATGTGAAGGAAGCATACGAGGCGGTGAAGATATATTGCAAGATGGTTGTTGGGTGTTAGTTGTTGGTTTCCATCCGCACGGCTCTAAAAACTAACAACTAAAAACTTAATTATTAATTCTTAATTATTAATTATCAAAATGCCATTCGATTTAAGCATAATAAGTCTGAAAGACATACTGGACATACTGTTAGTTGCATTCATACTGTACAAGACGTACAAGGTTATGAAATCGTCAGGTTCGATAAACATATTTATCGGAATACTGGTTTTCATCATAATCTGGATTATCGTATCTCAGGTATTGCAGATGCGCCTGCTCGGTTCCATATTCGACAAGTTGGTCAGCGTGGGAGTCATAGCTCTGATTGTGCTGTTCCAGGACGAGATAAGGCAATTCCTTCTGACTCTCGGTTCAAGATACCGCACCAACAGCCTGTTCAGGTTTCTGAAAGGAAAGAAATACAACGACAGCGACAAGAATGACATTATGCCTATAGTAATGGCCTGCCTGAGCATGGGTAAGGGAAAAGTGGGAGCCCTCATAGTGCTGGAGAAAGATGTTCCGCTGGACAATATAGTAATGACGGGCGATGTGATAGATGCCAATATCAACCAGCGACTGATAGAAAACATATTCTTCAAGAACAGTCCGCTGCACGACGGGGCAATGATAATAAGCGGCAAGAGAATAAAGGCAGCCGGATGTATTCTCCCCGTATCACATAATCTTAATATTCCCAAGGAATTAGGACTACGCCACCGTGCGGCCTTAGGCGTATCGCAGGAGACAGACGCATTAGCTATTATAGTATCGGAAGAAACAGGCGGTATCTCTATAGCCTACAAAGGTGAGTTCTACCTCAAACTGAATGCCGAGGAGCTGGAAAGAATGCTGACAAACGAATATATCAATCAAGCATAAGGCTCATATAGGGTTTCATATTTCGGAATAACCATGACGGCATATCATTGATATGCATTCTTAAGCACTCTGCATCGGTGACACAATCATGGTTTTCAGTTTTTCTGCATTTACCATCCGAAATAAAATAGATACCGTTATTCTCAGGAATAAGACTATCTCCATAGATTTCAACAATGTGCTTACCTTCCATGCCGTGTGCTACTGCTTCAAGCATACGGTATGCATTTATCACACGAGCCATACCGCAAGGTGAGGGTTTCACTGCCTCGGAAACAGAATAGCGACTGAATATAAAGTTGAGCATTGCAGATTCGGTCTTTGCGTCTATAGCCACCAATTCCCTGATAATCACCTGACTGTCAGAAGCTATAAGTAATGCCAAGGCACAAAGATTGCCTTTTATATCATGTGCTGCCCACGCCTGACCTCCGGAAAGATGAAGGTCGGACAAAACAATCTTCATATCATGCAGAGGATGAAGAATACTTGCAGAATATGTTGATAACTGTTGATTAACAAAGTCTGTAAGCTCCCGGATTTCATTCTCCAACAGGCATAACTCATTGAATATCAACCGGCATTCTGAGTTATCAACAGTTTCGCACATACCTGTTAATAACTTTTCTTCCTGTTGAAAACTTACTCTATAGCCGAATTTAGAATAATACCCGACCAATCCTTCATTGGCCGGTATCAGCAAAGACAGATATTTGCCGTCGGTGTACATTCTCCTGTGCGCCTCGTCAATAAGCTGCGACATCAGACCTCTGGAACGGAAATCGGGATGAGTACATGCTCCTGAAATATAAGCCACCGGTATCACTGTATCCATAAATTGCATAGGATAAGGGATTCGTTGAAGCGCGGACACTACCCTGTCGTTTTCCGTAATGGCACTGTTTATTTCGTCCGTATATCTTGAAGAGAAATACAGATTAACGAATTCGTCCGAATCGTCCGGAAAGCACAGTTTCCAAAGTTCCTTTACCTGTTCCCTCATTTCAACTCCAGTTTATATTTCTCCAAAAGCAGATGCGGCTGATATGAGAGTTTGGCTTTTCTCAGTCCCTCAAGTCCAAGGTCCTCTTCCCTGTTTATGTATATGTACTGTTCGGGAATCATCTTTGCAAACTCATTGTTTATAATTGCATATGCGCCCTCATAGTCAGTATCGGATTTCTCCACACAAGTGTCAAATGTCTCATTATTAACAGGCGCACCATAGGTAAAGCCTACTATCTTTCCGTCCACCATCAACACACCGCCCATAATGTCGAGCTCGTCAAAATAGCGTAATGCGGCATTCATGGATTTCCTTTCGTTCTGCAATGCCTCATCCTCACTACAGTTATTAGCCCTACACCAGATTGATTCAAGCTTAATACATTCCGGTATCAGCTCGCGGGTAAGAGGCTTGAACTCATACCCCGGGTAATTGTTGCGGAACTTGTTTATATGATTGCGCTTGGGCTGAAACTTCTTTCCTACAAGAGTAGCAAGGTCGGAACGCAAATACAGATAATCGGAATAATCGCGGTCCGAAGTGAAGACAAACCTTCCGGGAAAAAGCCTTTCCAGTTCTTCACAATTCTCCTTGCAGACACCATACATCACAAAAGGAATACCTTTCATTCGGGCGTCAGACATAAGTTCCTCCATTACCGGCTTTATATCTCCCTCACCTACAGGCAGCATATATGACAGCTCCCCGTCCACATAAAATCTGAACGACAGGAAACCACCGAACTCGGCAATCTCGGTAAGATAAAGGAAACGCCAACTGTAGAGATTGGCAAATGTCAAATCGCAGTTGCGGCGTTTGCTCTGAAGAGTGTACTTCTGTACCAATAGTTTATCTTCTATATCAAGACGTCTGAAATTCATGGGGAGATATTTTTTGAGAAGTTAGAGAAGTTAAAGAAGTTAGAGAAGTTATATCAATACAACCCTATCAAATGTAATATATAAGGTGAAAGCAACGCGGTAAGAATACCGTTAAGAGTAAGTCCAAGGCTGGCATATGCTCCATACTTACCGCTTACCTCCATTGCACGTGATGTTCCTACGGCATGTGTAGCAGTTCCCATAGACAGCCCCTGAGCTATAGGGCTGTGTACACGTCCCACCTGCAAGACCTTAAAGCCGAAAATGGCTCCGAACAGACCTACCACTATAACTACAGCAGCTGTCAACGAAGGTATTCCACCTACAGCCGACGATACTTCCATCGCTATAGGAGTTGTCACAGACTTAGGCGCAAGTGACATTATGACTTCGGGAGTAGCTCCCAACCATTTTGCAACTACAGTTACAGAAATCAAACCTACCACACAGCCGGCCAACTGTGACAATATGATAGGAAGCAACTGTTTCTTTATCATTCGAAGCTGCAGATAAAGAGGTACTCCCAATGCTACTACGGCAGGACGCAACCAGAACTCTACCAGAGAACCGGCATCCTGATATTTTTCATACGAAACACCGCTGACCTTAAGGAAGCAAATCAGCATTGCTACAGCCAAAAGGATAGGATTAAGCAACACCCATCCTGTTTTCTTCTGTAAAAGCTTGGAAACAAAAAAGAAACCGAAAGTTATAGCCAGAAGAAAAAACTTATTTTCTAAAAAATCCATATTTGCGAACTATTTGATGAACCCAACCTGTTACTACCAACACTAAAACCGTACTTACCAATGTGGCTATCACTATAGGCCAGAACTGTGCCTGAATGATATCGAAATACAACATCAGCGCCACACCTGAAGGCACAAAGAAAAAACCGAGATTTGCCACAAGAAAATCGGACAAGCCTTGAACCCATTCAAGCTTTACCCATCCAAGAGACAAAAACAATGTGAGGAGCAACATGCCTATAATACTCGAAGGCAATTTTACACCGGTCAGGTAAACTATCAGTTCACCTAAAGCCATACATCCGAAAAGGATTGAACATTGACGAATCATACCTTAATTATTCTATTGAAAACCGGTGCAAATTTATGTATTAACACAGAAAACTTACGATTACACCAACAAAAAAGCCTATTATGTCCTTAAACATACATAAAATGACCTATTTTGAGAAAAAAAAGTTTGTATTTTGCAAACTACATATTACAAAAATGCGTATTTTTGCATCGGAATAAGAAATGACCGTTAACGCAAACGGTATATTTAGGAAATTACATTTTATAAAACATAAATCAACATGGATTTAATTAGTCAAATCGTTGAACGCGCTAAAGCAAACAAACAGCGCATTGTTCTCCCTGAAGGAACAGAAGAACGTACTTTGAAAGCTGCCAATCAAATATTGACAGACGGTGTTGCAGACCTTATTCTTCTTGGTAACCCTGAAGAAATCATGAAACTGGCTCAGGAATGGGGATTGGGTAATATCAACAAAGCTACAATCATCGACCCTGAAAACCACGAAAAGAAAGATGCATATGCTGAGCTTCTTTTCGAACTCCGTAAGAAAAAAGGTATGACAATGGAACAGGCTCAGGAACTTGTAAAGAACCCTCTTTACCTTGGATGCCTTATCATCAAAGCCGGAGATGCTGACGGACAGCTTGCAGGTGCACGCAATACTACAGGTGATGTTCTTCGTCCTGCACTTCAGATTATCAAGACTGCTCCGGGCATTACATGTGTATCAGGAGCCATGTTGATGTTTACTCACGCACCTGAATGCGGTGACAACGGTGTATTGGTAATGGGTGACGTTGCCGTTACTCCTGTACCGGACGCTAATCAGTTGGCACAGATTGCAATTTGTACAGCACAGACAGCACAGGCAGTTGCAGGTATCGACCCACGCGTAGCTATGTTGAGCTTCTCAACTAAGGGTTCTGCAAAACACGAAGTTGTTGACAAAGTAACAGAAGCTCTTAAGATAGCTAAGGAAATGGCTCCTGAACTGAAGATTGACGGTGAACTTCAGGCAGATGCAGCTTTGGTTCCACGCGTAGGTGCAAGCAAAGCTCCGGGTTCAGAAATCGCAGGTAAGGCTAACGTACTCGTTGTTCCATGTCTTGAAGTTGGTAACATCTCATACAAACTTGTTGAACGTCTTGGACACGCTACTGCTATCGGCCCAATCCTTCAGGGTATCGCCCGTCCTGTAAACGACTTGTCACGCGGTTGCAGCATCGACGATGTTTACAAGATGATTGCCATCACTGCAAATCAGGCTATTGCAGCAAAATCTCAGAATTAACAGACTATTAACTTTTTCTATAAGCACAAAGGGCTGTAAAAAGGCTTTTGTGCTTTAATTACTTTTTTACATATCATATATGAAAATATTAGTACTCAATTGCGGTAGTTCTTCAATCAAATACAAATTGTTTGAAATGACTACAAAAGAAATCCTTGCTCAAGGAGGTATTGAAAAAATCGGTCTTCCAGGTTCATTCCTGAAACTTACTTTACCTAACGGTGAAAAGAAAGTAATAGAAAAGGATGTTCCTGAACATACAACTGGTGTACAGTTTATATTTGATACTTTGACCAACGAAGAATACGGTGCTGTAAAGAATCTTCACGAAATCAATGCAGTAGGTCACCGTGTGCTTCACGGGGGAACAAAATTCAGCGGTTCTGTACTGATTAACGACGCTGTAATTGCAGCTGTAGAAGAATGCTGCGACCTCGGCCCTCTTCATAACCCGGCAAACTTGAAAGGTATCTATGCCGTACAGAAACTGTTGCCTGAAGTTCCACAGGTAGCTGTATTCGATACTGCATTCCATCAGACTATGCCTGACTATGCATACTTATATCCGATACCTTACAAATATTTCGAAAAATATGGTATCCGTCGCTACGGTTTCCACGGAACTTCTCACCGCTACGTTTCAAAGCGTGTTTGCGAATTCCTCGGAATACCACAGGAAGGCAGCCGTATCATCACTTGCCACATCGGTAACGGTGGTTCTATAGCAGCAGTGAAAGACGGTAAATGTATCGACACAACAATGGGTCTTACCCCACTTGAAGGTCTTATGATGGGTACTCGTTGTGGTGACATCGACGGAGGTGCCGTATTGTATATGATGAAGAAAGAAGGCATGACTCCTGACGAAATGTCTACATTGCTTAACAAGAAGAGCGGTGTTCTCGGTGTATTCGAAAAGTCAAGCGATATGCGTGAACTGGAAGACGCTGTAGCAAGAGGCGAAGAACGCGCTATCCTTACAGAAAACATGTACTTCTACCGCATTACTAAATACATCGGTGCTTATGCAGCAGCTATGGGCGGTGTTGACGTAATCCTGTTCACTGGTGGTGTTGGTGAAAACCAGGCTACTGCACGTGCAGGTGTCTGCAAGACATTAGGCTTCATGGGTGTTGAAATCGATGCTGAAAAGAACAAGGTACGCGGACAGGAAGCTATCATCTCTACAGAGAACTCTAAAGTGAAAGTTGTAGTAATACCTACAGACGAAGAGTTGATGATTGCTACTGACACTATGGACATCCTGAATAACAAATAAGATATAGGAATATCCTAAAAGAGTTAAAAAGAGGATACCTCATGGAAGTAATTCACTATCTTTGCAGCGGAAACAAAGCAAAGAGATTCCGACAAGAGGTATCCTCTTCTTTTTATGCCTTGGTTTCCACTTAAATCGAAAACTTGACATTATGAGCAAAAAGATTGTAACATTCGGAGAAATTATGCTCCGTCTTACCACACCTGACAACTTGCGTATCCAGCAAAGCCGTGATTTTCTGGTAAATTATGGCGGAAGTGAAGCAAACGTAGCCATCTCCATTGCCAATTTTGGCGGAGAGGTAGAGTATATCACAAGACTTCCTGACAATGCATTAGGAGAAACATGTATTTCTGAATTACGCTCGCACAACATCGGAACAAATCACATTCTATTCGGCGGACACCGTCTTGGAACTTATTACATGGAGAAAGCCGCAGCCATGCGTAACTCAAAAGTCATATACGACAGAGAGAATTCTTCATTTTCAGAACTGAAACCGGGTATGATTAACTGGCGCGAGATATTCAAGGATGCTGCAATATTCCACTGGTCAGGCATTGATGCCGCACTTACTCCGGGACTGGCAGATGTATGTAGGGAAGCTATCGATATTGCCAAAGAAATGGGGCTGAAGATTTCTTACGACATAAACTACCGTAAGAATCTGTGGAACTACGGAAAAACAGCCCGGGAAGTATTACAACCACTGATGAAGGACAGCGATATAATGTTCGGAAGCGAAGGAGAATATGCTCTCGTTACAGAAATAAAAGCACCGGGATTCAAGGCTACAAAGAGCGGTGAGAAGTATGACACTTCTGCATACGAAAAATTCTGTCAGGAAATCAGCAAACAGGTTCCTAACTGTAAATACATATATATCGCACTACGCAATGTAATGAGCTCTGAACATCACACTTTTGCAGGAATCCTTTACGCAAACGGAGAGATGAAACATACGCGTGTATTCGACATAGACAATGTCATAGACTGTGTGGGAGTAGGCGATGCTTTCTGTGGTGCCATGCTGTATGCACAAAGCGCATATACCGACAATCAGAAACGGGTAGATTTTTCTACAGCTGCATCAGTTCTTAAGAATACGATAGCCGGCGACTATAATATGGTAAAAGCGGCTGAAGTAGAAAGCCTTATTGCCAGCCATGAAAGTGGTGAGGTAGCAAGATAACAAACAGGAAAAAGAGCCATATCATAAACTCAAAGTAAATATGATATAGCTCTTTTCTTTATTATAAAAATCGACATTATATCTTCTCGCCATAAGCAAGGTCGCCTGCATCACCCAATCCAGGAACGATATACGAATGTTCGTCTATCTCAGGATCGATAGCCCCACACCAGAGAGTTACGTCCTGGCCGGCAAACACACGCTTTATTCTTTCTACTCCAGGCTGACTCGCTATAATACATGCGATAATAAGTTTAGACGGAATACCTTTTGTGGTGAAAGCTTTCCACGCAAGTTCCAGACTCTCGCCCGTAGCAAGCATCGGGTCAACGAGCATGACAGTCTTGTTTGTCAAATCCGGAGCAGCAATGTATTCTATTCTTACATCAAGATCCCTGTGTTCCTTATCCGTATAATAACGATAGGCCGAAACAAAAGCATTTCCGGCTTTGTCAAATATATTCAGGAAACCATTATGAAGAGGAAGTCCGGCTCTGAACACCGTAGCTATAACCACATTATCATCCGCTGTACCGGCCTCGGCAATACCCAATGGAGTCTGTATCTGTTTTTTGGAATAATCAAGGTCTTTGCTTATCTCGTAGGCCATAAGTTCGCCTATCCTCTCAATATTCCTGCGAAAACGCATTCTGTCACCCTGAACATTGACATCACGCATCTCGGCTACATACTGGTTTAGTATAGAATTGGTTTCAGCAAGGTTTATTACTTTCATATTACAGTTCTTTATATTTGATGATATAACACTAAAATGTTCATTTTGTTCACCGGTTTATCTTAAAGTTGAGTTTCTCCCTCGATAAACTGTTCCAAAAACATATTTTCTCCATCGAACACAGCATACGAAAATTCCGATATCCAGTCGCCAAGAATCATCATTCTTGATGTCCTTGAAAGCATCATATCAAACAAAATATGCCTGTGACCATAGATAAAGTAATTGATGTCAGGATGTGTCTTGAGATATTTCTTTGTAAACAATACCAACGGTTCCTTGTCTTCGCCCATATATTCAGGTTCCTTACCGTCCTTGCGCTTCAGGCGACTGTGCTTTGCCCATTCCAGCCCGAAGTCGATACTCCATCGTGGATGCAGCATAGAGAACAGACGCTGCAATGTCTTGCTATGGAAAACCATTCTTAGGAACTTGATTTTTTTGTCGTCATCGCCAAGACCGTCGCCATGTGCAAGGAAGAATTCTTTTCCGTATATCTCACATGTCAAAGGTGTGCGGTGTATAATCATCCCACATTCCTTTTCAAGATAATCGCCACACCATATATCGTGGTTTCCAATAAAGAAATGTACTTCCACTCCTCTGTCGGTCAGTTCAGATATCTTTCCGAGAAAACGTGTATAACCTTTAGGCACTACTGTCTTGAACTCATACCAGAAGTCGAACATATCGCCCAACATATACACAGCAGCAGCCTTATCCTTTATGCTGTCAAGAAAATTGACAAGCCTTCTTTCCTGCATACGAGCATGAGGTATAGCCCGCGAGCCCAGATGAGCATCGGAAATGAAATATATGTTTTTCATCTCATTCATAGTTATACCTTTTATAATTTATTATTACATGAAGCCCAATTCCAACTTGGCCTCATCAGTCATCATATCCTTATCCCATTCAGGTTCGAACACAAGATTAACCTGAGCGGAAGTTACACCTTCTACAGACTCTATCTTCTGTCGCACATCCTCCATTATGAAATCAGCTGCCGGACAGTTCGGAGCTGTCAGAGTCATATCCAAAGTGAGTTCACCATCGTCCTGAAGGTCAATTTTGTATATAAGCCCCAAGTCATAGACATTTACCGGAATTTCAGGGTCATATACAGTCTTCAGCATATCAATGATTTTCTCTTCTATCTTGAGTTTTTCTTCGTTGTTCATATCTTTCTATTAAGTAATATTTTCTGTGCAAATATACACAAATTTTATTTTACATCATATTCTACCTTCATCCGCATAGCTATAATATGCTCCGTCTGTCACTATTACATGGTCCAGCATTCGGATATTCATCACTTTCGATGCCTGAAACAAGGCCTGTGTCAGTCTGTCATCGTCGGCACTCGGACGCACATTGCCCGAAGGATGATTATGACTCATAATCATGGATGTGGCACGCTTTAGAAGTGCCTCGCGCAGAATCACACGTACATCCACCTGAGTAGAAGCCAGTCCTCCCTGACTTATTCTTGTGACATCTATCACTTTGGCAGCCTGATTAAGAAACATCACCCAACATTCCTCTACAGGCAAATCGCACATAATAGGATGGAAATAGCTGTAAATGTCCTCCGACGAACGTATCGGCTTCCTCTCCTCCTGTTTCTCATCCTTTCTCCGTTTACCTAACTCAGAAGCAGCCAGAATAGTGATAGCCTTTGCAGGCCCTATTCCCTTGAACTTACACAAGTCATCCACCGAGCATTTGCCCAATGCACTAAGACTGTTGTTATACTTGTCAAGAACCTTGCGCATGAGTTCCACTGCCGATTCGTCCGTACTTCCCGAACCAATCAGTATCGCCAACAGTTCTGCATTCGAGAGTGCAGACGCACCGTGCATCATCATCTTTTCGCGCGGACGGTCTTCTTCCGCCCACTGATTTATAGATAGTTTTTCCGTCATTTATAGAAACTTTTTTCAAAAGCCGAAAACGAAGATTTTCCTCTCACACAGCGTTTCCACCATGCTATAAGGGAACCGCTTCCATATCCCGTCAATTGTATAAACGATGAAACAATGGAAACAGCACCTATTTTAAGACTTTTATTCCGTATGGATGAATCAATGAATATCAACACTGAGAATAAAAACAAAGGTAACAATCCCACTGCGCACAGCCACAGTCCCAACGGATGCAACATATTATAACTTGAAACATCAGGACTGAATGATGTAAATGAAATCAGATATATCCCAGCAAGAACTGCCAGTAACAAGACAGATACCCCAACTGTAAACACAGCCGGAAGCATATGTACGAGTTTAAGCGATTCCGGGTATTTCTTATACAGATTGATACGGGCGATACCGGAGTTATGTACCTGTTTGAAGAATTTACGCATATCAGTCCTTCGCTTGTGCCATACCCATGCCCCCGGGAAAAGACGGCATGAATATCCTCCCTTGAAAATGCGTATACTGAAATCTATATCCTCACCGAAA
The DNA here is from genome assembly GCF_019417265.1 of Bacteroides sp. Lineage (GTDB taxonomy): Bacteria > Bacteroidota > Bacteroidia > Bacteroidales > Bacteroidaceae > Phocaeicola. The sequence continues at coordinate 25,865 of NZ_DXVR01000012.1, forward strand.
CGCATATCGGAAAAGCCTCCCAAAGCCTTATATACTTCGGCACGGATACCCATATTGAAACTGCGAGGATAGAACTTGTCCATTTTCTTTTTACCTCCGCGGATACCACCTGTGGTAAAGAAAGATGTCATCGAATAGTTTATGGCTTTCTGAGTGTCGGTAAACGATTCGTGCGCACGGTCAGGACCTCCGAAAGCATCTGCCGGTTCATTTGTAAGCTCTTCTTCCACTGCCTTGAAATAATCCGGAGGAAGAATACAGTCTGAGTCAAGTATTATAAGATACTCTCCATGACTTCTCTCCGCACCATAGTTTCTTGACTGCCCCGGTCCGGAATTGGATTTTGAATAATATCTGATGTTCATGGACGCAGCATACTTATCTACCACATCCTTACATGGCACTGCCGAACCGTCCTCCACGATGATGACTTCAAAATCGGTATATGTTTGTTGCATAAGGCTCAGCAACAGTTCATCCACCTCGTCCGGACGATTGTAAACAGGTACTATAACTGAATATCGCATAGTCTAAAAAATGAGTTATTTGCAAACTTACATAAATTATTCTTAATATCCTTGCGAAAGTAAACATATGTCAAAAAATAAAACAAGCGATACTGAGAAATTCAATATCGCCTGCCTTTAATTAATTACACTCCCTATCACTCAAAAACCAACCTTACCGAACAGAAACGCGGAGTAATGTCCGATTTTCCACGCATAACCTTAATTTCCCATTCTGATGCCTTTAGCAGCTGTTTAGGGAATTTCAGCACATGCAAGGCCTCCTTACCGTTTATATCTCCCATCTTTTGTCCATTGACATAAACTTCGGCATCCCTTGAAGCATCAATGAATGAATTTATCATAACCGCATTTACCGGCTTACCCTTAGACTTCATTTTGTAAGAGAACCATCCTTTAGTTTCGCGCCAAGGTGTACCCTGCTCGCTTCCTATCACGGATTGCTCCATCTTTACAAAATGGTCACTTTCCGGCTGCTGTTCGCCACATACCACCAAATCAGCAGTGATATTCTCCAGTCTGGCACGTTCCATTTCAGCCCTTGCCAACTCATCCTGTTTCTTTTTAAGCTCATCCTCGGATACTAATTCCCAATAAACCATGTATCTGCATTCGTGTGTCTTATAGAAAGGCTTCAATATCATACCTTCATATTTTGAAGGATAAGTTTCTGACAATGTAAATTCAAGTTTACTGCCGTTCTTCTTGATATTGGATAAAATATCCTTTTCATCACCTACTATGACCGGCATATCCTGCAAAGGCAACTGAGGACCTGAAGCAACATGTCCGCCACGGCTATCATCGGCAAACAGACCGTCCATTCTTTCCTTACCCATATCGGAAGCCAAGACTATCGGACCGTACATAAACGAATAATAAGGAGATTTGTCCGGAAGCCGGACAGCACGCAAAGACATAGGCAATGACATTTCTACCACATCACCATCTTTCCATTTTCTTTCGATAGTGAAATGGCCTTTACCACAAGAAGCGTCTGTTTCCTCACCGTTCACCAGGAAAGTAACTTTTGCATTCCCTATCCATTCAGGCTTACGGAAACTTATTTTCATTTTCTTAGGCTTTCTCGTAGCAACACTTATTTTTGTGCTTTCATTTTCAGGGAAAGATGTTTCCTGAGTAAATGTCATACCACATTCTTCCCACTCAAGCACAGAAGGGATGAACAGATTGACTATAAGCTCATTATCACGCGAAGCATATATCATCTCTGCATATTTGGCATGATTCTCCATTCCCGAACCTACGCAACACCAGAAGCAGTTCTGAGGCTGCGAATATACTCTGTAGTGCCCGGAACGCATAGGAGTGAAATACACCAATCCGCCCTGAACAGGATTCTGACTTGACAGAATATGATTATACAAAGCACGCTCATAATAATCCATATATGAAGCATCGGCAGAAGTCTGATAAAGCATCTTTGTCAGACGCAGCATATTGTAAGTGTTACATGTTTCAGGTCCCTGCTCGCTGGTCATCATACTTGAGAAATCGTCCGATTTATGGAAATGTTCCCTGACACTGTTTCCTCCTATTGATACACTTCTGTTGTTTACCACCGTATTCCAAAAGAATACAGAAGCATTATCCCAGTCACTGTTGCCTTCCAGGTCGGCTATTCTCTTGAATCCTATAACCTTTGGAATCTGCGTATTGGCATGAATCCCAGTCAGATTATCTTTATTTTCCAAAAGAGGATTAAGGATAGCCCTGTGCGAGAAACGTTTTGCAAAGTCAAGATATTTTTCTTCACCGGTAATACCATATACATCGGCAAAAACTTCATTCAATCCGCCATGCTCACTACGCAACATGTCCTGAATCTGATTGTCCGTCAAACCCGAAACTATGTCAATCATCCAGTCAGTAAGGGCAACGAGCATATCTTTAGCCTCTTCTTTTCCGGCTATCAAATACGCATCGCGCAAACCTGCATATGTTTTATGGATATTATAAAGCGGCACCCATCTGTTATTCAGTCCGAATGGATTAGCATCTATTTTACCGCTCTTGATTTCACTCCAGACAGCTTTTCCACCAGGTACGCCACACAGATATCCATTACCCGAAGCATCCTGGCAGCGTTTCATCTCCGAAAGAAAATAATCCAGACGCTTTCCTATTTCCTCATCGTCCGTAGAAGCATACATATAAGACAAAGCCGAAAGATAATGTCCTCCTATATGTCCGTCAAGACCGGTATTCTCCCAGTTAGGATAATTCTCTGCCTTAGGCTGTAGTCCTGCCTCCTTCATATACGGAGCGAGCAGTCTGTCAGGATCAAGTCCCATCAGATAACACTTGTCAAGCTTCTCAGCATGTTTGAATACACCCGATGTAAGACGTACATCGTCAATAGGAAATGTTTTGATTCTTTGAGGTAACCCGGCCTCCATATTTACAGTTGCCATAAGCATCAATCCCAAGAAATACAGTTTTCTCATGTTTTCCATTTATAAAATTAAGTTTTAACGGCACAAATATACAAATAAGTGTAAAACAAACAATTTATTTCATGGAAAAATTTTATAACTGACACTTCAGCATTAAATGAGAAACATCATAAATCCATTTCTTTCACACAGCCTGTATGATTATAGAAAACCTTATCGCCCCATATGGAATGAAACAAGGCATATTTGTCTACACCGGAACAATGACATACTCCGAGTTGGTCAGGCACAGACTGTTTCAGTCCCTCGATTATCGCGACATCTTTCTCAGAAGGAGCATTATGAATATGGAAACCACCTATTACCATCTTCAAAGGAAGGTTATCAAAAGAGGACAATATACAGCGTAATATATTTGTAATTCCACGGTGTGAACAGGCACTTAGAACTACCAATCCTTCACCGCCCTTCAACACAAGAGCCAACTCGTCTTCAAACCGGTCAGGAATCAACTCCCCGCCACGCTTTACAAGAAACTGCTCAAAATGCGTATCTCTTTCATCCGAAACAGTAAGTTCCGGGAACACCCATACCTCGGGCAGTATCTCTGTTGTCTTGTCGACAAACATAAAACGCGACATATCCAGGCGTTCAGAATGCTTTATACCATTCTCTCTATCTCCCTTAAACTTTGGATCAAGAGCCTCACGCTTGCATACTACCTTTGCCTTCTTGTTTATGTCAAGAAAGGCCTCAAGTCCACCTGCATGGTCACTATGCCCATGCGAAAGAACCAGATAATCAACCTTATCCAAATCGCAATGCAGGAAACGGGCATTCCTTGCAAACAAATCAGATGCACCTGTATCGAAAAGCACGACATTATCGCCGGCCTCAACATATAAGGACAATCCATGCTCCGCCTGCAGCTTGCGACCATATACACAGTTTTCAACTAATGTGGTTATTTTGTATTTCATATTTTCAGTTGTTTGACGGTATAAATATTTGATAAATAAGCTCTTAACAGAGTATTTTAAAAACAGCGATAACGAATTATTAACCAGACTATTTTCAATGTTTGGAAGTCAAATAACTCAATTGTATTGTCAATGTTTAACCTTACGGTACTTTTGATTTTTATCTTTTGGATTGTTTGGTATGGTCATTTCAATAACGCCCATCTCCAACAACTCACCAATATACTTTTGCCTGTTCTTACTCTGATTGGATATACCCAACCTATCCATTATTTCTTGTGATGTTCGTGGAACACTACAGAAATTACATATATCCTCTTGCTTCTTGGTTAATTTCTGATGGTTACTTTTTTTCTGTTCATAGTTACTTTCATAGTTACTTTCTTCCTTTTGATAGTTACTTTGAACATCTAAGTCATCACAGATTTGAATATGATTAACCAATCAGTTTTACAGTATTTTTAGGCAACAAAGAAAACCTAAATATTCGTATTTGAATGCAAAGTTAACCGTTCAATCTTAAACCACAAATTGTTCAAGGGAAATTGTACTTTTTGCGCCCATAAGCCGAAAAGGAAACGCTTCGTCATTTAAATCAAAACGCTTCGTCATTTAGACTTAAACGACGAAACGTTTTTATTCGTCATTTCTTTATTGTATTTTTGCCGATATTATAATGTTTTTCATCAATGACAAAAGACAAGACAGTATTTGTATGTACAAACTGCGGACAGGAGTCACCTAAGTGGATTGGCAAATGTCCTTCGTGCGGACAGTGGAACACTTTTTCGGAAGAAGTAGTCAGGAAGGAAACTCCTGTGGCTAAACATGTTGCACACGGGATTGAATCCATCCGATCAAAACCACAGTATCTGAGGGAGATTGTTTCATCGGACGAACAGAGAATAGACCTTATGGACGACGAGCTGAACAGAGTGCTCGGAGGAGGACTGGTGCAAGGCTCGCTCACACTTCTTGGCGGCGAACCCGGTATAGGAAAATCCACTCTCGTTCTGCAGACAGTGCTGCATCTGACCGACAAAATAATACTGTATATCTCAGGCGAGGAGAGTGCTCGGCAACTCAAACTGCGTGCAGACAGAATAAAGCATAATGGAGAAAGCGAACTGCTAATAGCATGCGAAACTTCGCTGGAACAGATTTTTGCCAATATTAAGAGTACCGCTCCCGACCTGGTTATCATAGACTCCATACAGACCATCTCTACAGAGAACCTTGACTCATCACCCGGCAGCATAGTGCAGGTGAGAGAATGCTCGGCAGCAATACTGAGATTTGCCAAAGAAACGGGTACTCCTGTCATACTGATTGGACATATAAACAAGGAGGGAAGTATTGCAGGGCCTAAGGTATTGGAACATATCGTCGATACTGTACTGCAGTTTGAGGGCGACCAGCACTATATGTACCGAATCCTAAGAAGCATAAAGAACCGTTTCGGAAGCACTGCCGAACTTGGTATATACGAAATGCGCCAGGACGGTCTGCGTCAGGTAAGCAATCCGTCGGAACTGCTGCTCACTCAAGACCATGAGGGTATGAGCGGAATTTCCATAGCATGTGCCACAGAAGGTATACGTCCTTTCCTTATCGAAGTACAGGCTCTCGTAAGTACAGCGGCATACGGTACGCCTCAACGTTCGGCAACAGGGTTCGACATACGAAGAATGAACATGCTGCTTGCCGTATTAGAGAAACGTGTGGGATTCAAACTGGCTCAAAAGGATGTATTCCTGAACATTGCCGGCGGACTGAAGGTGAACGACCCAGCTATTGACTTGGCCGTGATAAGTGCCATTCTTTCAAGCAATATGGATACCGAGATAGAATCCGGAGTATGTATGGCCGGCGAAGTAGGACTGAGCGGAGAGATACGTCCTGTGAACAGAATAGAGCAAAGGATAAGCGAGGCTGAGAAACTTGGTTTCACACGCATGCTCATACCGAAACATAATATGCAAGGACTTGACAAAAAGAAAATCAAGATAGAACTTGTTCCGGTAAGGAAAGTAGAAGAGGCATTCAGGGAACTTTTCGGATAAAGAATCTTCCAACCCCATCAACCAACAACTAAAAACTAAAAAACAACAACTCCACCCCAAAATGGTAAACGAATATCAACTCAGAATATTGCCTGAACAGGCTGCAAGCGAACAGTCGCTGAAGACATATATCAGCCGCGAAAAGGGGCTTGACATCAGAACCATCAACGCTGTGAGGGTACTGAAGAAGAGTATTGACGCACGTCAGCGTACCATATATGTAAACGTAAAGGTACAGGTCTTCATCAACGAGATTCCTGACACACAGGAATATATCCCGACTGAATATAAGAACGTAAGCGGAAAACCGGAAGTGATTGTAGTAGGTGCCGGCCCGGGAGGACTGTTTGCCGCACTGCGACTGATAGAACTTGGACTTCGCCCGATAGTAATTGAACGCGGAAAGAATGTACGCGAAAGAAAGGAAGACCTGGCAAAAATAAGCCGCGAGCATAAGGTTGATTCTGAATCGAACTACAGTTTCGGCGAAGGTGGTGCTGGTGCATATTCCGACGGTAAGCTTTACACCAGAAGCAAGAAGCGCGGCAATGTGGACAAGATTCTGAATTTATTCTGCCAGCACGGAGCAAGTACTTCAATTCTTGCAGATGCTCATCCTCACATCGGAACAGACAAGCTTCCGAGAGTAATTGAGAACATGAGAAATACCATCCTGGAATGTGACGGTGAGGTTCACTTCAGGACCAGGATGGATGCCATCATAATAGAGAAGAACAAGGTTATCGGTATAGAAACTAACGACGGAAGGACTTTCAGAGGTCCTGTCATACTTGCCACCGGTCATTCGGCTCGCGATGTCTACCGCTGGCTGTATGCCAACGGTGTGAAGATGGAAACTAAAGGTCTTGCCGTTGGTGTGCGTCTGGAACATCCGTCAATGCTTATCGACCAGATTCAATATCACAACAAGAATGGAAGAGGTAAATACCTTCCGGCTGCGGAATACAGTTTCGTACAGCAGGTGGACGGACGCGGTGTTTACAGTTTCTGTATGTGTCCGGGCGGTTTCGTAGTTCCGGCTGCAAGCGGCCCTCACCAGTTGGTTGTCAACGGAATGAGTCCGAGCAACCGTGGTACGAAATGGAGCAACTCAGGTATGGTGGTAGAAATCCGTCCCGAAGACCTGAACGACCCTACCCTGCAACTTCAGGCATGCGAAGTGTTTGAAGGTTCTGCCGAACAGCAGACTGAAGAACTTATACGCAAAACAGCCAAGAATGGAGAGCAGTCGGTACTGGCAATGATGCAGTTCCAGGAAAGATTGGAACAGATATGCTGGCAGCAGGCCAATATGCGACAGACAGCTCCGGCACAAAGAATGGTGGATTTCACAAGAAAGAAACTCAGCTACGACCTTCCTGTCACTTCCTACAGTCCAGGCATCATATCATCTCCCCTTCACTTCTGGATGCCTAAATTCATCAGCGAACGTCTGAGCAAGGGATTCGAAATATTCGGCAGAAGTTCGCGCGGATTCCTCACAAACGATGCAGTGATGATTGCAGTGGAAACACGTACTTCGGCCCCTGTAAGAATTGTGAGAGACAATGAAACCCTTCAGCATGTCACTGTAGAGGGTCTTTTCCCTTGTGGCGAAGGCGCAGGATATGCCGGAGGAATAGTTTCGGCCGGTGTTGACGGAGAGAGATGCGCAGAAGCCGTGGCTGCATTTATGAGAGTTTAAATACCATTTAAATACTGTTTAAACAATAATTAAATGACTTCAGAAATAGCTATCATAGAGAGAAATACTCTTACCGCATTAGGCTTACAGACTATCTTGGAAGAGTTTATTCCGCAGGCTGTAATACGTGTGTTTCATTCGTTCGAAGAGCTTATTGACGACACTCCCGACATGTATGCCCACTATTTCGTTTCAACAGCAATATACTTCGAGCATACAGCTTTCTTCCTGGAAAGAAGACCTAAAAGCATCGTTCTCTCGGCCGGAGAATCACAGATTCCTATAGGAGTTCCTGTGCTCAACACCTTCCTGCCACAGGAAAAACTGATAAAGGCTTTCATGAATATGCGCGACAGAGGACACGAAATGACTCACCACCGCACAAAGCCACAACCTCAAAGTGACGCTCCTACTCTTTCTGCAAGAGAGATAGAGGTACTGGTTCTCGTAACCAAAGGATATATCAACAAAGAAATAGCCGACAAACTTAACATCGGACTGACAACTGTTATATCGCACAGAAAGAACATCACAGAGAAACTTGGTATCAAATCCGCGTCCGGACTGGCCATTTATGCCGTAATGAACGGATATATCGATGCCGACAGCATATAAAATCATAAGAAATTAGGATTGTACGTTTATGTAATTTGGAGTTTCTTTGCATCCGAATTACAAAAACCACAAACAGACTGAAGAAATGAGAAGACGTACAGTTCTAAAGACATTTAAGTTTATGGCGGCAGGCGTTACCGTAGCAATGGGAGTAACTCCTGCCTACAGTCTGCCAACAAACGAGAGCATCAGTGCACCGGCAGACACTACAAGAGTGATAGACATAGAAGAAGTGGTGGTCATCGCCACTCCTAAGGAAAATAACAGACTGAGACAACAGCCTCTGTCGGCCACATCATTCTCACAGGGAGATATGAGGAACAATTCTGTAACTTCCGTAAAATCATTATCCGGACTTGTTCCAAACCTTTTCATCCCTGACTATGGTTCAAAGCTTACTACTTCTGTATATGTAAGAGGTATCGGCTCAAGAATCAACACTCCTGCCGTGGGACTGTATGTTGACAATATACCTTTCATAGACAAGTCGGCTTTCGACTTCAATTATTCCGACATTGAACGTATCGACGTATTGCGCGGTCCGCAGGGAACACTGTACGGACGTAATACTATGGGCGGTCTTATCCGTGTATTTACTAAATCACCGTTCACATACCAGGGTACTGACATCAGTCTGGGAGCTGCAACTTACAATAATTATAAAGCTTCCGTAAATCACTATCACCGTATTTCTGATAAATTCGCTTTCTCGGCAGGTGCTTTCTACGAGCATGAAGGAGGTTTCTTTGAAAATACAGCACGCAACAACGAAAAGATAGACAAGGGTGATGAAGTCGGCGGCAGAATGAGGGCTATATGGTTGCCAAAGGAGAATCTGAAACTTGACTTTACCGTAAATTACGAATACTCAAATCAGGGAGGTTATCCGTATCAACTGACAAGCCTTTCTGAAACAGATATTTACTATCAGGACTTGAAAGGCGACTTGGGCAAAGTGGCATATAACAACGAATGCGGATATATGCGCCATCTTCTTAACGGAGGTCTGAACATCGAGCACCAGGCTGAGAACTTTATCCTAAGCAGTGTGACAGGTTTCCAGTATCTTAAAGATGAGATGAACCTCGATCAGGACTTCACAAGAAAGAATGTCTACACAATGTCACAAAGACAGAACTCAAAAACCATAAGCGAGGAGATTGTGCTCAAATCAAAACCGGGACGCCGCTGGCAGTGGACTACAGGTGTGAGCGGTTTCTATCAATGGCTTAATACTGAAGGTCCTGTGACTTTTCACGAGGATGGAATTCAGAATTTGATTGAAGATAATATAAACAGTATATTCCCAAGTGGCAATCCTAAAGCACCTGAAATGAAGGTAGATATCGCTTCAAATCAGATTCATGTACCTGGTATATTCGACACACCAACACTAAATAGTGCAGTATATCATCAGTCAACCATTAATGACTTATTGGTTGAAGGTCTTTCGCTCACTGTTGGTATACGTTTGGATTATGAAAAAATTAAAATGAACTATAATAGTTCTACCAATATGCCATTTAACTTCCTGTTTAAGATGAGTCCAATGCCAATGCCTATAGAAGTTAAAGACCTTAAGGCTTTATCTGCGTTCGAAGGTGAACTCTCTACCGATTATTTACAGGTACTTCCTAAATTTTCTTTGCAGTACAGCTGGAATAAAATGAATAATGTATATGCAACTATAAGCAAAGGATACCGTTCTGGAGGTTATAACATACAGATGTTCTCTGAAATTATCCAAGGTTCACTTCGAAACTCAATGATTGATGCAGTAGCAAACACCAAAGAATTCAGCAAACTTGCCGGAATGCTGGAAAATTTCAAGAAGGATGGAATTAATATCAAAGATGCCACACTCTACAAGCCTGAATACTCATGGAACTACGAAATAGGTTCACACATGACTATGTTTGACGGACGTTTGCAGGCCGATGTGGCAGCATTCTATATGGACACTCACGACCAGCAGATTTCACGTTTTGCGGCAAGCGGACTTGGACGTATTACCGTCAATGCAGGAAAGAGCAGAAGTATAGGTGGAGAACTGGCACTAAAAGGACAGATAACAGACAATTTTATTCTGAACGGCAACTATGGATATACTCATGCCACATTCACAGACTATGCAGTAAGCGATGAAGTAAGCTATAATGGCAATTACGTTCCATTCGTTCCTGAACATACATTCACAGTTGGAGGTCAGTATATCTTCCGTATGAAAAGCGGTGCATGGCTGGATAACATTATATTAAATGCCAACTACAAAGGTGCCGGACGCATCTATTGGACAGAGCAGAACAATGCTTACCAGAACCTCTACGGTACACTGAACGGACGAATAAGCCTTAATAAAGGTAACGGACAGATTGGTATCTGGATAAACAATGCCCTGAACACAGAATACCAGGCATTCTACTTTGAATCAATGAACAGAGGATTCGCACAGATGGGACGCCCGATGCAGATTGGCGTTGACTTGAGATGCAGATTCTAATATACTTAGTCATACTACACAGAAACGGCGGAACGATTTGTTCCGCCGTTTCTGTGTAGTATATCACACCTCATTATTCAGAGCCTTCCATTTATTGCGCAGATAGATACCGTCTATCACTCCATCGGCAAGACCGATAACAGGAACATAGATGTAAGTAGCCTTTATGATATCGGCAATAGTAAGGAATATATCTCCGGCAGGTACAATAACGTCCGCACGGTCAGGCTTCAGATTGAATTTCTGCATTCTTTCAGCCACTGTGTACTGTTTCAACTCGTTATGCAGTTCCTGCAAAGAGACTACAGTCATGCGGGCACGCTTCTTGTCCTTCTTTTCTATCATGCGGTACAACTTGTTTATATTTCCTCCCGAACCTATGATATTGATGCCGGGATAAGATTGTGCAAGTTCGGCCATATCGTTCTTGAGCCTGTCCCACTCTCCTTCTTTTACGGCATCGTTAAGAATACGCACTGTACCGATATTATAAGAACGGCTGCATACCAACTGACCTCGGGAAAGGAGATTGATTTCTGTACTACCACCACCTACATCGACATACATGTAATTTCCCTTACGGTCTTCCATAGACTCAACATGATTGTTATATACAATCTTTGCTTCTTCCTGGCCATCGATTATTTCTATCTGAATACCCGATTCCTTAGCCACACGCTTTATTATCTCCTGACCGTTCTTTGAATCACGCATAGCCGAAGTGGCACAGGCACGATAATCTTTCACATCGTAAATCTTCATCAGATAGCTGTATGATTTCATCAGACGGACCATGTTCTTGGCTTTCTTATCCGAAATCTTATTCTTGGAGAACACATCGAAACCCAAACGAAGAGGCACACGCAATAGCAGAACTTTAGAGAACTTCACCCCATCTTTCGTTTCTTCCAGATGCTTTATAAGCAAACGTACAGCATTCGAACCTATGTCAATAGCTGCATAATTCACACCGTTAAGTGCTGTTTCCATTTCCTTACTCATAGTATTCGTTTTTTATAATTTAACAGTTAGTTTATAAATGCGAATAATTGCTTGCCACTATACCCTTGTGGGCAAGCGACAAGCAACGTTGTGAAAAATCAAGCTATAATATCTATTCGTTAACTTCGTTGACTTCACAGTTTTCAGCAAGATAGCTATTGTAGAGAGCTTCCTGAGAGCGGAATGGTGTTTCATCTTCTTCGAGAGAAACAAACTTGTTATCACCAAATCCGTCGACTATACGTCCCTGAAGCGTATCTTTAAGTCCATATTCTACAATACGTTTCAATTCACCTTTTATGGCCGGGTCGTAAACCGGAGTAATTACCTCTACACGGTTGTCAAGATTTCGCGGCATCCAGTCGGCAGAACCCATGAAAATCTTTTCCTCTCCTCCTGCTGCAAATATAAAGATACGTGAGTGTTCCAGATAGCGGTCAATAATACCTGTAATTCTGATATTGCTGCTCACTCCCGGTATTCCCGGTACCAGAGAACAGTTTCCTCGTACTACCAAATCAATATCCACTCCGGCCTGAGATGCCTCATAAAGCTTTTCAACCATTACCGGGTCTGTGATATGGTTTATCTTAATCTTGATATATGCAGGTTTTCCAGCCTTGCGGTTCTTAATTTCATTATTGATAAGAGTTATGAACTTGTTCTTCATCTCATTTGGTGAAACAAGCAACTCTTTAAACTTAATCGGTGTGTAAGGACGTTCGATAAAGTCGAATACCGCATCAACATCGTTTACAAGTCTTCTTGAAGCAGTCATCAATACACAGTCCGTGTACATACGGGCATTACCTTCGTGGAAGTTACCTGTACTTACGCAAGCGATATCCGGACCGGTCTTCATACCGATGTGTGTAATCTTGGAGTGTACCTTCAGACCTTCAACTCCGAATATGACCTTGATACCTGCATCCTGCATTTTCTTTGACCAGCTTATATTTGAAGCCTCATCGAAACGGGCAAGCAACTCGATTACTACGGTAACCTTCTTTCCGTTTCGTGCTGCACCGATAAGGGCTTTTACCACCTTAGATTCCTTGGCAAGACGGTACAGAGTAATCTTGATACTGTTAACCCTCTTGCTTACGGCAGCTTCCTGAAGCACTCTGATGAACGAGTCAAAGTTATGATAAGGAACATGAATGAATCTGTCCTTCTCCTGAATCTTAGACAAAAGACTTTCCGGACCGTCAAGTTCCTTTTTCATAATAGGAGTCCATGCCGGATATTTCAGATTCTTCCTTCCGCAATCAGGGAATTTCATCAGGTCCTTATGATTCTGATAACGGCCGCCGGAAAGGATAGTATCCCATGAATCGACATCCAGCTTGTTGAGAACACGTTTCATCAGGTCTTTTGGCATATCACCGTCGTAAATAACACGGAGAGGTTCACCACGCTTACGGCTCTTTACACCTTTCGAAATCTTCTGCAACGTACCTGTTCTCAGGTCATTATCGATTTCCATTTCAGCGTCACGTGTAAACTTGAAGGCATATGCTTCGTATTTTGTATATTCCAGTCCTTCGAAAACTATAGGAAGACAACATCTGACCACATCATCAAGATACATCATGTAGCTCTTGCCGTCATTATCCGGAAGACGGACAAAGCGTCCGCATAATCCTATCGGAAGTTCCAGAAACGCATAATCTGTTATATTTTTTGAATTCTGGTTTTTCTGAAGTTTTACAGCTAAGTAAATATTCTCGTCAGTTTCAGAATCAAGAGTCTTTACAGCAGAGAACCATACAGGAACAATAAAACCGTTCAGTTTCTCTTTATAATACGAACGTATGTAGTCCAACTGTTCAGGAGTGACATTATCATTATCAACCAAGAATATGTTTTCTTTTTCCAAATCAGAGATAACACTTTCTACAGCCTGTTCGTACTCCTTGGCATACTCCGAATTTAGCTTCGTGATTTTCTTGATTATCTTCTTGGCCTTCTCCCTATCTTTGGCGGCAGACTTGTCCTCACATTCGGCAATACGGTTCTGTGAAGCCATACGAACACGGAAGAATTCATCAAGATTGTTGGAATAGATTCCAAGAAATGCCATCCTTTCGAGCAAAGGAACATGTTGGCGCGTTGCCTCCTGCAAAATACGCCTGTTAAAATACATCCAGCTGATATCTCTTTCAAGATATGGGTTTTCTTTCTTCTTAATTGCCATAATAACTACTAAATTTTCTGTAAAGGAAAGTAATACTTGTTACAATGTTATTGCAATTTACAAAAAAAATCAATACAATATAACATGAGATAGTACAAAATGCTTAAGCCTCATTAAATGTACTCTTCCACCATATACATGTTATGCATAAATGCTGTGGAAGCCAAGCTTTCAAGTTCATTGACTATCATGTACTCAGCTGAGTTAACCCATTCTCTAAATCTTGTATCAGGCTTATATGTTTCTGCAAATTTCAGCAGTTTGGCAAGGTCAAAATCATCATCCACTATACCGGCAGAACTTTTCATGGCATCGTAAGCATTGCATTCCTGCTCTATATGAGCCGGAACCATCATCAATGGTTTGCCTAAATACATTGCTTCGCATACTGACTCAAAACCGGCAGTACTTGCATATGCCTTGCAGCCGGACATCTGGCGCAGAAACTCCACATCATCCAACTGATAGAAGGACAGTGTTTCGTCTATTTTCTTAACGGGCGTTTCCTCCCATCGATCCCAGAAAAAGCGTAATGGAGTTTCAGGATGTTCTTTATGCCATCGCATTATGCACTCTGAGAAACCCGAATTTACCATATATCCATGTATATAATCGCCATTTGTGACTTCCTGACGGAAAACATCACGCCTAAGTAATGGAGGTACAACTTTTATTCTTTTACTTTTGTCATCTTTCATACTGCGGAACGAAAGAGCCAGATATTCTTTTGCCCCCAAAGCAGTCAGACGTGTAAACATATTGAGTAGTTTCATTCCGAATTTATGCTTTTCAGGCATTTCGAAATCCTTATGCAGAAAAAGATACTGATGACCTATGCATACCTGAGGAACTGCCGGACGATATAAGAAATATGTCAAACCGGTCAGCAGTTCATAAAAATTGATAACCATATCTGCACCGGTTTTAATAATACGCTCATTGATATAGTGCATGCTTCTCAAATACTCTGGCACTTTAGCTATATTATACAATACACTACGAGTGATATTGACACGTTTGTTTGCAGGTGTAGGCAGAAAATTAGGACTTACGAACTGTTTTACCGGTGCATGTACACTACGTGTAAAAAATCCCGGGAGTCTTCTTGACTCACTTTTTCCAACCAATATTTCCACCACTTCGTGTCCGCTCCTGAGCAGCACATTTTCCAAAGTTATAGCTTGGGTAAGGTGTCCGCGACCTTCCCCCTGTACAATAAACAAAAATTTCATGATGCAGCAGATAAAAGTGTAAGTTTTGCAGTTTTGCTCAATTGATTTGTCACTTCAGAATAGTTCACCACTTCCCATTCTCCGTTTTCATCTTCCGTAAGTGCGGAAAGAGTTTCAACCCAGTCGCCGGAGTTAAGATAGTGAATACCGTCTACCATCCTGTTTTCAGGATGATGTATATGTCCGCAAATCACACCGTCACACTCACGTTTTCGGGCGAAATCTACAAGAACCTTTTCAAAATCGGAAATGTAAGAAACTGCAGATTTTACTTTATGTTTTATTGCCTGCGACAACGAATAATAAGGTTTGCCGTGTTTGGCTCTATACCTATTGTACATACCGTTCATCCAAAGCAATAAGGTATAGCCCACATCACCCAACTTTGCCAACCATTTCATCTCGGTTGTAACCTTATCGAATACATCGCCGTGGGTAACGAAATAATGGCGTCCGTTGCTTTCCAATATATAATCTTTCACAATACTGATGTTGGAAAACTGCAATGGTACAAGATTATCAAGGAAATCATCATGATTGCCACGAACATAAATAACCTCAGTACCACATTTTTCCATCATCTTCATTATAATCTTAAAAAACGGGTGTGCTGAGGTTTCCACTTCCTTACACCCGATTTCTGCAAATGCCATCCGTCTATGATATCGCCGTTAAGAATAAGGCGGTCACAATCCACTGTACTAAGGAAATCACTTACCTCATCCACCTTAGAATGAGTTGTTCCCAAATGAATATCCGATAAAACGATTGTTCTGTAATGTGGTCTTAATTCCATTTCTCTTTCATTTTTGTACGATGCAAAATAACGGAATCGATATTACAAAGACGTGTACTTTAGGTTAATAAGGTAATACATTTCTGGAAATAAAAAAGGAAGATATAAATTTCCGAATTACTCAGCTATTTATATCTTCCTTTTCGTGCGCCTGATAGGACTCGAACCTACACGTCTCACGACACCAGATCCTAAGTCTGGCGCGGCTACCAATTACGCCACAGGCGCGTGAGAAGCTTTATTTCTCATTTGCGATGCAAAGGTACGCATTTTTTTTATTCCTGCAAACATTTCACTGATTTTTTTTCAGCAAAACACATGCTTCTTCTATTATTGTATCTTTTCCACGCAATATATCAGCTTCCGACATGTCTACACGAACATCCGGTTCAATGCCAAACTCTATCTGATTCATTTCAGCATCATACATAGGTGCGGCAGAAAACCTTATCAACCATCCGTTAGGAATTTCTGACGAGAAAGGCAGACCGGAACCTCCGCCGGTCTTGTCGCCCATTATTGTAACCAATGGCATACTTTTCATACAGTTCACAAAATCGTTGGTAGAACTGTACGAACGTCTGTTTGACAATACCACAGCTTTCTTCTGCCAGCGTACGCCATTTGACGGCTCGATATAGACCGGTTCGGGTATTGAGAACTCATTATGTCCTGGCCCCATTTTGTGCGACATATATCCCACGAGTATCTTCTCGTTGGTAAACCTTGCAGCGAGTTTCTGTGCAGTAGTCAGGTTTCCACCTCCGTTGTTTCTGACATCTATTATCAGTCCGTCGCAAAGCTCCATCTCTTTAAGCATATAATCGAGATTTCCATCCCCTATACCATCCGAGAAGCTCGAACAATACACATAGCCTATATTATTCTCCAATATCTGATATGTCAATCCGGAAGTTATGACATAATCCTTGCCTAAGTAGTTGCTCTGAATACTGTCGCTGAAATTACGCGGATATGCATCAAACCATTCCCTATACTGCGAACTGCCATATCCGCTGCTCAGATTAACATGCCCGTCGCGCAGTTCGTTCACCATTTCTGACAGCACCTCGAAAAGGTTATAGCTCGACATATTCGGAGTTATACGTTTGGAATATCTGGAATACACTTCATCCCAATCCAGTCCGTACACTTCTTTCTTATAATCAAGAAAACAATATTGCTCGTCTATTATTCTCCACAAAGATTCAAAATTCGCCTGAGGGGTATTTCCTGATACATCCTCTCTGATGCACGATGCCGAAACCGCTGACATTATGACACAAAACAATATTGCAAATAAAGAATTGTTCCTTAGTTTCATACCGATAACTTTTTTTAATCAAAATGGAGTAACTTTAGACGGAAGACTTATCCTGTTCTTTCCTCTTATCATGTGAAAGTTTCTGACAAAGCCTATCATGAAATTATGTGAGTAGAAATGACTCTTCAGATTATTGACCTTGGCCTGCTGGATGTCACACAGATAACCGGCACGTATTATAGTCTTGCCAACAGGAAAGTCAAGTGTCAGCATCTGGCGCAGTGACGGCGCGTTATGAAAAGACGTAAACAGCACGTTTCGGCCACCGTGTCCCAAAGAGAATATCTCATAATATGACTGTCCGTATTCAGGGGAGAACATAACCCCCATAAAAGGCAGATTAGCCTGGTATCTCACAACCATAGGATATCTTACTATCCTGAACTTATATATAGCCATTGCCGACGCATCAATATTGCCGTAAACCTTTGCCTGAGCCGGATTGTTGGAATTGCGTGTATTGTAAATAAATCCGCCATTAAGGTCAATCATCGGTCCAAACAGAATCTTCAGATTCCCGTTCACATTATACTGATAATGCAGGGCATAAGTCCAGTTGAACATTCCTGAATAAGAGGTTGAGGACTTGGAGATATTATCTGTAGATGAACAGTTAACCTGCACAATACGCTGTGCAGACACACGTCCTCCCATCAACCTTGTCATACGCATGCTCTCATACATGAACCTGAGTTCCGGGCCTTTGTACTCCAAAGGAGAAAGATATGTATCGTACACATTGGTCTTTCCTATACCGACCATAGCGGAACGTACAAGATATTTTTCATGCGACAAAGTATCCTGCGCCGATATTCCGACACAAGATACCAACAGTATTAGCAAGACTGATATATATAATCTACCCATAATATCTTAGAATAACTTCATCTGACCGTCGTCTTCGTTCACCATTTCTTCCGAGTCGTTCACCGCTTCGTCCACTTCCTCAGTCTGTACCTCAGGCTCCTCTCTGACTATCGGCTCCAGTTCCTCTATCTTGTCGATGGCAAATGTAGTAAGTCTTTTTCCTTTGGCCTTAAAGCTCTTGACACCTACGAACTCGCCGGCATCTACTATCATCGGTTCTCTGAAGCTGTCATGCCCGCCGAACACTACGTTTATCCTTGGATATGTTTCCGAAGTAAGAAGCAACAGTTCATTCTGTTTGTTCTCGCCAAGGAAGTTCTGACGCTTGGTACTCTGCTCAAAACAGAATCTCTTAAGATACGGATAGTTCTGCTGGTCGGCATCATAGAGTACTGCAGTCCATACCTTTTCCGGGTCGTACTTCTCGAGAATCATTATATCAGAATCGTAATGGTTGTTCAAGTCAAAGTCTGATGTATAGAATTCACCGTTCTTGTGCACCACCAATATGCTGTCCTCGCTATGGAACTCTCCGAGATATTCTCCGCGTCCGTCATAGTTCAATCTGAGTACGTCATAGTCGAACCATACTTTTCTACCTCCCAAAGTAGAACCGCCGCGATGTTTCAGGCTGATTTTGTGTACCTCAAGACGGGTAAGCAGATTACCCATCGACTGACGGCCCTTGATGGAAATCTCACTGAAGTCACGCTCCAGAATCAGTTTCTTTATTCTCGGGTTCGGTCTGAGAGCCACCTTCACCACTTCGGCCTCACCGTTAGGATTGGCAGTGAAATACATTATCTTAGAACCCGGATTGCCCTGGGTGACATCATACTCGCGGTCGCGTATCATCGAAGTGACGTTGAAGCGCTTTATGAAGTACGCTCCATCCTTACCGTCGCGATATATCACATTATATATAGTACGCTTGTCATTCTTCTTGAAAATATTCACATACAGGATATTCTTACCCACAAACAGTTTGTCGCTGATTCTCACTATCTTGTACTTACCGTCCTTATAGAATATTATCACATCGTCTATATCCGAACAGTTGCAAACAAATTCATCCTTCTTCAGTCCTGTTCCTATGAAACCTTCCTCGCGGTTGATATAAAGCTTTTCGTTTGCCTCTGCCACCTTGGTTGCAACAATGACGTCGAAGTTTCTGATTTCGGTCTTACGCTCGAAGTTCTTGCCATACTTGGCTTTCAAGCCCTCGTACCAGTTAATGGTATAATCAGTGATGTGCGCAAGATGATTGTCTATTTCCTCTATCTCACCTTTCAGACGTGCTATCAGTTCATCAGCCTTATCCTTGTTGAACTTCAGGATACGCGCCATCTTAATCTCCATCAGTTTCAGAATATCCTCCTTGGTTACTTCGCGCACCATCTGAGGATAGAACGGAGTCAGACGGTCGTCAATATGTTCGCACGCCGCATCCATATTTTCCGCCTGTTCAAACTTGGCATCCTTGTATATACGCTCTTCGATGAATATTTTCTCCAATGAAGCAAAATGCAGAGCTTCAAGTTTTTCCTCGCGTTCGATATTCAGTTCCTGACGGAGCAGGTCCAATGTATTGTCTGTAGATTTCTTAAGCACATCACTCACAGACAGAAAATGAGGTTTCTTATTGTCTATCACACAGCAGTTTGGCGAGATATTAACCTCACAATCTGTAAATGCATACAGCGCATCGAGTGTCTTGTCCGACGAAACACCCGGAGCAAGATGCACAAGAATCTCAACCTTACCGGCTGTATTGTCTTCCACCTTCTTGACCTTGATTTTACCTTTCTCAACAGCCTTAAGGATAGAGTCTATAAGCGAAGATGTAGTCTTTCCGTATGGAATTTCACTGATACACAGTGTCTTATTATCGAGTTTGGATATCTTTGCTCTCACGCGCACCACTCCTCCGCGCTCACCGTCATTATATCTCGATACATCTATCGAGCCTCCTGTCTGGAAGTCCGGATAAAGCTGGAACGGTTCGCCTTTGAGATACGCTATGGAAGCATCGCAAAGTTCGTTGAAGTTATGTGGAAGAATCTTTGACGACAGACCTACGGCAATACCTTCTACCCCCTGAGCCAACAGCAAAGGGAACTTGACCGGCAGAGTTATAGGTTCTCTGTTTCGTCCGTCGTAGGACGACTGCCACTGAGTAGTTTTCGGATTGAAAACCACATCCAAAGCAAATTTTGATAAACGGGCCTCGATATAACGCGGAGCAGCCGCACTATCGCCTGTAAGGATATTACCCCAGTTTCCCTGACAGTCTATGAGAAGTTCCTTCTGTCCCAACTGAACCAAAGCATCACCTATTGAGGCATCGCCGTGAGGATGGAACTGCATGGTATGACCTACTATGTTTGCCACCTTGTTGTACCTTCCGTCGTCCAGACGCTTCATGGAGTGCAGTATTCGTCTTTGCACAGGCTTCAGTCCGTCATTGATATGCGGTACGGCTCTTTCAAGTATTACATACGATGCATAATCAAGAAACCAGTTCTGATACATACCGCTCAGCTGATGTCTTACCGCATCATTTGAGGTATCTGCCGGTTTATAATCAGAATGGCCTTCACCTTCCTGTAAATCGTTCTCTTTATCAAATGTATCTTCGCTCATTTTTAGTATATTAATCAAGAATAAAACAGTCTTTGCAAATTTAAGAAAAAAAGAGGATATACCACGAAAAGATATATCCTCTTATTAGTCTATTTTATTATAATTCTGTTATTTGGCAACTTTTTCAAGCCATTTCACCATGAACAGCATCACTCCCATTGAGATGATACATACTATCATAAAGATAGCCCAGCAATATCCGATAGGAATAGCATTGTACATAAGAGGGCCAATCCACAACAGAAGGTTACCTACAGCTGTAGCACCAAGCCACAAACCCTGGCAAAGTCCCAAAAGGTGTTTTGGAGCCACTTTCGATACGAACGACAATCCAAGCGGAGAAATGAAAAGTTCAGCTACAGTCAGAAGGAAGTAAAGAACTATCAACACCCATGCTCCTGCCTTCACCTGCTGGTCGATAGGAAGATCTCTGTATTCCGCTGCAGAAGGATAGCCCATAACGAGTGAATATGCAGCAAGGAAGAGATAAGCCAGACCTGCAATAAGCATACCGATGGCAATCTTACGTGGTGTAGAGATTTCTTTTCCTCTTCTTGAAAGTAAACCGAAAATCATCATGATAATCGGTGTAAGTGTAATCACGAAGAAAGGATTTACAGCCTGCCATATTTCAGGAGCTATAGTCGATGTATCAACGAAGTCTCTTGCAAAAAGCGACAGCGAAGTACCGTTCTGATGGAACGAGAACCAGAAGAAGATAACAACGCCAAGCACCGCGAACAATGCGTAAAGACGCTGTTTGATTTCCTTAGCCATAGTAGCTTTTTCTTCAGCTGTATAAGTAACAGCAGTTGCAGCTTCTTTCTTTCCCGGATTTGGGAACTGACGCTTAGTGGCAAAGAAGATTACCAGAGAAATAAGCATTGCAGCTACAGAAGCCACAAATGAATAGTGGATACCTTCGTTGAATATCTGCAGATACTGCGCACATGATGCAGCCATATCGGCTGTTTCGCCTACACACTGTGTCATCAGTTTATTGAGGTTACCCATTGCTTCGGCTGACATTCCTTCAGCACCTTTTGAAATATATTCATGACACAAAGCCGGAAGGCTTGCATTGTAATCCATATTGTGCGCACTGAGCCACCAGCTTCTCAACAAAGGAGCCACGAATGGAGCTATAAGTCCACCGATATTGATAAACACATAGAATATCTGGAATCCTGAATCTCTCTTGCTTTTGGCTTCTATCAATTCCTTTTCGCTTTTTTTTGCAGCCTCAGCTTCGAGGTCATCATACATCTGACCTACAATAGCCTGAAGATTTCCTTTGAAAAGACCGTTACCGAAAGCGATAAAGAACAATGCGATACAGGTAAGTGTAAGCAACCATGAAGTGTTGCCGGCATTGGCAGTAATAGGAACAGACAATGCAATATAACCGATGGCCATAACCACAAGACCGGCCATGATTGTACCTTTATAATTCTGCTTTCTGTCTGCTATCAGACCACCGACAAGACTCAACAGATATATACCTGCATAAAAGAATGAATAGATAAGTGTACTTTTCTCCTCACTTATACCGAATTTTGAACAAAGGAACAACACCAGCACAGCATTCATGATGTAATATCCAAAGCGTTCGCCCATGTTTGAAAGTGCGGCAGGTATCAGCCCTTTAGGATGTTTGTTAAACATAAATAATGAAGATTTAAATGATTAATGATTAAATTTTTATGCAAAAGTACGGAAAAAACAGATAACACACAATACAGTACATATATAAATAAAG
>NZ_DXVR01000120.1:0-6972 GCF_019417265.1 Bacteroides sp.
TATGGCTATCGCCATGAAAATTCACCTGAAAAAGAATGCGGCGGCAAACGGATTAGAATTAAAGAAAAGATTACAGGGATTAACTGCGACCGACGTGACGCATAGCCGTAAACCAAAGGCGGCTATTCTTATATTCGATATATGACCTCACAAATGCTGTGAAAATCCACCTTCCCAAATAACAAAACATAGTCTGCTTATCAAATCCCAAAATAAGACAGGGATTTCAGTTCCCTCCGATCTGCATAGCATAGTGGCTTCGCCATGACATCTGATGTCATATTATGAACTTTGATGATAGTCTCTTGTGTTCCACAACCTTCTATTCTATTTTTGCACCAACCACTTAAACTAATGATTATGGAGATAGTGAACATAGAAGCCGGCGCATTTATGGAAATGAACAACATATTGTTCAAGATAGAAAAACAACTGAAAGGACTGAACTCTTCCAAATCTGAACTGAGTGAATGGTTGGATAATCAGGATGTATGTATTCTTATGAATATATCAGACAGAAAACTGTTGTCTTTAAGGCAGAAAGGGCTAATCCCTTTCAGTCGTATAGACAGAAAAGTATATTATAATAAAGAAGATATTCTAAACTATATGAGGAATAACCTTAAAACACATACAAATAATGGAAATGGGACAGATGGTATTGAATAAGGATAGTAATGAAGTCAAAAGATTTATTGAAGCCATGGAAGGTATATCCAGAATGTTGGATGCAAATTCTTTAATCTATAGACCTATACTAGACGGGAACCGCTATATTACAGAACAGGAGTTATCTAAAGCTCTCAAAATAACAAAAAGAACACTTATTGAATATAGAATGAATGGTAAATTGCCATATTATAAAATAGGAGGAAAGATTCTGTATAAGGAACAGGACATTATAGATATATTGGAAAGAAACAAAGTATTGGCATTTGAATGATATTTCTTAAAACATTAATAATCAAAAGATAAACTTTATAAAATAGCTTGTAGCTACGCCTAAATAATCATATAAATATTTGGAGGAATAGAACCGAACACTTACCTTTGTAAAGTCAAAGGATGATTAACGAGAATCTATCGAAAATTGGTGAATTTGGCATATGGCTGATTCAGTGGTTCGGGGATTTTTCCAAAGATATTAAAGTGCTGTAATTTAGGATTTTGAATTTAGATATTCGATTCCTGGTGGCACCACTTAGAAGAAAAGCAACAAGCAGTAAAATCCTGATTTCCAAGCGAAATCGGGATTTTTTGTTTTTCCACTACACGCAAAGGAAACGGCAAAATAATATTAACATGAAAAATATTCAGAAAAGAGCATATACCTCAAAAGAGATATTAACCATAGCCTACCCTATTCTTATAAGTCTTGTAATGGAGCAAGCAATAGGTATGACAGATACAGCTTTTTTAGGCCGTGTAGGTGAAGTGGAGCTTGGTGCATCAGCCATAGCCGGAGTATATTATATATCCATCTTCATGATAGGTTTCGGTTTCAGCATCGGTTCGCAGATACTGATGGCGCGAAGGAACGGCGAGAAAAGATATTCAGAGATAGGCGACATATTTTATCAGGGAGTATATTTCATGATTTTTCTGGCAGCTGCAGCCTTTGCCATTACCGGGCCGGCGGCAAAATGGTTGCTGCCCGCAATACTTTCATCGCAGGATATTTATGCTGCTGCGGAGAGCTATATACACTGGAGGGCGTTCGGGTTCTTTTTCTCGTTTGTGGCGGTGATGTTCAGGGCTTTCTTTGTGGGTACCACGCAGACGAGGACGCTTACTCTGAACTCCATAGTGATGGTGGGGGCGAACATAGTGTTCAATTATATACTGATTTTCGGAAAGTTGGGATTTCCGGCTTTGGGGATTGCAGGTGCGGCCATAGGCTCGTCGCTCGCGGAGATGGTTTCGCTGATATTCTTTATCGTTTATACGCTCCGGAAAGTGGATCTGAAGAAATATGGACTTAACAGGTTCGGCAGATTCGATATGCAGAAGCTCAGGAGAATTCTCGACGTTTCTCTGTGGACCATGATTCAGAATTTCATATCGCTGTCCACATGGTTTATCTTCTTCCTCTATGTGGAGCACCTGGGCGAGCGTCCGCTTGCTATAACCAATATCATAAGGAATATCTCCGGCATTACGTTTATGATTATATCGGCGTTTGCATCTACGTGCGGTTCGCTGGTGAGCAATCAGATAGGCGCGGGAAAGGCAGAGAGTGTGGTCTGTACGGTGCATCAGCATATAAAGCTGGCGTTGGCTGTGGTCTTGCCTCTTACTGTGGTGTTTGCGGTGTTTCCTGAGGCGGTACTGGGTATATACACTGATATGCCGGAACTGATAGAGGCTGCTGTGCCGTCGCTGTGGGTGTTCTGTACCACTACATGGCTTACGGCTGCATCAAACATATATTTCCAGTCTGTATCGGGAACGGGGAATACGCGCATGGCGTTCGTGTTGGAGTTGGCGGTCCTGGCGATTTATGCCGCATATATCACTGTGACTATTCAGGTGATGAAGCTCGACGTGGCGTGGTGCTGGACTTCTGAGCATGTCTACGGAGGATTTCTGCTTGCATTCTGCAGTATGTATCTCCACAGCGGAAGGTGGAAGCGGAAGAGGATATGAGAGGAAAAGAATACGGACCGCTTCGGAGTGTTGCTCCGAAACGGTACGTACTGGTATTGCAGCCGCAGGGGAGCTATCGCTTCAAGCGGGAGAGGAAGCGTTCGCGGTCCACTATATAGCGGATGTGGATGCCTTCGCCAATGGTTCCCTCGGAGTCGGATGCGGTGACTCTGAATGTCAGTTTCCGGCCGTCGACTTCCTGGAGCACGGCTTCAGCGGTGACTGTCTCGCCGGGAGCGGAAGGTTTGATGTGAGATGTCTGCATCATGGCTCCCACTGTGGTAGAGCCTTCGGGCAGATGGGGCGCCACGGCTTTCATTGCGGCATTCTCCATGAGGGCCACCATGGCGGGGGTGGCAAATACTTCCATGTCGCCGGAGCCCATGGTGAGGGCTGTGTTGGCGGTTGTTACAGTGGTTGTGCTGATGTGTTTTAGTCCTTTTTCCATGATTATGTGTATGTTTATAGGTTATTGCGTGATGCAAAGATATATGATATCGGCCGGAAAAATGCGATAATGTGAAGATTTGATGGAAATTCTTGGCGGATCGGGGGATTTTTGTGATTTTTGTGTCACGATTGTGATTTGAAAAACGTATGTTCCAATAATTAAATAATCGAGCTTATGAAAAGATTTTTACTCGGGGCGGCAGTCTATATTACCGCGATGGCCGCACAAGCCGAAGAGGCTCCGCTATGGATGCGGCATTGTGTCATTTCTCCGGACGGAGGGCAGATAGCTTTTACTTACAAAGGTGATATCTACACCGTGGACACCGGAGGAGGTAAGGCACGGCAGATTACTTCGAGCCGAGGATATGATACCCATCCCATGTGGAGCCCGGACGGAAAGAGCATAGCTTTTGCATCCGACAGAGAGGGAAGCATGGACGTGTTCATAGTGGGCCGCGACGGAGGGGTGCCGAGAAGGCTGACATCTCACTCTGGCAATGAGGTGCCGGTAGCATTCAGGGATAACGACCATGTACTCTTCGGGGCTGCAGTGATGACGGACGCCGAGGATATGACTTTCCCGAGCGCGCAGTTTCCGCAGGTGTACGAGGTGAGTACTGAGGGCAGCAGACCTGTAATGTTCTCGTCTGTTCCGATGGAGGATATCAGTGTAAGTCCTGACGGCAGGTCTTTCCTCTATCACGACAGAAAGGGATATGAGGACGCGTGGAGAAAACATCACACGTCGTCCATCACGCGCGACATATGGCTCTGCACTGCAGCTGTGGACAGGGAAAGAAGATTCAGAAAGATAACGACGTTTGACGGTGAGGACAGGACGCCGGTATGGGCGCAGGACGGAAAGTCGTTCTATTATCTGAGCGAGAGGGACGGCAGCTTCAATATCTACAGGTCGGACATTGAGGGCAGAAACATTACGCGCCTGACATCGCATACGGGGCATCCGGTACGTTTCCTATCGGCTGCCAAGGACGGAACTCTTTGTTATGGTTTCAACGGAGAGATATATACGCTGAAGGAGGGAGAACCGGCGAAGAAGGTAACTGTGAGCATCGCGGCCGACACGTATGACAGGCACTTGGTGAAACAGTTGAAATCGTCGGGTGCCACGGAGATATCGGTTTCGCCTGAGGGAAAGGAGGTAGCCTTCGTGATGCGTGGCGATGTGTATGTCACATCTGTGGAGTATAAGACTACAAAGCAGATTACCGACACTCCGGAGCAGGAGAGGGATATAGATTTCTCGCCGGACGGAAGAAGTATTGTCTATGCTTCGGAACGTGACGGACTCTGGCAGATATATCAGACGTCGCTGGTTGATAAAGATGACAAACTGTTTACTTATGCCAATGATTTCAAAGAGGAAAGACTGGTGAACAGCAGCTATACATCGTTCCAGCCACAGTACAGCCCCGACGGCAGGGAGGTAGCATTCCTGCAGAACAGAACGGAGCTTCGTGTGCTTAATCTGAAAACAAAGAAAGTGCGTACCGTGATGGACGGTAAGTTTGAGTATTCCTACTCGGACGGTGACCAGTGGTTCGAGTGGAGTCCGGACAGCCGTTGGCTGCTTTCGGGATATATCGGCTATGGGGGATGGAACAATAAAGATGTAGCCTTAGTAAATGCGTCGGGCAACGGAGAGATTCATAATCTGACTCAGAGCGGATATACTGACGGCGATGCGAAATGGGTTCTGGGCGGTAAGGCTATGATATGGAAGAGCGACCGCGCGGGTTATCGCAGCCACGGCAGCTGGGGCTCGGAGGACGATGTGTATATCATGTTTTTCGACCTCGATGCTTACGAACATTTCCGTATGAGCAAGGAGGAAACAGCTCTCCTGGAGGAAGCGGAGAAGAAAGAGAAGGAGGATGACGCAAAGAAGGAGGACGAGAAGAAAAAAGGAAAGAGGAACGCCGGCGAAAAAGAGAAAAAGGATGTGGTTGAACCTCTGGAATTCGACCTTGAGAACTGTCGCGACAGGGTTATCCGCCTGACGGTGAACTCTTCCAGACTCGGCGATGCGGTGCTCTCTGCGAAGGGAGACAAACTGTATTATCAGGCCACCTTCGAGGATGGTTATGACCTGTGGGTGCACGACCTGAAAGAGAATAAGACTTCCATCGTGATGAAAAATATCGGCTACGGAGCGATGATGACGGACAAGAAGCAGGAGAACCTGTATCTCTGCAACTCGTCTATCAGAAAAGTGAATATGGAGAAGGGCGAATCGAAGACGGTGGAGTTCAGCGCTACATTCAATTATCGTCCGTATGAGGAACGCCAGTACATGTTCGACCATATATGGAAGCAGGTGGAGGACAAGTTCTATGTGGCCGACCTGCATGGGGTGGACTGGAAAGGGTATTACAATATCTACAGACGGTTCCTGCCGCATATAAACAACAACTATGATTTCCAGGAGATGCTGAGCGAGATGCTTGGCGAGCTGAACGGTTCGCACACGGGGGCAAGGTATTATGCGCCGGGAGCTTCGTTCCAAACAGCGTGTCTTGGGGCGTTCTATGATAATGATTATACAGGAGACGGTCTGAAGATAAAGGAGATAATAGCCAAAGGGCCTTTTGCCGTAAAAAAGACAGATGTGACTGAGGGATGTATCATCGGAAAGATAGATGGCGAGAAGATATCGGCCGGAGCTGATTATTATCCTTTGCTGGAAGGCAAGGCAGGCAGGAAGGTACTCCTTTCGGTGTATAATCCAAAGAAGGGTAAGCGGTTTGAAGTAACAGTAAAGGCTATCAGCGCGGGCGAGCAGTCAGACTTGCTCTACAGAAGATGGGTGAGAAGGAACGAACAGCTCGTGGAGAAACTCTCGGGAGGCCGTGTGGCATACGTGCATGTGCAGGGAATGAACAGTCCGAGCTTCCGTACCGTATATAGCGAACTTCTGAGCGAGAAGAACAGAACCAAGGAGGCGGTGATAGTCGATACGCGTCATAACGGTGGAGGATGGCTACACGATGACCTGGTAACTCTGCTCAACGGGAAAGAGTATCAGAGATTTGTTCCGAGAGGACAGTACATCGGCAGCGACCCGTTCAACAAGTGGCTCAAGCCGTCGTGTGTACTGGTCTGCGAGGATAACTACAGCAATGCTCACGGCTTCCCGTGGGTGTATAAGGAACTCGGCATAGGCAAGCTTATCGGTACTCCCGTTCCGGGAACGATGACCGCTGTATGGTGGGAAAGGCAGATAGACCCGAGCATCGTCTTCGGTATTCCTCAGGTGGGATGTATGGATATGCGCGGCGAGTATCTCGAAAATAAAGAGCTTCAGCCGGACATAGAAGTATATAATTCACCTGAAGAGATGTTGAGAGGCGAAGACAGACAGCTGGAGGCTGCTGTAAAGGAAATGCTGAAGACTATTGATGGATAGGAGGTAAAGTTGTAAAGTATTAAAGTTATATAGGAGGTAAAGCTGTAATGTTTTGAGCTTTACCTCCTTTATTATTATAATACTGTAATACTGCTATTACTATAATACCGCTTAAGCTATTTATTACTTTTATAAAATTGCAAATATGAATATTGACGCACAATAAGAATCAAGTGTCGTTTATGGGAAACTTTGATTAAAACAGAAAAGCCAAGGAAGAAGTAAAAAAGAAAAAACGATATCCCAAAAGAGAAGATTGCCAGGTATTTCTTTGACTTGTCGAAACTATCTTTTAATCCACTTGTAGGTTGATCCGACTCTTTCCTTCAGGGGTATAAAAAAAGGTGTAAATCACGCAAATGTCTGATTTACACCTTCCTCAGCGGAGAGGGAGGGATTCGAACCCCCGGTACCTCGCAGTACAACGGTTTTCAAGACCGCCGCAA
>NZ_DXVR01000121.1:0-6846 GCF_019417265.1 Bacteroides sp.
ATTGTAAAGATAGTAAAAAATATAGATATACGCAAATTTAAAATGTTGATAATCAGGGTGATATAAGTATTTAAAAAGCTAAATTATATTAAAGGAAAAAATTGATGCGTTTTCTCTGAGTTTTCTGACTTTAAATTCCTTTTAATTCGGAATCTGTTTGAAAATGCTTTTACATAGATGGCGTGACACGTTCGTGTTCCGCCCGTTACACGTACGTGTTCCGCCCGCGTCACGTTCGTGTTCCGCGCGTTACACGTTCGTGTCACGGTTTTTGAAACGGTTTGTTTTGGAAAATCTTTACAAACGTTTCAGAAAATGTTTGCTGAATAATACATAAGAATCCCTCTCTCGGCAGAATCATATGAGAAGTGTTCTCTGTCGAAAGAGGGATGTATGATAGTATATTTCTTAGAACCGTATTATCCCAACATCGGAACAAGGTATTTAGTAAGCAGATATCCGCCGCCTACAAGCCAGATATAGAGCAATCCTGCGAGGACGAATGGTTTCGCACCTGCCTGTTTGAACTTGTCCAGGCTTGTGTCAGTTCCAAGTGCTGTCATTGCCATGGTTAGCATGAAGGTGTCGATATATTCTATAGCTCCGTTCAGAGGAATTTCCTTTACGCTGTCCACTCCCAGGAGATATTGCAGAAGCGAGTTGAGGCAGATTATTCCGATGAATCCGAATGCGAACCATGGAATGGTGATTTTGCTTTTCTGAGCCTTTCCGCTTGCATCCTTGCTCTTGCGTCCTGAAAGCGCGATACCCATTATCACGAGTACAGGAGCAAGCATCATCACGCGAATCATTTTAGTGATAGTGGCTGTTCCTGCTATGCCGAGTGCGTCTGTAGGGTCCATCGCGTTTCCGGCTCCTGCCACGTGTGCCACCTCGTGAAGCGTACTTCCTGTGTAGATTGCCACACCTGTATCTCCCAGTGCATCAAGCATTCCCGAACGGTACATGATAGGGTAGAGGAACATTGATATTGTTCCGAAGATAACCACTGTAGATACTGCAATAGCAGTTTTATGACCTTCGCATTTCACCACCGGTTCGGCCCCAAGTACGGCTGCCGCACCGCAGATGGCGCTACCTGTAGCTGTCATCAGGGATGTGTCTGCATCCATTTTCAGCAGTTTGCCCAACCATATGCCGAGGAAGATTGTTCCTGCCACTATTATAGTGTCTATCACCACTGCCGGTATTCCCACTGCAGCCACTTGCGTAAGAGTGAGGCGGAAACCGTAGAGCACGATACCTGCACGCAGAATCTGCTTTGTACAGAACTTGATTCCCGGTACCCATGTTTCAGGCAGTTTGTTTCTCAGACTGTTGGCATAAAGCATACCAAGGATGATACCTACAATCAGCGGACTGAATGACAGACTTTTTACGAACGGGATTTCTGCAATGTAGAATGCAGCGAATGAGAACAGTGCGATAAGCAAAATACCGTGGATGGTATTGGCGCGATTTTCTTTTGTAAACATATCGTTTTTCGTTTTTGTTTATAGTTTCTTGTTTCCGGCTGCAAAGATAGTGCTTTTGGCAATATGTTGTTTTTCATCTTATTTTATAGCTTATAACTTTTAGTAATAACCGAAAAAGGTGAATAAATACTGTTGCCTGCTTTTCCTATGTCGGGCATTATTGTTAATTTTGCACGCGAAAATATAAATATGACAGAATGAAGAATTTATTTGGGGCTTTTTGTGCATTGGCCATCGTTGTAGCGGCACTTTCATCGTGCGGTGACAAGAGTATGAAGATGAATAATCCACGTAATATAAAAGGTGTGGTAAGTTACAGACGTTCGTTCGGCGACCTTAATGCCGTTCAGCTGAAATCGGCAAAGGCGATAGGTATTTCTCCTGTGGCATCGCGCGAAGAGGCTGAACATCTGAAGAAAAAACTTGTGAAAATAGAACCGTGCGAATATTATGACATGGACTCGCTTACACACTCCATCCCTTTCCTTGTCCCTACGGCAAGCGCATTGCTCGAATCTATAGGCGAAAATTTTCTCGATTCGCTTGAAAGCAAGGGACTTAACCCTAACAAGGTGATAGTAACTTCGGTTACCCGCACAAAAGAAGACGTAAAACGCCTCAGACGCACAAACGGAAATGCATCTATGAACTCATGCCATTTCTACGGGACGACTTTCGACATCAGTTGGAAGAGATTTGCCAAAGTTGAAGACCCCGACGGACGACCGATGCAGGACGTGCGTGCTGATACACTCAAACTGGTTCTGGCAGAGGTGCTTCGCGACATGAAGAAGGAGGAAAGATGCTATGTCAAGTATGAACTGAAACAGGGATGTTTCCATATAACAGCAAGAAAATAGCCGATGAACAGATATTTCATTTACCTTGCCTACGATGGTACGAATTATCACGGATGGCAGATTCAGCCTAATGGCGACAGTGTGCAGGAAACCCTGAACAAGGCTTTGGCTACATTCCTCAGAGATGAAAGCATAGAAGTGGTAGGGGCCGGACGCACGGATGCAGGTGTGCATGCTAAGCTTATGGTTGCACATTTTGATATCGACCGCGAACTGGACTGTGCGTTGGTGGCAGACAAGTTGAACCGTTTGCTTCCGCAGGACATATCTGTATATAGCGTGAAGCGGGTGCGTGAAGATGCTCATGCACGTTTCGATGCCACATACCGCACTTACAAATACTATATCACTACTCGCAAGGATCCGTTTGCGCGTCATTATTCCTGGAGGTTGTTCCAGAAACTCGACATTGAGAAGATGAACGAGGCAGCTGCTGTCCTTTTCGACTATATAGATTTCACAAGCTTCAGCAAGCTGCATACGGATGTGAAAACCAACAACTGCAAGATAATGCATGCCGAGTGGACACAATGCGGCGAAGACGAATGGGTATTTACTATCCAGGCCGACAGATTCCTGCGCAATATGGTGCGTGCGGTGGTAGGTACTCTGGTGGAAGTGGGACGCGGAAAGCTCTCGGTGGACGGATTCCGAAAGGTTATCGAGGATAAGAACCGTTGCAGTGCGGGAACTTCTGTACCGGCTCATGCTCTGTTTCTCGTAGATATAGGCTATCCTGAGGATTTGTTCCTGTAGAAATCAGTTGCCTGTCTTACGTTCAGAACTCGTTCACTGAATGTTCACCGACCGTTTACTGAACGGCTAATGAACGGCCACTAAACAAATAAAAACTGATAAACTTACAAACCTACAAACTTAAAAACTCAATATGTGGTTACTTTTAGCGTTTTGCTCGGCAGCGTTGCTGGGCTTTTATGATGTATTCAAGAAGAAATCGTTGGCGAACAACGCCGTTCTTCCCGTGCTCGGACTGAATACTCTGTTTTCAAGTCTTATCTTTATTCCGTTTATACTGATTTCGCATTTCAGTCCCGAAGTGCTCGACGGCTCTTTGTTCTATGTTCCGGAAGCAGGCTGGGAGGTGCATAAATTCATCATTCTGAAGTCGTTCATCGTTCTCGGTTCGTGGGTGTTCGGCTATTTCGGTATGAAGCATCTGCCACTTACAATAGTTGGACCGATCAATGCCACCCGTCCGGTGATGACGCTCGTAGGTGCGCTCCTTATCTTCGGCGAACGTCTGAATCTGTATCAGTGGATTGGTGTGCTCCTTGCCATCCTTTCGTTCTTTCTTCTCAGCCGTTCCGGCAAGAAGGAAGGCATAGACTTCAAGCACGACCGCTGGGTGTGGTTCGTAGTGCTCGCTGCTGTTCTTGGAGCTGTTAGCGGCCTGTATGACAAGTATCTTATGGGGCAGTTCAACAATATGGTGGTACAGGCATGGTATAACATCTATCAGCTTTTCCTTATGGGAGGTGTAATCCTCTTCCTGTGGTGGCCGAGACGCAAACACGGAACTCCTTTCCGCTGGGACTGGTGTATTATATTGATTTCAATATTCCTGTCGGCTGCCGATTTTGTGTATTTCTACGCCCTGTCTATGGAAGATTCCATGATTTCCATTGTGTCGATGGTAAGACGAAGCAGTGTTGTGGTTTCATTCCTTTTCGGAGCAATGGTGTTCCGCGAGAAGAACCTGAAGAGCAAGGCAGTAGATTTGCTTTTGGTACTGATAAGTATGCTGTTCCTGTATTTGGGAAATGTGTTGGGATAAATTCAGGCCTATAAATTCTTGAAATAATCTGCAAAGAACATGTTGAACCACTTGATGCCATGATTGGCTACTTCATGCTTTGCGGATTTTTTTATGTAGATGTAGTAGGGAGATAATCTACTATAGTATAATTTTATCCTAATAAATTCTTTCCACATCCCAAATCCTTATATATGATATAAATAAAATAACAACAGTCTTTTCATTATCTGAGGTGGCTTTTGTAAATGCGATTCTAATACTCTCTAATACTGTTAGAACGCCATTAGAATCCTTCTTAAACACTGTTTAAATACCATTTAAATGGTACTTAATAAAGCAAAATACATTTTATCATTCGCAGTGTGAAAGATGTGAAAGTGAAATGTAGTATGTTTTTACTGATAATATTCTTATGGACTGCAGAATTACAGATTTCAGTTTATCATAGTCTTGGTCTATTTTTGTTCATCACCTGTCAGATTCAAATTCTTTCTCAATTTCTTCAATCGTAGGAAGGCTGCCCCGGAAGTCTTTAGGCAAGGCTTGTCCTAATTCATAATCGGAAATTCCGATTGGTTTCTGAATATCACGCAAGGCATATTCTGCTTTGATACGGTCTTTACCCTTGCAAAGCAACAGTCCGATAGTCCGATTGTCTCCCTCCCGGCAAAGAATATCATCTACGGCAGAGCAGTAGAAATTCAGTTTGCCGATATACTCCGGAATGAACTCCGTATCTTTCAATTCGATTACTAAGTAGCGGTGCAGAAAGGCGTTATACATCAATATGTCAATATAATAATCATCACCTGATACCTCTATGTGATACTGACGTCCCATGAAAGCAAATCCTGCTCCCATTTCTACAAGAAATTTCTCCACATGATTTACCAAACCGATTTCCACGTCACGCTCATTGTATTGTTCTGTGAAAGTAAGCATATCGAATATATATGGGTCTTTGAGCATGGATTTCACATCATTTGCTTCCGGAATGGGCAGGGTTTCAGTGAAGTTATTTGCTAACGCTCCATGCCTGCCATAATCATCGAGTTTGATGGCTTCTTGCAGATAGCGTGTCGTCCAGTGATTCGTAATACTCTGTACCATATACCAATAGCGTGCACGAATATCTTTGACCTGCTTTATCAATACAAGATTGTGCGTCCAATCCAGATGCTTGATAGGGAGGGTGAAATTATATTCATCCAATTGCGAAATCAGTGATTTCGCAATTGGAGAAACTGCTCTTTTTATCATCGTCAGTTCCTGATTATACTCGTTGAAGAACTGTACCATATATTGCATATTGCGTACGGTAAATCCTTTTATTTCAGAATAATCGTTCTTCAAATCCGCTGCCAGCCGTTGCAAGGTTTTCTTACCCCAACCGTCTGCATCTTGACTTTGCTGCAACATGCCGCCAATATCCCAATACATCCTGAGCATTTCTTCATTGGCAGCATAAATCGCCCTTTGTTGGGCTGTCAGTACTCGTTGCTTGATTTTGCGAAGCAGTGCCGCATAACCACGAAAGTTATCCGACATGTTTTCAATTGCTTGTTTATCTGTATTTTTAACCATAATCTCCTTTGATATATTTACAAAGTTACGTTTTTTATCCGATTGTACATCAAATTCATACAATATTATTAGTTATTCTCTTATGAGCTATCTTTTCATTGAAGAACCGGCAAACTGAACATCTGTATGCATATGAGCCATAGTATCAGTCATAGCGTAAGAAGCAGCGACCGAGCATTTCTGTAACCTGTATAATTGCTTATAAATCAAACTTATAGTGACAACAGACAAACTCCGTGTTAATAAATAAAAGAACTAATTATAAAAATTGGCTGCATTATGGTCAAATTCCTAATACAATTCCGTTTGTAAGAGAAATCTATGTCAGGATTAAGACCGTATTCTGATTTGAGTGTCGATAAAGTATAAATCACCGTCAATACCATAAAGCACATTGTTGGGAACTACATCAAACACTTCATATTCTGAATTATGATATTCGTCGTAATAGTCCATTTCAAAGCCTAATGCTTTCATATATGCAGCTATTTCATCTTCTGTAGCTTCTCGTTCAGCCAAAATGTAAGGTTGTATAAGAACTGCACAGAACTCTTTTTTTACTATTATAGGCGAAACCTATCATCTGATAAGGTACGTTACCGAATAATTTGTTGTGTGCATTAATGCGGATGAAGAAATTCTCCAAATCATCACCTGCGTATTAAAATTATTCAGTTTAATAACGATATTATCTTTGTTTCCTGTATAGACTTCGTTTTCTCCACCTTTGCTAAGAAATTCAACATTTAAGTTAGAAAGATAAATCCATAAATTGTTGTAATTGGCAAAGTCTATCAACTCTTTTGTTTGCCCTCTCTTATAGCTTTCTGTTGGTTCAAGCGTTCCTGTTGTTTCCTTTTTTCTTCTAACGATATGGGCTGCTTGCTCCAGAATGCTATTGATTGGCGAGTTCGTTCTATCCATTCTTTGTGAAATTCATTTATATATTCCATAAATCTTATGTTTATGATTTCAGAACAAAGATGGTTATTCTTTTTTTTCTTTTATGTTTCGGTACAACATTTTATTTCCTTGGGCTTGTAATCTGGATGTTTTCTTAAAATTTAGTATCTATATAAGTAAGTGCTCTAAAATATTTTTATATTCAGCATAAAATATTAATATTGTA
>NZ_DXVR01000122.1:0-6689 GCF_019417265.1 Bacteroides sp.
GTCGGAAAACGAAAGTAGGAAGAAAACTACTTCGTTTTCCTCCTACTCGATTTTATTTATATTATTGGTTATTTATATTCGTCCCAACTCTTGATTGCTATATCGTCTATGCTCATTGTGCAGAACGCATTGATGAATGCGCTTGCAAGACGTGCGTTTGTCACGAGAGGAATATTCAAATCCACAGCTGCACGACGGATCTTATAACCGTTTTCAAGCTCGGTTGGAGTAAGATCACGTGGGATATTTACCACCATGTCAATTTCCTTCTTGTGCAGCATTTCGAGAGCCTGAGGATGTCCTTCTTCGCTTGGCCAGTAAACGCGAGTGTTTTCTACGCCGTTTTCTGTAAGGAACTTGGATGAGCCGCCTGTAGCGAAGATGTTGTAACCTTTAGCCTTGAGGGCACGTGCAGCCTGAAGCAGGTCAACCTTCTGTTTCAGTGTACCTGTTGACATCAGGATGTTCTTTTCAGGGATGCGGTAACCTACAGAAAGCATAGCCTTCAATACCGCGCATGAAGTATCGTCGCCGATACATCCCACCTCACCTGTAGATGCCATATCAACGCCCAATACAGGGTCGGCCTTCTGTAGACGGTTGAATGAGAACTGGCTTGCCTTGATACCAACATAGTCGAGGTCGAACAGGTTCTTCTCAGGTTTTTCAACCGGCAGACCGAGCATAACCTTAGTTGCAAGTTCGATGAAGTTAATCTTCAATACTTTACTTACGAATGGGAATGAACGGCTGGCACGCAAGTTACATTCGATAACCTTGATATCGTTTTCACGTGCAAGGAACTGGATGTTGAACGGACCGGAGATGTTAAGCTCTTTTGCAATCTGACGGGAGATACGCTTGATACGGCGTACAGTCTCAACATAAAGTTTCTGTGGAGGGAACTGTATAGTAGCGTCACCTGAGTGTACACCGGCAAACTCGATGTGTTCAGAGATAGCGTATGCCACGATTTCACCGTTCTGTGCCACAGCATCCATTTCAACTTCCTTGGCATGTTCTATGAACTGGCTCACTACCACAGGGTGCTTCTTAGATACGTTGGCCGCAAGCTGCAGGAAGCGTTCAAGCTCCTCTTGGTTAGAACATACGTTCATGGCCGCACCTGAAAGCACGTATGAAGGACGAACCAATACAGGGAAACCTACCTTTTCGATAAATGCGTTGATATCTTCCATAGAAGTAAGCGCACTCCATTCAGGCTGGTCAACACCGATACGGTCGAGCATAGCCGAGAACTTGTCGCGGTCTTCTGCATTGTCAATGCTCTTGGCGGAAGTACCGAGGATATTTACTTTCTGAGCATCAAGACGAAGCGCGAGGTTGTTAGGAATCTGTCCACCTGTAGAAACGATTACTCCGTGAGGATTTTCCAGGTCGAGGATATCCATTACACGTTCGAAAGTCAACTCGTCGAAATACAGACGGTCGCACATATCGTAGTCTGTTGACACAGTCTCAGGGTTGTAGTTAATCATTACAGAGCGGTAACCTTCCTTGCGGATAGTGTTAAGAGCCTGAACGCCACACCAGTCGAACTCTACAGAAGAACCGATACGGTAAGCTCCTGAACCGAGAACCACGATACTCTTGTGGTCGCCAAGGTAATGAACATCGTTAGCTACGCCGCTGTAAGTCAGATACAGGTAGTTAGTCTGTGCAGGATATTCAGCAGCCAGAGTATCTATCTGTTTCACTACAGGCACGATACCTACACTCTTACGGTGGTTACGGATATCAACGATAGCATCTTCCATCTCACCCTTGTAACCGATTGCACGAGCCACCTGGAAGTCAGAGAATCCCTGACGTTTAGCCTTATAAAGCAGTTCGTTTGGCAACTGTGAAAGTTGGGTATGGTTGTTTCCCCATTCGTGGAGTTCCTTAGATGTCTGCATGATGTTCTGCAGCTTGTCGAGGAACCACTTGTCTATTTTTGTAAGGTCATGTATCTGGTCAACAGTGTAACCGGCACGCATAGCCTTGGAGATAACGAAGATACGTTTGTCTGTCGGTTCGCGGAGGGCCTTGTCGATATCATCGATAACAAGTTCCTTGTTTTCAACGAAACCGTGCATTCCCTGACCAATCATACGAAGACCTTTTTGGATAGCTTCTTCGAAAGTACGTCCGATAGCCATTACTTCACCTACAGACTTCATGCTTGAACCAAGCTCGCGGTCAACACCGTGGAACTTACCCAAGTCCCAGCGAGGAATCTTACATACGCAGTAGTCAAGAGCCGGCTCGAAGAATGCAGAAGTAGTCTTTGTTACAGAGTTCTTAAGGTCGAACAGTCCGTATCCCAAACCGAGTTTCGCAGCAACGAAAGCCAGAGGATAACCTGTAGCCTTAGATGCAAGAGCAGAAGAACGGCTCAGACGAGCGTTAACCTCGATTACTCGGTAGTCTTCCGATTCCGGGTCGAAAGCATACTGTACGTTACATTCACCCACGATACCGATGTGGCGGATGATGCGGATTGCAAGTTCACGCAACTTGTGGTATTCGCTGTTTGTAAGAGTCTGTGATGGAGCGATAACGATAGACTCACCGGTGTGGATACCCAGCGGGTCGAAGTTTTCCATGTTACATACAGTGATACAGTTGTCGAAACGGTCGCGAACCACTTCGTATTCCACTTCCTTCCATCCCTTCAAGCTCTTTTCTACAAGCACCTGTGGA
Source organism: Bacteroides sp. (assembly GCF_019417265.1). GTDB lineage: Bacteria > Bacteroidota > Bacteroidia > Bacteroidales > Bacteroidaceae > Phocaeicola. Next base: position 2,707 of record NZ_DXVR01000122.1, read on the forward strand.
GAGAAAGAGAAAGCCTTTTCGGCCAAAACGTTAAGTTCTTCTTCGTTGTCGCAGAAACCTGAACCAAGGCCACCAAGTGCGTATGCGGCACGGATGATTACCGGATATCCAAGTTCTTTGGCTGCACGGCGTGCATCCTCGATGTTTTCTACAGCTTCACTCTTGATAGTCTTGACATTGATTTCGTCAAGTTTCTGAACGAAGAGCTCACGGTCTTCAGTGTCCATGATAGCCTGTACAGGAGTACCAAGAACACGAGTCTCATATTTTTCGAATATACCTGCCTTGTAGAGAACAACACCGCAGTTTAATGCTGTCTGTCCACCAAATGAGAGCAGTACGCCGTCAGGACGTTCCTTAGCTATTACTTTTTCTACGAAGTAAGGCGTAACGGGCAGGAAGTAAATCTTGTCTGCCACTCCTTCTGAAGTCTGCACTGTAGCGATATTAGGGTTGATAAGGATGGTTTCTATACCTTCTTCCTTAAGAGCCTTAAGAGCCTGTGAACCGGAATAGTCGAACTCACCGGCTTCGCCGATTTTAAGTGCTCCGGAACCTAACAATAATACTTTCTTTATATTTTCTTTCATTGTACTTTTCTTTTTAATGGATTACAGCAATTTTACAAACTCATCGAACAGGAATTCTGTATCAGTCGGACCACTTGCAGCTTCCGGGTGGAACTGTGCGGAGAACCAAGGGTTCTTTTTGTGGCGGATACCTTCGTTAGAGCCGTCGTTCATGTTGATGAACAATGGTTCCCAGTCTGAGCCAAGAGTGTTGTTGTCAACGGCATAACCGTGGTTCTGTGAAGTAATGAAACATTTTTCTGTTCCTACCATACGAACCGGCTGGTTGTGGCTGCGGTGACCGTATTTCAGTTTGTATATTTTTGCGCCTCCTGCTTTCGAGAGCAACTGGTTACCCATACAGATTCCGAAGATAGGAAGTTTTTCGTTCTGCATAGCCTTGCGTATATTCTGTACTGCAGCATCACAAGTGTCAGGGTCGCCAGGACCGTTTGAGATAAACAGACCGTCGAATTCAAGAGAGTTGAAATCATAGTTCCATGGAACGCGGATTACTTCTACATCGCGTTTCAAAAGGCAACGGATAATGTTCGATTTAACACCACAGTCCACGAGTACGACTTTCTTCTTGCCTTCGCCTTCGTTGTAGCGGATTACTTCCTTGCAGGAAACCTTATCAACGTAGTTCACTCCGGCATATTCAGCCTCAGGAATGTTGTCCGGTTCATCGTCGAATACGATTTTTCCCATCATCACACCGTGTTCGCGCAATACCTTTGTAAGCTCACGAGTGTCAATGCCTGTAATTCCCGGTATCTGCTCACGTTTAAGCCAGTCGCCAAGGCTTTCCACTGCATTCCAGTGAGAATACTTTTCGCTGTAGTCGCTCACGATAATCGCTTCGGCATGAACCTTCTCGCTTTCCATAAAATGAGGAAGTCCGTTTTCCGCGAAAGTGAAAGGAGGTACACCGTAGTTTCCAACCAAAGGATAAGTCAGTGTCATAAGCTGACCGGCATACGAAGGGTCTGTCAAACTTTCAGGGTAACCGGTCATGGCTGTGTTGAACACCACTTCGCCAGCTACCGGTTTCTCATAACCGAACGACTTGCCATGGAAGCGGCTCCCGTCGTCGAGGATCAATGTTACATTTCTCATTATCAGTATATTTATTTTTTAGTTTTTAGCTTTTAGCTTTTAGTTGTAAGAAGAGTTTTTTTGGGGTGAGTTGTTAGTTCTTAGTTGTTGGCTGTTAGAACTAAAAACTAATAACTAACAACAAGGAACTAAAACTTATAATTTTCTTCTATATAGTTTATAAATGCCTGATTTACCAGTTTTACTCCGCCCGGAGTAGGATAGTCTCCGCTGAAGTACCAGTCGCCTGTGTGGTCTGGGCATGCTTCGTGCAGTCCTTCCAGTGTCTGATATACTATCTCCACTTTAGCTTGTGTTCCGGCAGGTGTCAGCAGTTCCACCATTTTGGCTGATATCTCTTCATCCGTGAACGGTGCGTATATCTCTTTTACATAGTTCACCATCTCTTCTTTAGACAATCCTAATTGTGCCTTGGATTTGCTGTATGCATTTATTATAACGTCCTGCATACCTCTTTCCTCAAGCAATGCTATGGCAGCCTTAAAGGCAATGAACTGCTCCATGCTTGCCATGTCTATACCGTAATAGTCCGGATAACGTACCTGTGGTGATGATGATACTATCACTATCTTTTTCGGGTGCAGGCGGTCGAGTATGCTTATGATACTTTGTTTCAGTGTTGTACCACGAACTATACTGTCGTCTATTATCACCAGATTATCTGCGTATGGCACGAGGCTTCCGTATGTAATATCATATACGTGTGCTGCCAGATCATTGCGGGTATTTCCTTCGGCTATGAACGTACGCAGCTTTATATCCTTGATTGCAACTTTTTCACTTCGGATACGCTGTGAAAGAATCTGTTCAAGCTCGCTGTGGCTCGGTTTATGTCCCAAGGCCTCTATACGTTGTACTTTCAGCTCATTCAGATAATTGTCGAAACCTTCCAGCATTCCGTAGAAAGCCACTTCGGCTGTGTTAGGGATGAAAGAGAACACCGTGTGAATCACATCGTTGTCTATAGCTTTCAGAATAGGATTCACCAGTTTCTCGCCGAGTTTTTTTCTTTCGCGGTATATATCCATGTCGCTGCCGCGGCTGAAGTATATACGTTCGAAAGAACAAGCCTTTTTCACTTTCGGCTCGTTTATCTGCGCCAGACGCATCTGTCCTTTTTTGCTTATCATTATTGCCTGACCAGGCTGGAGTTCGTTTATACTGTCGGCAGGAACATTCAGTGCTGTCTGTATCACAGGACGTTCTGAAGCCAGTACGAATATTTCATCGTCCATATACCAGAATGCAGGACGTATTCCCCATGGGTCACGCACGGCAAAGCTTTCGCCGCTACCGGTCAGTCCGCATATCACGTAACCGCCGTCCCATGTCGGACTTGATGTTTTCAAAACGTTTGTCAGGTCTATTCTGTCTTCTATGGCATGAGTTATGTCCATACCTTCCAGACCTTCGCCTTTACATTCAGTGTATAGTCTTTCCACTTCGCGGTCAAGGCGGTGTCCCACCTGTTCAAGCATTATATACGTGTCGGCATATTTGCGTGGGTGCTGTCCGTCGGCAGTGATTGACGCAAATATTTCGTCAACATTCGTAAGGTTGAAATTTCCGCACAGCGCAAGGTTCTTTGCACGCCAGTTGTTGCGGCGGAGGAACGGGTGTACATACGATATTCCGCTCTTACCTGTAGTGGAATATCTCAGGTGTCCCATATACAGTTCGCCTGCAAAAGGAAGACACTTCTCGGCATATTCGGCATCACGCATCTGTTCCGGTGTCAGATTGCGGAAATAGCTGTGTACAGTTCCGAAAATCTCGGTTATGGCTCCTGCGCCAAGTCCTCTTTCGCGGAACATGTATTCTTCGCCCGGTGCAGCCTGAAGTTTCACACAAGCCAGTCCGGCAGCTTCCTGTCCTCGGTTATGCTGTTTCTCCATCAGAAGGTACAGTTTGTTGAGTCCGTACATCCATGTACCGTATTTCTGCTGATAGTGTTCCAGTGGTTTCATCAGGCGTATCATCGCCACCCCACATTCGTGCTTTAGTTGTTCCATACCTTAATTATCTATATTTGTATTGTTGTATATCGTATAATGCTTTGGACGAAAAAAATCCCGGATATGCCGAAATGCATTTCCGGGTAAATATGAATTTTCTGAAAAAGAAAAGTCTGTATGTTTGAAAAACAAAAATAACATACTTGAAAATGAAAAACGGATTTTGGCAAAAAGAAATGTAACAGCATTTCTGTATGCTTCCGAAGTTTTACAATATAGAAAAACCGAATAAAATCTTTTCATCTTCTGGGTCTTAATAAAGATATTATATATATAATGT
>NZ_DXVR01000123.1:0-6652 GCF_019417265.1 Bacteroides sp.
GTTTCTTTGCTACTTTCTTATCCGCTGACCTGCTCATGAAAGAAAGTAGCGGGCGGCAAGCCTGCCGCCCGATTTTACCGCTTTATCCTTTGCAGCACACGCTCAAGTGTGCGCTCGGCAATGGGGCGTGTGTCCTTGTTCCAAAGGTTATACCCGTGTACGGATATTCCCACGCTCCGCAAATCTCGGATATAACCGGACGCTTCATCTTGCGTGGGCAGGTAAACGAACTGCACCCATGCGTCCCTGCCGTCTGTCAGTATGAAATAGTATTTCATTTCGCTTGTTTTTTCAGTTGTTACGAATGGAGTGTGGGCGGTGTTTCCACCGCCACGCACTCAAAATTCCTTTATGTCGGCGATAGCCGTGCAGCGTGTGAGCCATTCCTTTACGCAGGGCATGTTGTATTCGGAAGTGATGACTGCCGTATGCCCGTTTATCTGCGTAAACCTCGTACTTTCATAGTCCTCCACCCATCCTTTGAGGCTGTCCGTTCCCCATGCGTCCGCATCGGCGAACATATTGTCCAAAACCTTGATAGGGTCGCTGAACGTCACTATCAGCGTTTCATATCCTGCGCTCATCGTCTGCCCTCCTTCGCTTTAATCCATTCGTCACGCAACCGCCTGCACTCGTCCAATGTGGGTTTCACGCAGGAGAACAGTTCTCCCGTTGTGGTGTCCCGATAGTCATATTGGTACATCGTGCGGACTTTGCGCCCGATTTTCAGTTGGAATTTCTCGTATTTCTCACCTGCCGTGCAGGTGCTTACTCCGTTAATAGTCATTCTTGTTGTCATAGCCTTATCAATTAAAATTCAACAATCAGTAATCTGTTCTCCAAACATTGGTCGGGGTCGGATGCCTTTTTCTGTGTCACCCACAGATGGTGTGCGCCATACCCGAATGCGAAAAGGGCGTTGAAAAGTTTCTTTCGGGCGAACACCTCCATTACCCCCCTTACATCCTGCTCGTCCTTTGTCAGTACAAGCGTGTTCAACAATTCGATGAACATTTCAGGCAGTTTCTCGTGCCACCCGAAAATCATGTTTTCTATTCTCACTTCCATATCAATAAGTATTAAGTTGTTAAACGATTACGCTGCTTCTTTCATCCGTTTCCGTATCTGCTCGGCATTGTCCTCCACCAATTTGATGATGCGGTCGTGGTATTCGGTGTTGGAGTTGCATACGCCACGGCTCTGCACCACTTTTAATGTCCGCAAGTCCACCTCCACTGTCTCGATGCGTCGCTCGTCTATCCGTGCGGAAAGTATCAGGGAGTTCTCATTGTTGTAGTAGGCGTTGGCATAGACGCAATGGTGCATGGCTTTCCCCTCCTCGTAGAACTCGTCCACGCTTTGCAGCACCTTGACGATGATTAGACCGTCCGTCAGTACAAGGTTGAGGAATGCGGCTTTCTTTCGGATATACTCGTCTTTCTCTTTCGCCATTTCTTCCAGACGCTTCCGCTCACGCTCCAACCGCTCGGCTTCCCACTCCCTGTGTTGCTGCTGCCGTTCACGCTCCAATTGGACTTGCCGTTTCCCCATATACAGGTCGTGAGCCGCCTTGAAATCGGGCGGGCATATGAAACGGGGGTTGCGCAAATCTTTTCCCAATCTCTCTAAGAGATATACGAGGTCGCACCACAATGAGATGTCGGTTATGGCATATTTATTCCGCATGGCTATCTTGTACGAGTTCCAACATCTGTCAAGTACCTGCGGACGGGAGAGGAAATAGCGCAAGTGTTCGATGTTGCCCGACTTCAGCAATGTTTCCGCACGGCTGTCCGAAAGGATAGCCTTGAAGAAGTCGTAAGGCAGTATGCCGTGCAGGTTGCCGTCAAAGCCATTTCGCTTAATTTCGGGGATAATCCGTCGGCGTGGATAGGTGCATATCGGGTCAATGTCATACACCTTATGCTGGTTGTTCCTGCGGATTTCCATCGGGCTGTCCTCGTTCCACAAGTCGTAGTAGAGAAGTGAAAAGCCACGCAACCTTGCCACTGTCTCGGACTTGCCGTCAGGAGCAATCCACCGCTGTGCCACCTCAAAGATGGAATACTCCGCCTTTTGCCCGACTTTCTGACGGCTCCTGACGAAAAAGAAACGTATTACCTGGTAGCCTTTGCAGGTGGTGATGATGGAGAAATACTCGTTGTCCACGAACACCCTCTTTCGGGTGTCCGTGATTTCCAATGCCGTGCCGCAGTTCGGGCAGGTGCATCCGCAAAGCGTGTCGGCAAGGCTGTGTCCGCTTTTCCATGCGTGTCCGCACTCCGTGCAGGTAATGACGCCTTTTGCAGTCCGCCTGCCGTAGTGCTTGAAACAATGGTGGAAAGCGTAGGTTCTCTGTGCGTTTGTCAGTTCGGGCAGGGTTGCGCTCAGACGGATGACTTCTTTCTGTATGGGTGTCTTGGGTTTCATAGGTTCAGAATAATGAAAGTTCAACTTGTTGTGCGTTTGTCTTTTGGTTCGCCTTAGCCTTGTTCCGGTTTTGCATCTTGCGCAGTTCCTCGTCTTGGTATTGGCGGATGGCTCTCTGCCTTGCTTCCGCCTTTTCCTCGTCCGTCAGTTCAACTCCGCATACCATGACTTGGCACGGGATTGGTTTGCCGATGTCGATGTCGTCCTCGTCAAAATAGTGTACCGCTTGCGACAAGACTTCCCCTGCGGTAACGCCTATGCCGTTGCCTCCATTGCATTGGCTTTTCGCCCAATGCAACAAATAGGTGATGCAATCGTCCATGTTCTTGTTCGGCTTGCTGTAACTTGCTGCAAACAGCTTGTCCTCCGCCGCACGGCTGTCCAAATAGGCTTGGATGGTCCGCTTGAAATGGTCTGTTCCGTTCATATCTGTATGTATTTTAGTTATTTGAAAAATTCTCCGTTGGATAAAAACTCGTATTCGTTGGCTTCGCAATCACGCTCAAAGGCTTCCTCGTTGCTAGCATATTCCACATCATCCCTGCAAAAGCGGAAAAAGCTGTCGATGCAGTCATTCATCAAGTCATACAAGTTCGTATGCTTGTCGGGGACTTTCAGAAAGTCGTATATGGGTTTCAGTATGTCCATGTCCGCACAATAACCCGTCAGCACACAATCATTGGTTACGGATATCCGACTTCTGCGCTGTTTGTGGAAGTCCTTTTTGTGCCAATAGGTCTTGGGCTTGAAAAGGTTGTGCCAATAGTTGTTCACGATGAATTTCAGCAACCGCACACCGCACAGTTCTTCCTCTTCCCCGCTGTAATTTGAGATGAATTGGAAATTATAGGTACAGGCATCATAATTCCACCTGCTTACCTTTACCTTGAAAATCTCCTCAAAGGCTTTCAACGTTGCCCTGTTGTCGGATGCGTCATATTCAAAGCCTTTCAACCACTTCCAATAGGCGTTCTCTTTCGCCTTGTCCGAAAGCTCGTCCACCTTGTAAACTTCGTATTTCCTCGTTTCCGTTCTCATAACTTTGCTCTATTGTTCGTCCAACATATTGTGATAAAACAACTCGTCATCCCGTCCGTAGATTTCCATCGTAGGGTTGTTGTCGTTTTCCGCAGGGGACAGTCCTTCCACCGTTTCGGGGTTCAATTCGTAGTCGCAATAGATGACGTTCTCGTCCATACCGATATGGCTGTTCACGTCTTTATCTTCCCATGAAAGAATGATGGATTTGGCTTCTTCATAGCTGTTCGCTTTGATGGAGAAGCGGGTACGTTCCCAGCAAGTTACCTTGCAATCCATATAAAAGTCAAAAGTTTCCATTGTCTGTAATTTAAGATGGTTATACGGTTTTCTGTAAAATCTCTATGTGGTATTGGGGCGGGCATTCCAAGATGAGAAAGGCGATGAAGTCCTTTCTTGCCTCCTTGTTCAACTCGTGGTACAACCTCCTGAATGAGGAAAAGTTACCGTTGATGCACACCTCTACCATATACTCGAAGATGTTGTCCACCTCGTAATACCTGCATTGTTGTGCCACTGTCTTGCTGTGTCTTTTCGCCATATCCGTATGAATTAAAGGGTTAATAACCAAATGAAAATTCCGATAGCTGCCACTACTGAAAGCAGGGCGGTGAGGATGCCGAACATGAAGTTCAACATACCCAGCAGGATTTCCCCTGCGATGCCCACCGCCAAACCTCCTGCGCAAAGGGTAATGCCCCATGCTGCTCTCACCATTGCGGACAATACGCTCCGCATAGCCTTTCCGATGTCGTTCAATGTCATTCTCATATCTTCCAATTTTTAGATTGTTGTTACTTGTCTTGCTCGGATGGGGAGGTCGGGTCGAGTCCTTTTTCTTTTCGCCTCTCCGTATGTCCGATGTCTCCTTGTGACGTCTTCCGACCGCGCACCGGTCGTTTTCGTTTCAGGGGAAAAAGCAAAGGTCAGGGGAGTAGGTTCAGCAAATTTTTTCGACAGAATACTACCTGAGCCTGCGAAGTGTGGAGATTGTGGCTAAAAAATTTGTGTTCCTAATCCCGTCTTTACCTTTGCCCCTGCAACGAAAATGACCACTGATGCCGTCTGGAATGGCGGCATGGGGACATTGGCATACACTTGGAGAGACGGAAAGGAAAAGGGGGAAGTATGTGAAATGGCGCAACGCGCCACAGGAAAATCGAAAGGGCGGCGCAACTGACAAGGGAAAGCCTCGCTTTCCTGCCGCCGTGACGGAAGTCCCGTGACCGTCATTGTCATGCGGGCATGGCTTGCGGTCGCGGGTGTTCCTCCGGCGGCATCTGTCTGAAAATGGTCTTGCCTGCCATTGCTCCGATTGGCAACGGCAGGGCAAGACGGTTGGAAGACAGGCCACACATGACAGCCGGGAATAGTCGCAGGAGCAGATTCACGCTTGCCGTGTCCTGCATCCGGCGGCATTTCCGGCTGACAACGGAAACGAAAAAAGAAAAACGAATAAGACGGTCTTGGCCGTTCAGCACAAGCACATAAAAGAAGTGTCCGCGACGATGGCAGTGTCACTGGTGACATTGTGGTCGTCGTGGGCTTTTCTTTGCTTGTGCTGCTTCTGAAATGGGCTTGCGCACATCAAGCCGGAAGCCGTTTTCAGAACAGGAAAAATGATGGAGGATAAAATTTGCGGGCGAAATAAAATTGCGGGAAATTTTGCAAAGACGGGGACTGTTTTGTACCTTTGCAAAAAGTAAGGACGTTCTTTCGCTTGATGCAAAATGAGGCAGATTATAGAAGTTCGCTGGTTTCTAAACCGTTAACAAGTCTGTTTTGTTTCTCTGTTAATTATCTCATAGCTTGAAAGATACAATTTTTATTGTGTCTTGCAGTGTGAAAAGTTATCGTTTTGTTTATCCCGCTATTTTGCGCCCACGTTTTTAATACCACGTTGATATAAGTGGGGTATGGTAGATAGAAAACCTTATCGGTATCTTTGGCCTCGCCCCGTTCTGGCATCCATTTTAAAGCCTCACCAGACAGGGGTAAATAAAGGGTCTTTTGGGTCTTCTTCATCACTATTTTTGCCCGGTATTGCTCGCCATCCTGAATAATATCTCCCCATGTTAACGCCTGAATATCACCCAGCCTTAACCCACAAAAACAACTGAACAAATAAGCCTGTTTGGTTGGCTCGTTGATACACGTTGAGCCGATCAGCTTTTTTATTTCCTCAACGGTCAGGTATTCACGTGTGCTTTCTGGGATCTTTATTCTATCATCTGAATTTACTTTTGTGATGGGGTTGTAGGGTATTATTTCTTCCTTCACGGCAAAGTTCAAGGCACAATTCAAGCACCTAAAATAACCTGCCGTTGTGACCTTGGCCATGAGTTTACCATCTTTCCTTTTGGCATTGTTCAGGTAGTCAATAAAGCCCAAGCAAAAAGCTTTATCAACTTCTTTCATGGTGACGGTTTCACCCTTGTACTTGATTAAATGTTTGATCGCTTTATCTATTTGAACGTGGAAAGCGGCACTTTGCCCCGTTTTTAACTTGTGATCACTATAATACCTCATCCAGTCTATTAGAAGCATTTTTGATCGTGTGGTAGTCTTTACCACTCCCGCCTCATCGTTTGTTAGTTCTATGACTTTTTGAGCCTTGATAGCGTTTGCCGCTTGTAGCGTGTTTAGATTCCTTACCTTAGCTGTCTCGTCTGTTTCTGGAATAAGGTAGAGTTTTAAAAACTCGTACTGCCGTTTACCATCCCTGTAAATATCCAAGTACAGGCTTTTGTTACCGTTTGCAAGCTCTTTGAATCGTAGTCTAATAGGCTCCTTGGCCTTGACCGCTTTCTTTTTCTTTGCCATGATGTTTTCTGAATTGTTACCACTACAAAGATAGTCATTTTTTGTTACCCGACAATGACGAGTAACAAACGAGTAACAAAAATGACACAAAAATAATAAAAACAAAGACAAAAATAAGTTTCTAGAATGTCGGCAAATGCTGTTTAAATTACTGATTTTTATTGTTATTAATTGGCTTTTGTTTGAGTGTGATTTTATCAGTGTAGGTTATTGGCGATACCTCTTGTAAAATAAACTAGCAATTCCCACACTTCTTTATTTATATTAATCACCCTTGGGGGATTGGGGTAAATAATATCCAGTTGTATGCAAAAGGTGCATGACATTTTTGAAGTTAAACTTTCTTGGAAAGGGATAAAAA
>NZ_DXVR01000124.1:0-6499 GCF_019417265.1 Bacteroides sp.
GTTAAGTTGGAAGTTCATAATTTGTTTTAGTTTTTACTTAAGTTTAGAATTTTAGTATCTGTAATTATAACCTCTTTTAACTTCTGCTAGTTATGGTAAAACCAAATTGAATGTTAACGAAGTTAACTTGTTTTATTGTATTTTCTTGGCTTATTATGTGTTTGTAAAGCAATTATATCATTCCACGAATACAGTTTGAATGGTCTTCGAACTTCTTTCAAACATTGTTTAAACGTCGTTTAAATGTTACTTAAATATAGTAAATAGACTCATTTTTTTGTGTGAAAGATGTGAAGGTGAAACGATGTATGAATTTACTATAGTATCACCGTAACATCAGCCGACTGGCAGTAAAAAACTGTGACTTTATTGTTTTGATTTCTAAATCCTACATTTTTAGTTTTTATTTAATGCACATGCTTCTTTCCCTAAAATATTTTTGACTCTTTGTTCAATATCAATTGCCGCTTTCTCTGAAATATTAATAGATAATACTTTTAGGATTGACCATACAAAATTATCTCTTGCATAATTGGGATCATCATCTAATAATTTCTTCAATACAACGTTTTTTCCATGTCCATTTGTATTTGCATATTCTTTCCATCTTCCCCATAATCCTTCTTTATTATCAGATGAGTTTCTGTTATATGATGAACCAACATATAGCTTTCCTGTTTTTCTATCTGAGATGATATAAATGGCATTTATAGAAGATAGCATTTGTTTCCACGTTAAATATTCTTTGTCTATAATGATATTTTTAAGCTCTGACAACGTAAGGGATACATTGTCATAACCAGGAAACAAATAATCATATCCGGGTGTGATCTCAATAACATTTTTGTCATTATTTGTATTTAACCATTGAACCCAATTGCGTGCTTTGCCCCAATCAATTATAACCCTTTCTTTTAATTCTTCAAAGCATTCAAACTCTGATAAATCATAATGATATTTATTTCCTATCATATTGGGGGCACCATTTATTTTGAATACTCCAATAAATCTTGCCGTATTATTCGTTTCTCCTATAAACGAAATGATATATTCCGCTCCCTTATAGACATCTTTGTGTTGTTCTGCCTGATATTCTAAGAATGTATCTTTGTTATTCCTATACCAAGTATAAGGATCTCCATCAACAATTTCCCCATTAATAGTTTTTTTGTACGGTCATCTTTATGACGGACTAATTTTATTCTTTTTCCTATAAGTTCTTTGCTTCTTAATTCCAATAGTTCTTTAATAGTAATTATAGCCATAGCATATTATTTTAAGTTTACTTGGTCTAAAAATAAAGATAATGTCCGAATATGCCAAATTTAATTCCCTATACTTTATAGAAAGACGTATTAACATTGGCAATCAGAGTTTGATATTATGCTAATACGTCTTTGATTATTTCAGAAATTAATATTTACCTATCATATCGAACGATGCGTCCCAGTCTTTCCATACCGGTTCGCGTCCCAATGATTTGAGAGCTTTTTCCATCTCGACGGCTGTGCGTTCATCGCTTACATGGAATTGCTCCAGTGCCTGAGGATATGTGTAGTAACCTCCCGGTTCAGTCTTGCTTTCCGCACTCATAGTTGTAACACCAAGTGAAGCCATATTGTCGCGGATATATGCCGGCTCGCGTGTAGAGTAGGAGATATCTACATCGTGGTCGAATATACGCATGGCGAAAGTAACCTGAGCCAGTTCCTTGTCGCTCATTATGACGTTAGGCTGGAAGCCCTCGTTCTCTGCCGGACGCATACGCGGGAAATTCACACTGTATTTGGTCTTCCAGTAATGTTTCTGCAGATAGCGAAGATGGTATGCCATCATGGTTACGTCTGTACGCCAGTCTTCCAGTCCGATAAGTACACCCATACCGATGGAATGAACTCCGGCCTGTCCCATACGGTCGAAACCGTTTAGTCGCCATTCAAATTTCGATTTCATTCCGCGTGGGTGGTAGATATTGTATCTGGCTTTGTTGTATGTTTCCTGGAAACAGATAACTCCGTTCAGTCCGTGTGTTACCAGCTCGGCATATTCCTCAGTCTTAAGAGGCATTACCTCAATCTTAAGATTTGAGAAATAAGGTTTTGCCAGGTCAAGTGCTTTGGCGATGTATGGAACGCCTGCCTTTGCCGGATTCTCACCGGTTACGATAAGCAGGTTCTCAAACGGACCGAGTTTCTTTATGGCTTTATATTCGTTCTCTATTTCCTCCGGTGTAAGTATGGTGCGTGCCATAGGGTTGCTGATGTGGAATCCGCAGTATACACATGAGTTTGTACATGAGTTTGTTATATACAATGGTATAAACATTGACATTGTACGTCCGAAACGTTCCTCAGTATATTTCTTGCTGAGTCGCGCCATCGGTTCAAGATATTTTTCGGCAGCCGGAGAGATGAGTGCCATGAAGTCATCTACATCACAACGACTCTTACCGAGAGCACGTATCACGTCTGCTTCGGTCTTGGAGTAGATGGCTTTGGTAGTCTCCTCCCAACTTATTTTTTCAAGTTCGTCACTAAACATGATTTTTAGTTTTAAATATTCTTTAAATCCCTGCTAAGCTTCATCGCGCAGAAGTTAGGACCGCACATAGTACAGTATTCACCGTCAGTATGGCGTCCTTCGTTGAAATATTCAAGAGCACGGTCAGGGTCCAGTGAAAGATGGAACTGGTCGCGCCAACGGAATTCGTAGCGGGCCTTGCTGAGTGCGTTGTCGCGAATCTGTGCTCCAGGATGTCCTTTTGCAAGGTCGGCGGCATGAGCGGCAATCTTGTATGTGATAACACCGGTGCGTACATCCTCGCGGTTAGGCAATCCGAGGTGCTCCTTTGGAGTTACATAGCAAAGCATTGCGGTACCCAGCCATCCTATCTGGGCAGCACCGATGGCTGATGTGATGTGATCGTAACCCGGAGCGATATCTGTTACAAGAGGGCCGAGTGTATAGAACGGGGCATTGTGGCACGACTTGATCTGGCGTTCCATGTTCTCCTGTATCTTGTGCAAAGGTACATGTCCAGGTCCTTCGATGAATGCCTGTACGTTCTTTTCCCATGCGCGGAGTACAAGTTCACCTAATGTGTCGAGTTCAGCAAACTGTGCCTCGTCGTTGGCATCGTAGATTGAGCCGGGACGGAGACCGTCGCCCAATGAAACTGCTACGTCATACTGTGCGAGGATATCGCAAATCTCGTCGAAATGCTCATAAAGGAAAGACTCCTTATTATATATCTTACACCATTTGCTCATGATACTTCCGCCACGGCTTACGATGCCGCAAAGACGCTTGTCGGCAAGGTGAACATTGTGCAGACGAATTCCGGCATGGATAGTGAAATAGTCAACACCCTGCTCGCACTGTTCTATCAGTGTATCCTTATATATCTCCCAGTTGAGGTCTTCCACCTTACCGTTTACTTTCTCCAAAGCCTGATAGATAGGCACAGTACCTACCGGAACAGGGCAGTTGCGTACAATCCATTCGCGGGTTTCGTGGATGTTTGCACCTGTAGAAAGGTCCATCAGTGTGTCGCCGCCCCATTTGCAGCTCCATACAGCCTTGTCCACTTCCTCATCAATGCTTGAAGTAGTGGCAGAGTTACCGATGTTGGTATTGATTTTCACAAGGAAGTTGCGTCCTATAATCATAGGTTCCGATTCCGGGTGATTGATATTTGCAGGCAATACGGCACGTCCGGCAGCAATCTCGTCGCGTACAAATTCCGGAGTGATATATGTTTCGATACCAAGTTCGCGGCAGTTCATGTTCTCGCGGATGGCTACATATTCCATTTCAGGAGTTACGATACCCTGCTTGGCATAGTACATCTGAGTACAGCATTTACCTTCCTTAGCACGGTATGGCAATGCGATATGTTCAAAGCGGAGATGGTCGAGCGACTTGTCGTCACGGCGCATCTTTCCGTATTCTGAAGTGATTGAAGGCAACTGTTCCACATCACCGCGTGATGTAATCCAGCTCTCACGCATACGTGGCAATCCTTTCTTCAGGTCTATCTCAATATTTGGATCGCTGAAAGGACCGCTTGTATCATATATATATACAGGGGCGTTCGGTGTCATCACTTTCTTGCCATCAACGATGTTGACAGTAGGAGTGAGGTTTACTTTCTGCATACCTACTTTCACGAAAGGGAACATTGTACCTTGCATGTAGGCTTTTTCTGCATGGGCGTATGCTTTTTTTTCTTTTTCTTTGTCCATGTGAATTGTAAAGTTTATTCGTTTAGGAATGAAGTTAAAGGAGATGAAGCTGAAGCTACAAGGTTGTCAGCCTGGATACCCAATCCTGCTTCGTATGCACGGCGACCGGCGATGACAGCTTCCTTGAATGCGATAGCCATTTCCACAGGATTACCTGCAACGGCGATTGCTGTGTTTACAAGGCAGGCTGCTGCACCCATTTCCATAGCTTCGGCAGCATGGCTTGGAGCACCGATACCTGCATCAACTACTACAGGAACATTGCTCTGTTCGATTATGATACGGAGGAAATCGCGAGTCTGTAATCCCTTGTTTGTACCTATAGGAGCAGCAAGAGGCATCACAGTAGCGGCACCTGCTTCTTCCAGACGCTTGCAAAGTGTAGGGTCAGCCTGACAGTAAGGGAGGACTACGAAACCGAGTTTTACCAGTTCTTCTGTCGCTTTAAGTGTCTCTGTAGAGTCCGGCAACAGGTAACGAGGGTCAGGATGAATTTCCAGTTTCAGCCAGTTAGTTCCGAATGCCTCACGGGCCATCTGTGCGGCAAAGACAGCTTCTTCCGCTGTACGTACACCCGAAGTGTTTGGCAACAGCTGTATATGAGGATGAACGATATGGCGCAACATGTCGTCTTCCTTGTCATCGAGTTCGATACGTTTCATGGCTACAGTCACCATTTCTGTGCCTGATGCTAAGATGGCTTCTTCCATCTGCTGGTTTGAGTTGAATTTTCCTGTTCCCAGGAAAAGGTGGGAATCGAATTCACGACCCGCAATAATAAGTTTTTCCATATATGTTGTGAGTTTTTGAGTTCTTAAGTTCTTGAGTTTTTAAGTTTGATAAAATTTAACAACTGCTTCTCTCCACCATCTCCACAATTTCCCTCGTTTCTTCTACCGGATTTTCAGCTCTTAATATAGTCCCGCTCAGTGCGATGCCCGTCACTCCGGTTTGCATTATTTCCGGAATATCATCAATCGTGATACCGCCTATTGCCACTATCGGCAGGCTGATACCTTCGGCTTTCATCTGACCGGTGATGGAACGGTATCCTTCAAGACCTAATATCGGGCTTAATTTCTTCTTGGTAGTCGTGAAACGGAACGGGCCGCAGCCTATATAGTCGGCACCAGAAAGGTAATGTGCCTTAACGTCATCGAAAGTATTGGCTGTTCCACCTATAATGAAATCATTTCCCAATATCTTTCTTGCTTCAGCTATAGGCATATCGTTCTTTCCGAGATGTACACCGTCGGCTTTCAGCTTTTTTACCAGTTCTACACGGTCGTCTATGATGAAAGTCGCGCTATATTGTCTGCACAGTTCTTGAACCTTTATAGCGATAGCTTCTACTTCCTCGTCGGAAGCATCCTTCATGCGCAGTTGAATCCATCGGCAACCGCCTTCGAGAGCCATACGGACAGAATCTAAGTAAGAATACTGTTCGGTGAAATGAGTGATGAACTGAAGTTTGAATGCTTTTTTATCCATATCATTATCCTCCGCAAGCTGCTTTTATGATAACAAGACTGTCGCCTTCCTTGATTTCCTGTTCAGCCCACTGACCGCGCGGAATCATACGGTTATTAAGAGCAACTGCCACTCCCTGCTGTGGAAGTTCAAGCTGTTGTGCAAGCGATGCAACATTATTGCCTTGGGTGAGTTCTGTCTCTTTGTTGTTTACTTTTATTTTCATAAATGACTGGTTTTAAAGTGTTCGTCAAAGCAAACACAAAGAGAATGTAAGAATTACAGTTTGAGAGAATATCTTATGACGGATGTCTTTTTTGAGGACAATCCCTTCGTCGGCATTAACCGCATCAGGTTCATAGGGTATAATCTCAGCCCGGGTCAGTTCTTTAGGCACCCCTTTGTCTTTACTTCGGACGCAAAGTTAAACAAAAGATTGAAAAAGCGGATAATAATTTACTTTTTTCTACTTTTTAAAGTTGTTTTATTATATGGTTTGATGTCCTGATTATTGATTTGTATTTGAGGGATAGTTCGCTTAATTGTAGATGGATGTATATTGGTATGCTTATGCCGTCACGATGAAAAACTATATTTTTGTATTTTGAACCAGAAGGCTCTGAAGCTTAAAATAAAACTTGCCCGCATTCGAATTAAAACGTGGGCAAGTTTTAGATAAAATAACGGTTCGTTTTTTTCAGACTTCTTTGAGCTTATTCTGACGCTAAATTTTAGACTTGACTAATATAATAAAAAAAGTTTGTTTATGAGTATTCTTAAAACAC
>NZ_DXVR01000125.1:0-6261 GCF_019417265.1 Bacteroides sp.
ATTCAATCCTGATTCCATAGCCCATATAGTTGCTCTTTATGCCTTTGTTATAGCAGCGGGTGTGTTATTGGGAAAAATTAAGATTTTCGGCATATCGCTGGGGGTTACGTTTGTCTTGTTCGTGGGTATTCTGGTTGGTCATTTTGGATTTACCGGTAATACATCAATTCTGAATTTCGTTCAAGACTTTGGGTTAATTCTATTTGTGTTCTGTATCGGACTTCAGGTCGGTCCTTCTTTCTTCTCGTCGTTCAAGAAAGGCGGTGTGGCCATGAATATGATTGCAGTGGGTATTGTTGCCTTGAACATTGCCGTTGCCTTAATCATGTATTTTGCCCTGCAGGGAAGGGTAGACATACCTATGATGGTTGGTATCCTGTGTGGAGCTGTAACAAATACCCCCGGTCTTGGTGCTGCCAACGAGGCACTCAGTCAGATAAACTATAACGGTCCGCAGATTGCCAACGGATATGCTTGTGCTTATCCTTTGGGAGTTATGGGTATTATCCTGTCAATGATTCTGATACGTTTGATTTGCAGAATCGATTTGAACAAGGAAGAGGAAGAAATCAAGCGCGGTGAGGAAGCAAATCCGCATCTGAAACCTTTCTTTCTTAATCTTGAAGTACACAATGAAGCTCTGTTGGGTAAGACAGTATTACAGGTACGCAATTTCCTTGCACGTGATTTCGTTTGTTCACGAATTATGAAGAGCGATGGGTGTGTGTACATCCCTACAGCAAATACGATGCTTGAACTGAATGATAAAATGTTCATAGTATGTGCTGAAGATGATTCTGAGGCTATTATAGCATTTATCGGTCCTGAAGTCCGGAATGTGAACTGGGAGGCTCATGGAAATACAGACAAGCCGATGGTTTCCCGCCGTATTCTTGTAACCCAGTCAAATATCAACGGTAAGACTCTTGGTGAGTTGCATTTCAACAGTATGTATGGAGTGAATGTAACCCGTGTAACCCGTTCGGGTATGGATCTGTTTGCCTCACGTCAGCTTACTCTTCAGGTGGGTGACCGTGTGATGGTAGTAGGTCCGCAGGATGCGGTAGAGCGTGTGGCAGGTCTGCTTGGTAATCAGTTGAAACGCCTTGACCATCCTAATATCGTTACAATCTTCGTCGGTATTCTTTGTGGTATTCTGTTCGGTAGCCTTCCATTGGCTATTCCTGGAGTGCCTACACCTGTCAAATTAGGTCTGGCCGGTGGTCCGCTTATCATTTCCATACTTATAGGCCGTTTCGGACATAAGGTAAAACTGGTTACTTACACTACAATGAGTGCCAATCTGATGCTTCGTGAGGTAGGTCTTGCACTATTCCTTGCAAGTGTTGGTATCAAGGCCGGAGGAAGTTTTGTGCAGACAGTGGTAGAGGGGGATGGCCTTCTTTATGTAGGTATCGGTTTCCTTATAACAATAATACCTCTTGTTATTATGGGTATGGTGGCACGATGGAGACATAAACTTAACTATTATACACTGATGGGACTTATTGCAGGTAGTAATACAGACCCACCGGCACTGGCATATGCGAATCAGGTATCGAGCAACGACGCTCCGGCTGTAGGTTATTCTACAGTTTATCCTTTGAGTATGTTCTTGCGTATTCTTACGGCTCAGTTGCTGGTATTGCTGATGGCATAATTATAATTTTATATGAAATGTGTGTTGGCAAGTGGATAAGGAACAATATCCCCGTCTGCTTGCCAATTGTTTTGTAATGGAAATTCAACTCAAAACTTACGATTTTAATATATATTCAGACAAAAGAACATAAGAACTCATAAGCTAACAACTAAGAACTAACAACTAAAAACTCTAAAAAATATGATTTCAGTAGATGGGTTGACCGTCGAGTTTGGCGGTACCACCTTGTTTAGCGACATTAGTTTCCAAATCAATGAAAAAGACCGTATAGCCCTGATGGGAAAGAACGGTGCCGGCAAGTCTACTCTCCTGAAGATTCTTGCAGGAGTCAGACAGCCTACCCGTGGAAAGGTTACAACTCCGAAAGATTGTGTTGTGGCTTATCTTCCACAGCATCTGATGACTGAAGACGGCAGAACCGTTTTCGAAGAAGCATCGCAGGCCTTTGCCCACCTTCAGGAGATGGAAAAGGAGATAGAGGCGATGAACAACGAACTGGCTACAAGAACTGACTATGAGAGCGATTCGTACATGGCACTCATAGAGAAAGTGGCTGCCATGAGCGAGAAGTTCTATGCCATAGATATGACTCATTTTGAAGAAGATGTGGAAAAGGCACTTCTCGGTCTTGGTTTTATGAGAGAAGACTTCAACCGTCCTACAAGCGATTTCAGCGGTGGATGGCGTATGCGTATCGAGCTGGCAAAACTTCTTCTTCAGAACCCGGATGTATTGTTGCTCGACGAGCCTACCAACCATCTTGACATCGAGTCTATCCAGTGGCTTGAGGAATTTCTTATCAACAGTGCGAAGGCTGTAATAGTTATAAGCCACGACCGTAAGTTTGTCGATAATATCACTACACGTACCATAGAAGTGACTATGGGGCGTATATACGATTATAAGGTGAACTACTCCCAGTATCTTGTTCTCCGTAAGGAACGTCGCGAACAGCAGATGAAGCAGTACGAAGAACAGCAGAAGATGATTCAGGAAACTAAGGATTTCATCGAGCGTTTCAAAGGTACATACAGTAAGACACTCCAGGTACAGAGCCGCGTGAAGATGCTGGAGAAACTTGAACTGATAGAGGTTGACGAGGAAGATACATCGGCGTTGAGGCTTAAGTTCCCTCCTTCACCACGCAGTGGAAGCTATCCTGTGATAATGGACGGAGTAGGAAAGACATATGGCGACCATGTGGTGTTCCGCAATGCCACTCTGACGATAGAACGTGGCGATAAAGTAGCTTTCGTAGGTAAGAACGGTGAGGGTAAGTCAACTCTCGTGAAATGTATAATGAATGAGATAGACCACGAAGGTACACTTACTCTCGGTCATAACGTACAGATAGGATATTTCGCGCAGAATCAGGCTTCGCTTCTTGATGAGAATCTGACAGTATTCCAGACTATAGACGATGTGGCTAAAGGCGAAATCAGAAACAAAATCAGGGACCTTCTTGGTGCATTTATGTTTGGTGGTCCGGAAGAATCAATGAAGAAGGTCAAGGTCTTGTCAGGTGGTGAACGTACCCGTCTGGCGATGATTAAACTTCTGCTTGAACCGGTGAATCTGCTCATCCTCGACGAGCCTACCAACCACCTTGACATGAAAACCAAGGATATACTGAAACAGGCTCTCATGGATTTTGACGGAACTCTGATTGTGGTTTCCCACGACCGTGACTTCCTCGACGGACTCGTTACCAAGGTTTATGAGTTCGGCAACAAGAAGGTTAAAGAACATCTGTGCGGTATATACGAGTTCCTCGAAACCAAGAAGATGGAAAGTCTTCAGGAGCTTGAGAAGAAGAACAGATAAAATCTATGTGTGCTTCTGCTTTATTTGGGAAGACTGTATAAATCAGGTTGGAGCGTTATAAACAATTTAATTTTGTAATTATGAAACAGATGATTGGGCTTTTATCGTTAGTGGCTTTTATGTGTACTTCATGTGGACATAAAACAGCTTCGCTTGCTATAGATGATAATATGTCAAAAGATTCGCTTTACACCATGGAAGGCGAATTGAGAATAGGGCATGAAGTGAGAGCGTTTACTCCTACAGGTAGCGACAGAGAATTCTGGATTGTAGATAAGACCGGTCGGTTGCTTGAAAAGTATGACAAGATAACGAAAGGTCAGAAAAACGGCAAGCCGGTAAAAGCTATATTAAGACTTGAATATAACGGAAAGTGGGACGATGGCTTTGCCGCTGAATATGATGGAACGTATCTTGTACGTGAAGTAGTGGAGTTGAAGGCTGAATAAAAAAAGACGAGTGAAACAAAAATATTCATAAGAATTATCGTTTGTTTCACTCGTCTTTTTTTATCTCTTCTTGTAAAGTTTGTCTATAAGGTCATTCCTTCCGATGCGCCTCAGTTCGTTCATGATGTTCTTTCTTTCCTCAGGCTTGTACCAGAAGAAGAACATACGTTGTGCAAGTTTCTCTTTCTGCGTTTTGGCTGAGAAAATAGGTTCGAGGGTGTAAGGATGATAACCTGTGTACCAGGCTTCTGTAGCGACAGTCATAGGAGTAGGAGTGAAGTCCTGAACCTGTTCCAGATGGAAGTCAAGCCTTTTGGTTATAACAGCCAGTTCTGCCATATCCTCAGACGTGCATCCCGGGTGACTGCTTATGAAGTATGGTATAATCTGTTGGCGCAGGTTATGCTCCGTATTTATGCGGTCGAATATCTTCTTGAACCTTTCAAACTGTTCGAACGGAGGTTTGCGCATGACGTAAAGCACTTTGTCGCTTGTGTGTTCAGGTGCTACCTTCAGTCGTCCGCTCACGTGTTTGATTATCAGCTCACGGGTGTATTCCTGAGTGCTCTTGTTTACAGCCGGGTCCTTGCTTTCGTGCAGAAGCAGGTCGTATCGGACACCGCTGCCAATAAAGCTCTTTTTGATTCCGGGAAGTGCATCTACGGCATGATAGATGTCCAGCAGTGGCCTGTGGTCTGTATTCAGATTAGGGCATACCTTCGGATGGATGCACGAAGGGCGTTTGCACCGGCGGCACATACTTTCGTCTTTTCCCCTCATGGCATACATATTGGCAGACGGACCTCCAAGGTCGCTCAGATAGCCCTTGAAATCAGGCATTTCAGTTATTGCTTTCACCTCCTTCAGGATACTTTCCTTGCTTCGGCTTACGATGAATTTACCCTGATGGGCTGATATGGTGCAGAATGCACATCCTCCGAAACATCCTCTGTGAAGATTGACTGAGAACTTTATCATATCGTATGCCGGAATACGTTTGTTCTTGTATTTCGGATGCGGAAGGTGTGTATATGGAAGGTCGAACGACATATCAAGCTCGCCCTGAGTCATTGGGGGATAAGGAGGATTTATCACCACCACTTTCTTGCCCGACTCCTGGATAATCCTCTGTGCGGCATATTTGTTCGATTCCTCTTCTATATGTCTGAAGTTTTCAGCCTGTTTCTTCTTGTCCTTAAGACATTCCTCATGAGAGTAAAGCCTCAGGTCATTCTCTTCGGACTTGAATTCTTCCTTTTTGCAAACGTATGCAGTCTGAAGAATATCTGTCGGAACTGCAGGATTCTCAGACATTCGTCTGCACAAGTCTGTGACAGGTTTTTCACCCATACCGTATATCAGCAGGTCGGCTCCGGAGTCCAGCAGAATGGACTGTCTGACCTTGTCCTGCCAGTAGTCGTAGTGGGTAAGACGACGCAGTGAAGCCTCTATTCCGCCTATGATTACAGACACGTCGGGATAGAGTTTCTTCAATATCTGTGAGTATACTATAGTAGGATATTCCGGGCGCATATCATGTCGTCCGTCGGGGGTGTACGCATCTTCGCTTCGTAAACGCTTGTTGGCAGTATATTTGTTCACCATACTGTCCATACATCCGGCAGATATTCCGAAAAAGAGTCTTGGCTTACCTAATTTCTTGAAGTCGCGAAGGTCGTCGCGCCAGTTTGGCTGTGGCACGATGGCAACTTTAAGTCCTTGAGCCTCAAGTATTCTTCCTATTACGGCAGCTCCGAATGACGGATGGTCAACGTATGCGTCGCCACTGAACAGAATGACATCGAGTTCATCCCATCCTCTTAGCTCTACTTCTTTCTTGGTTGTGGGCAACCAGTCCGTTAGATTATGTTCTTTCAAGATTTATTCTTCAGTTTCTTCGATATTACCTTTTTCTCTCTCCCAGTTGATGTACAGCATGATGAGCTGATGCAGACCGAAAGCCTTCATATTGTCGTGATAAATCACGTTCAGGCAGAGGTCGAGCAGGTCCTTGCAGTCTTCCTCAGACGAACCTATCAGCGAACGGATGTTGAGTTTCAGTTTCTCCAGTACGCTTTCATCAACTATACCGTTGCTGTCAATAAGTTGCTGGAACAGAGAATATTTTTCTATTGTCTTAAGATTTTCTTCCGATATGTTCAGGCTTCTTGTGCCTGAAGGGTTAGCTTGAATTGTAAACATAGTTTTATGGGTTTATGTTGTTGTAATTACAAATATAATGCAAACTGAATGAAATACAAAGTTTTCTGACAGAGAAAACGCATCAATTTTCTCCAGTTAGATAACTAATAGTTTCAAGAATGA
>NZ_DXVR01000126.1:0-6180 GCF_019417265.1 Bacteroides sp.
CTATTTTTATAAATATTATCTAAATAATATATCTTGTGGTGTCTTTTTTGTTTTTGTTATAAGTTACTTTTTCTTTATGTTATGATTTATTCCAAGTCTACTTTTGTGAAGAATTAAAATTCTGTCTATCTTTGTTTCCGTATTTAAACGGTTTCTATAAAATTAAAGACTATAAAAGATGAAAAGATTATTTTTCCTTATCTGCATATTAGGCTTTGTGGCTACAGTATTGAACGCACAGCCTCAGATATCATTCGATTCCAAATCACAGGATTTAGGGTATATATTATGGAGAAATCCGGTCACTGTAAAGTATGCATTCACCAATACCGGTGACAAGCCTTTGGTTATTTCGAATGTTACTGTTTCATGCGGATGTATGAAGGCCGACTGGAGCAAAAAGCCGATAGGTGTAGGTGAAAAGGGTGAGGTTACTGCTGTGTTCGATGCAGAAGCTATCGGAAAATTCTATAAAGAGGTAGGAGTGTATTGCAATGCCTCTAATATACCGCTGTATCTGGATTTCTCCGGAGAAGTGACTGCCGACCCTAAGGATTATGCCTATACGCATAAGTTCGGTTTCGGTGCGGTAAGGACTGATAAGGATGAAATTGTGTTTGATGATGTCAACAAAGGTGACAAACCTCAGTTTGAAATTCTTGTGGCAAATACTTCAAACAAGGCGTATAACCCTGTTCTGATGCATCTGCCTCCATATTTGTCGGCAAAATCGGAACCGGAAGTGTTAGGCTCGCAGAAAAACGGTAAGATAACCGTCACTTTGGATACAGAAAAACTTCCTAAACTTGGTATCACACGTACCACAGTGTATCTGTCCAGGTTTATGGGAGACAAGGTTAACAGCGAAAATGAGATTCCTGTATCGGTAGTTCTCTTGCCGGACTTTTCATCCAATACAGAACAGCAGAAACTGAATCCTCCGGTGGCAGATATCAGTGCAGTTACACTTGATTATCCGGGACTGAAACCTAAACAAAAGAAGATGCAGACTGTTATAATTACAAATACCGGTAAATCAAATCTTGAGATACTCGACTTACAGGTATTTTCTATGGCTCTTAATGTAAAACTTAACAGACATGTCATTAAGCCGGGCGAGTCGGCAAAAATGAAAGTGACAGTATTGGCAAACAATCTGTCGCGTTCGAAAGGTAAGCCGAGGGTGCTTCTGATAACAAATGACCCAAAGAAACCGAAGATAACGGTACATATAAATGCAGACGTTATAAACAAATAAAATATACCATTATGGAACATCCTGAAAACAATGAAGAATATAAGGGACTGACTGTCAATCAGGGGGTGGAACAGCCTTCGATTGTTAATCCTTATATAAATCTCAGAAACAGACCGAAGAAACGTCAGTTCTCGGTAGGCGAGTATGTAGAAGGTATAGTAAAAGGTGATATAACGATGCTTAGCCGTGCTGTAACTCTGGTGGAAAGCGTCAAGCCGGAGCATCAGGTTTTGGCTCAGGAGGTGATAGAAAAATGTCTGCCTTATTCCGGAAACTCGGTAAGAGTCGGTATCAGTGGTGTACCGGGAGCCGGTAAGAGTACTTCTATTGATGTTTTCGGACTCCATGTTCTTGAAGAAAAGGGAGGCAAGCTTGCAGTATTGGCTATTGACCCGAGCAGCGAACGTTCCAAAGGTAGTATTTTGGGCGATAAGACCAGAATGGAGAAACTGTCCGTTCATCCAAAGTCTTTCATACGCCCCAGTCCTTCGGCTGGTTCGCTTGGTGGAGTAGCACGTAAAACCCGTGAAACCATCATCCTGTGCGAGGCTGCAGGATTTGATAAGATATTTGTAGAAACCGTAGGAGTAGGGCAGAGTGAAACAGCTGTACATTCCATGGTGGATTTCTTCCTCCTGATACAGCTTGCAGGAACAGGCGACGAACTGCAGGGCATCAAGAGAGGTATAATGGAAATGGCCGATGGAATCATCATCAACAAGGCTGACGGTAATAACGTGGAGAAAGCCAAGCTTGCCGCTGCGCATTTCCGCAATGCACTTCATCTTTTCCCGGCTCCTGAGTCAGGATGGACTCCACAGGTTCTTACATATTCCGGATTCTACAATATCGGTGTAAAGGAGATATGGGATATGGTATATGCCTATGTGGACTTTGTGAAGAAAAACGGATATTTCGATTACAGAAGAAACGAACAGGCCAAATACTGGATGTATGAAACTATTAACGAACATCTTCGCGACAGTTTCTATCAGGACCCGTTGATAGCCGATATGCTTGAGATAAAGGAAAAAGAGGTCCTGAACGGTCAGGCCACATCGTTTACGGCAGCAAAGAAGTTGCTTGATGTTTATTTTAACCAATTAAAGAAGTAAAAAGTTTTTATATAAGATATGCAGGATTTTGTTCATCTACATGTTCACACCCAATATTCTATTCTTGACGGACAGGCTTCAATTCCCAAGTTGGTCGATAAGGCTATTGCCAACGGAATGAGAGGTATAGCCGTTACAGACCATGGTGTCATGTTCGGTATCAAGGAGTTTTTCAACTATGTAAACAAGAAAAACGGAGGAACAAATGGTGAGATAAAGGATTTGAAGAAGAAAATAGCTGCTCTCGAGAAGGGAGAAACAGAATCTGAAAATCAGGAAGAGGAGTTGGCTGAATGCAGAAAACAGTTGCAGGCTGCTCAGGACAGACTCTTCAAGCCTATCATAGGATGTGAGATGTATGTTGCTCGTCGCGGACTTGACAAGAAAGACGGGAAGCAGGACCAGAGTGGTTATCACCTTGTAGTCCTTGCGAAGAATCTTAAAGGATATCACAATCTTATAAAACTTGTGTCCAAAGCATGGACGGAAGGTTTCTATATGCGTCCGCGTACTGACCGTGCAGAACTTGAGAAGTATCATGAAGGACTGATAGTATGTTCTGCATGTCTTGGTGGAGAGGTTCCGAAGAAGATTACAGCCGGACAGCTTGAAGAAGCCGAAGAGGCTATTCGCTGGTATAAGAATCTGTTCGGTGATGACTATTATCTTGAACTTCAGCGTCATAAGGCAATTGTGCAGAGAGCAAACCATGAAGCATATCCTTTGCAGCAGGTTGTCAATGCAAAACTGTTAGAGTACTCAAAGAAATATAATGTAAAGTTGGTTTGTACTAACGACGTGCATTTTGTGGACGAGGAAAATGCCGAAGCTCACGACCGACTTATCTGCTTAAGTACCGGAAAGGACCTTGATGACCCTAACCGTATGCTTTATACCAAGCAGGAGTGGATGAAGACACGAGAGGAGATGAATGAAATCTTTGCTGATGTGCCTGAAGCATTGTCTAATACAGTAGATATCTGCAACAGTGTAGAATTCTATTCTATAGACAATCCACCTATCATGCCTACGTTTGCCATTCCAGAGGATTTCGGAACAGAAGAAGAATACCGTCAGAAATTTACCGAGAAAGACCTGTTTGATGAATTCACGCAGGATGAGAACGGAAATGTGGTAATGGATGAGGCTTCTGCAAATGCCAAAATCAAGAGGCTTGGTGGTTACGAGAAATTGTATCGTATTAAGCTTGAAGCTGACTATCTTGCAAAGTTGGCATACGATGGTGCTCGCCGCCGTTATGGTGAAGTTCTTGATGATGAAGTTAGCGAACGAATAAAGTTCGAACTGCACATCATGAAAACCATGGGTTTTCCGGGTTACTTCCTTATCGTACAGGATTTTATCTCAGCAGCAAGAAATAAGCTTGATGTATCTGTCGGTCCCGGTCGTGGTTCCGCAGCAGGTTCGGCTGTAGCATACTGTTTGGGAATCACACAGATAGACCCGATTAAATATGACCTTCTGTTTGAGCGTTTCCTTAATCCGGACCGTATCTCCCTTCCCGATATCGATGTGGACTTCGATGATGACGGACGCGGACGTGTCCTCAACTGGGTGACAGAGAAATATGGACAGGAAAAGGTGGCTCATATCATTACATACGGTACTATGGCCACTAAGCTGGCTATTAAGGACGTAGCGCGAGTGCAGAAACTTCCTCTTTCAGAATCGGACAGACTGTGTAAACTTGTGCCGGACAAGATACCGGATAAGAAACTGAATCTTCCCAATGCGATAGCTTACGTTCCTGAACTTCAGGCTGCAGAGGTTTCTACAGATCCTATCCTTAGAGATACAATCAAGTATGCCAAAATGCTTGAAGGTAACGTGCGTAACACCGGTGTACATGCCTGTGGTACAATCATTTGCCGTGACGATATCACAGACTGGGTTCCGGTAAGTACGGCTGACGATAAGGAGACGGGCGAGAAGATGCTTGTTACCCAGTATGAAGGTTCGGTGATTGAAGATACCGGTCTTATCAAGATGGACTTCCTCGGACTGAAGACACTGTCCATCATAAAGGAAGCTATAGAAAATATAAAGCACAGCAAAGGTATAATATTGAATATTGATGAGATACCGATAGATGACCCTGCCACATATAAGTTGTATGGCGACGGACGAACAATCGGAACATTCCAGTTTGAATCTGCCGGAATGCAGAAATATCTTCGCGAATTGGAACCCTCAACATTTGAGGACCTTATCGCCATGAATGCCCTCTATCGTCCGGGACCTATGGACTATATTCCGGACTTTATCGACCGTAAGCATGGACGTAAGCCTATCGAGTATGATATACCTATCATGGAGAAGTACCTTAAGGATACTTATGGTATTACGGTGTATCAGGAGCAGGTCATGTTGCTGTCGCGTCTGCTTGCCGACTTTACCCGAGGTGAGTCTGATGCTCTCCGTAAGGCGATGGGTAAGAAACTCCGCGACAAGCTGGACCATATGAAACCTAAGTTTATCGAAGGTGGAAAGAAGAACGGTCACGATCCTCAGGTGCTCGAGAAGATTTGGGCAGACTGGGAAAAGTTTGCTTCGTATGCGTTCAACAAGTCGCATGCCACTTGTTATTCATGGGTAGCATATCAGACTGCATATCTGAAGGCCAACTATCCGTCGGAGTATATGGCTGCCACAATGAGCCGAAATATTGCCAACATCACCGAAATCACCAAACTGATGGACGAATGTAAGGCTACAGGTATCAATGTATTGGGTCCTGACGTAAACGAAAGTGAGCTGAAATTCTCTGTAAACAGCCGTGGCGACATTCGTTTCGGTATGGGTGCCATAAAAGGCGTTGGAGAATCTGCTGTACAGAGTATCCTTGAAGAACGCAGGAAAAATGGTGAATTCAAGAATATATTCGACTTTGTACAGCGTGTGAACCTGTCTTCATGCAATAGAAAGAATATTGAAAATCTTGCTCTTGCAGGAGGATTTGACAGCTTCTCGGGAATAAAGCGTGAAGATTTCTTCGTGAAAAATGCAAAGGAAGAAACCTTCGTGGAAATTCTTGTAAGATACGGAAACAAATATCAGGTAGACAAGGCTGCTGCCACTAACTCTCTGTTCGGTGGAGAAATGGCTGTAGAGATTGCAACTCCTGAGATTGTACCGGCAGCATCGTGGAGCGACCTTGAACGTCTTAACCGCGAACGTGAGTTGGTGGGAATATACCTTTCTGCACATCCGTTGGATGAATACGCTGTTGTTTTGGAGAATGTATGTAATGTCCATATGGCAGATTTGTCCGATTTGACGCCATTGCAGAACAGAGATTTGATACTCGGCGGTATAGTGACCGGAGTGCGCGAGGGATATACCAAAACAGGTAAACCATACGGCGTTGCAAAGGTGGAAGACTATTCCGGAGTTGCCGAATTTGCATTTTTTGGAAATGATTGGGTGGAAAAGAAGAACTTTTTCAGCGAAGGAATGTTTTTATATATGCATGGCAAGTGTCAGCCGAAACAATGGAAACAGGATGAATGGGAAGTTAAAATCAATACCATTGAACTTTTGCCGGATGTGAAAGA
This sequence comes from Bacteroides sp., assembly GCF_019417265.1. Classification (GTDB taxonomy): domain Bacteria; phylum Bacteroidota; class Bacteroidia; order Bacteroidales; family Bacteroidaceae; genus Phocaeicola. Next base: position 5,949 of record NZ_DXVR01000126.1, read on the forward strand.
GAGAGTGATTGAAAGAATAACCGTCAAGGCACCGCTTTCATCGATAGACGAAGAGTTTATCACAGAGTTTGGTTCAATAGTGAAAGATAATCCCGGAAATGCAGAACTCCTGTTCTACATAATGGACGATGACGGACAGATGTATGTAAATCTTTCCTCACGTACCATTAAGGTTTCGGTACAAAAAGATTTGATTAATTATTTAAAATCGCAATCAATGTTGGAGTATAAA
>NZ_DXVR01000127.1:0-6177 GCF_019417265.1 Bacteroides sp.
ACAGGTTCAGACATCATGCTGAACAATTACTTGTACGACTTCTTGTCGCACTTGTATTTATAAAGATACAATCTATATTTAGAGATTATGTCAGCACATTTACAAGTTTATTCCAGCGTGTCTTACACTTTCCACAATCGAATATGTTAAAATAATATGCATTTTGTAATTATTCCAATTAATATGCATATCTTTGCAGGCGAAAATAAAAAGTGGAAAGATTTGAGTAGCTTGCAACCACGGAAAAAAATGCTAAAACACATATTTGATTTTCTTCCCCCCTACTCTGTCCGTACACGGATAATTACAATCACTAATTTTTTAATTTAAAACGTAAAATGGGATATTTATTCACATCCGAATCAGTGTCTGAAGGACACCCCGACAAAGTAGCCGATCAAATATCGGATGCTGTGCTTGACAAACTGTTGGCTTATGACCCCAGTTCTAAAGTAGCTTGCGAAACATTGGTAACTACCGGACAGGTGGTACTGGCAGGAGAAGTGAAAACCAATGCGTACATCGACTTGCAGCGTGTAGCCAGAGAGGTAATCAACAAGATTGGCTATACAAAGGGCGAGTATATGTTTGAAGGAAACTCATGCGGAGTACTTTCTGCTATTCACGAACAGAGTGCAGATATCAACCGCGGAGTGGAACGCGAAGAACCAATGGACCAGGGTGCAGGCGACCAGGGTATGATGTTCGGTTACGCTACTAACGAAACCGAAAACTATATGCCTCTTTCGCTCGACCTTGCTCACAAGATACTTAGAGTGCTTGCCGACATCCGTCGCGAAGGCAAAGTAATGACTTACCTCCGTCCGGACTCAAAAAGCCAGGTTACTATCGAATATGATGACGACCGCCGTCCTGTAAGAATAGACACTATCGTAGTTTCTACACAGCACGATGAGTTCGTTGCTCCTGCAGATTCTTCTAAAGAAGCCCAGTTGAAGGCTGACGAAGAAATGCTTGCTAAAATCCGTAAGGACGTTATCGAAGTGCTTATGCCAAGAGTGATAGCAGAGATACACAACCCTGCTGTATTGGCTCTGTTCAACGACAACATCAAGTATCACGTAAATCCTACAGGTAAGTTCGTTATCGGCGGTCCTCACGGTGATACAGGTCTGACCGGACGTAAGATTATCGTTGACACATACGGTGGTGCCGGTGCTCACGGTGGTGGTGCTTTCTCAGGTAAAGACCCAAGTAAGGTAGACCGTAGCGCAGCATACGCAGCACGCCACATCGCAAAGAACCTTGTAGCGGCAGGTGTAGCAGACGAGATTTTGGTACAGGTATCATACGCAATCGGTGTCGCAAAACCTATCAACATCTACGTTAATACTTACGGCAGAAGCAACGTAAACATGACTGACGGCGAGATAGCAAAGAAGATTGACGAAATATTCGATATGAGACCTAAAGCTATCGAACAGCGTCTGAAACTCCGTAACCCTATCTATAGCGAAACTGCTGCCTACGGACACATGGGACGCGAGCCAAAGGTAGTTACAAAGACATTCGAATCTGTTTACGAAGGCAACAAGACAGTTGAGGTAGAACTCTTTACATGGGAAAAACTTGACTACGTTGATAAAGTAAAAGAAGCTTTCGGACTATAATCCGATAACATATAAAAATGAAGAATGAATGGCCTAAAAAGTCTTCATTCTTCATTTTTTTGTATTGACAGTTTACAAAGTCTTTACAATCTAATAACTAAAAAATAGAATCAAGAGTTTGGAAAATATAAAATCAGTATGCGTTTATTGCGCATCAAGTACAAAAATAGACAAGGCTTATTTCAAGGCAGCCGAAAAATTGGGCAAACTGCTTGCCGAGAAGAATATCAGTGTAATAAATGGGGCCGGATGTCAGGGACTAATGGCAGCCGTATCGGATTCTGTTCTTGAGGCAGGAGGAAAAGTGACAGGAGTTATTCCGCGTTTCATGGTTGAGCAAGGCTGGAACCACACCGGACTGACACAGACTATAGAAACAGACACAATGCACGAGAGGAAAAGCCTCATGGCAGAGATGAGCGACGCTGTAATCACACTGCCAGGAGGATGCGGCACACTGGAAGAGCTGATGGAGATAATCACATGGAAACAGCTCGGTCTGTATCTCAAGCCGATAGTTGTACTGAACGTAAACGGATATTTCACTCCGCTGCTCAATATGATTGAAAAGGCTATAGAAGAGAACTTCATGCGCCCCGAACATCAGAAACTATGGGAAGTGGCAAATACGCCGGAAGAAGCCGTAGATTTATTGTACAGGATACCTATGTGGAATAAAGAATTTCGTAAATTTGCAGCCATATAAGCATTTATCCGGAAATAAACATGAATGAGTGGACGATATTCAATGACAGCCTGTGCGTAAGGCCCCTGAATGAACAAACTTTGCTACCGGCTGACACCGGTATGCAAGGCGAAGCAATGCCCTACAAACTGGTGTCGGACAGTAATGTCATGACTGCCATAATATTAGGACTGCTGCTCATTGTAATAGCCCTTCAGAATGAAAAGAAAGGAATAATAAGAATATTCCGCAACTGTCTTTCCACTTCGTCAGACAGGACAAACCTGTTCGACGACAGTTACAGTTCTACCTCCAATATTCCAACTATTCTGCTCTGCTGTGCATCAGTCGTTATGGGAGGACTGCTTACATATCACTACTATTCATACTCCAATCCTGATTTTTTCTTCAGTACAAACCACACGGCAATGCTGTGTATTTATGCAGGAGTGTTTACGGCATATCTGATAAGTAAATGGATAATATACTCATTCATAAACTGGATATTCTTCGACAAAGAAAAAAACAAACTGTGGATTGAAGGTGTTTTCAATATCATTGCAGCCATGGGACTTATACTGTTTCCCACAGTGCTTTACATAATTTTTTTGGACTCAGAATTCCATTTTTCAGGAAAAATCATACTAACTATCATATTTATAAGCAAAATATTGTTATTTTATAAGTGTTTTAGGTACTTTTTCCGCAATTTTCATGGCGTTTTACATTTAATTTTGTACTTTTGCACCCTCGAAATAATACCCGACCTTTTTCTGTGGAAAGGTATAGAATTAATTAATAGCATATTGATCTTAAAAATTTAAAGCATTGAAGATAAAGAAAGTTCTTGTTTCTCAGCCAAAACCGACAACAGAGAAGTCTCCTTATTATGACATTGCTGAGAAATACGGAGTGAAGATAGATTTTCGCCCGTTTATAAAAGTAGAGAGCCTTCCTGCTAAGGAATTCAGACAGCAGAAAGTTTCTATTTTAGACCATACAGCTATCGTGTTCACATCACGCCATGCAATAGACCACTTCTTTAATCTTTGTGTGGATTTGCGTGTTACGATACCTGAAACAATGAAATATTTCTGTACTTCAGAGGCTATAGCTCTATACATCCAGAAATATGTACAATACAGAAAACGCAAGGTTTTCTTCGGTCTTAGCGGAAAATTCGCAGACTTATTGCCAACAATAATCAAACATAACACAGAAAAATACTTCATCCCGATGTCGGATGTACATAATGATGAAGTGAAAGATTTGCTCGACAAACACAAGATACAGCATACCGAAGCTGTGATGTATCGAACAGTAAGCAACGATTTCACACCGGAAGAAAGTTTTGATTATGACATGTTGGTGTTCTTCAGCCCTGCAGGAATACAGTCGCTGATGAAGAACTTCCCCAACTTTGAACAGAAAGACATCGCAATAGGATGTTTCGGTCCTACAACAGCCAAAGCTGTAAAAGATGAAGGATTGCGTCTGGATTTGGAAGCTCCTTCTGCTACAGCTCCATCAATGCCGGCAGCGTTGGATTCTTTCATTCGCGAACATAATAAATAATTAAAGAGTTAATATTCTTCACCAACCGGGTGTTTTGTATCGGGAAAAGTTTTTAACTTTGCGGTACGGAACTCCCGGTTTATTTTTTTAATAATAAAGAAACAGCAATGAGCGAGAAAAAAAGATTCACACTTCAGAAAAAAGAAAGGCTGAACAGCAAGATTATAATAGAAAAGCTGTTCTCAGGAGGAAGCAAATCGCTACCTGCATTCCCGCTCAGAATTGTTTACATGCCAATAGAAGAAGACGACTACCCAACACTGTCAATACTGATAAGTGTTCCAAAGAAAAGATTCAAAAGGGCTGTCAAGAGAAACAGAGTGAAAAGACAGATAAGAGAGGCATACAGGAAAAACAAGTTCATACTGAAAGACGTTCTCAACAAAGAGAACAAAAAGGCCGCAATAGCATTTATTTGGTTGGGAAATGAACTTTACGAATCAAGTGACATTGAAAACAAAGTAGTAAAACTTCTACAACTTACAGCCGAAAAGCTGGTTTGAGAAATGAAAATCATCAAACTTATATTCACCTACATACTACTGGCACCTATATACTTCTACAGGAATTGTATATCTCCATTCACACCTCCATCGTGCAGGTTTACTCCAACATGTTCGGAATATGCTGTCCTGGCTCTGAAAAAACAGGGACCTGTAAAAGGACTTTATCTTGCCATAAAAAGAATATTGCGTTGCCACCCATGGGGAGGCTCCGGTTATGACCCGGTACCATAAACTATTCAGGATATGATTATCGACATCCATTCACACAACACATCTGCAGCATATGAAAGCACAATCAAAAGCTTTTGTATGAAAGATTGCGATACAGAAAGTTTCCGTTCTGCCCAATACATGTCCATAGGAATACACCCATGGTATATTAACGGCAATGATTTGGAAAAGCAGATGGAATGGGTTGAAAAAAACGTTTTAAACGATAAAAGAGTTATCGCGATAGGCGAATGTGGTACAGACAAGCTATGCGCCACCAGCATGGATATGCAGATGAAGTCTTTTACATATTGCATACACATATCCGAGACATACAATCTTCCGTTAATAATACATTCCGTTAAAACTTCAAACGAAATAATAAACCTGAAAAAATCATTAAAGCCGAAACAACCGTGGATAATACACGGATTTCGAGGAAAACCGGAACAGGCCATACAATACACAAATAACGGATTTTTCCTTTCTTTCGGTAAAAATTATAACGAAAAATCACTGAAATCAATACCTCACGACAAACTGTTCTTTGAAACAGACGAATATACAGGAAACATAAATGACATTATAAGAAAAGTATCGGAAATACTTGACACTACGACCGACAAACTGATTGACATAGTATCAGAAAATGCTAAATGTCTCTTTTTTAATAGATAAAAATTGCTTATTCAGATAAAGTGTCGTAATTTTGCCATCAACAAACCAAAAATATTTTATGTTAAACTAAGAATTTCATTCGATGAACTTTGTAGAAGAATTAAGATGGCGCGGAATGGTACACACCATGATGCCAGGCACAGAAGAACTACTTGAAAAAGAAATGGTAACAGCTTACCTCGGTATTGACCCTACTGCAGACTCTTTGCACATCGGTCACTTATGCGGCGTTATGATGTTAAGACATTTCCAGCGTTGCGGCCACAAGCCGTTGGCTCTTGTAGGTGGTGCAACTGGTATGATTGGCGACCCGTCCGGAAAATCACAGGAACGTAACCTGCTGGATGAAGAGACATTGCGCCATAATCAGGAGTGTATCAAGAAGCAGTTGGGCAAATTCCTCGATTTCGAATCGGACGCCCCAAACAAGGCAGAACTGGTAAACAACTATGACTGGATGAAAGACTTCTCATTCCTCGACTTCGCACGTACAGTAGGAAAGCACATCACAGTAAACTATATGATGGCAAAAGATTCTGTACAGAAACGTCTGAACGGGGAGGCACGCGACGGACTTTCATTCACTGAATTTACTTATCAGCTGCTGCAAGGATATGACTTCCTGCATCTGTATGAAACCAAGAACTGTAAACTTCAGTTAGGTGGTTCCGACCAGTGGGGTAATATCACCACAGGTGCCGAACTGATTCGCCGTACAAACGGTGGTGAGGTTTACGCACTTACATGTCCGCTTATAACAAAAGCCGACGGTGGTAAGTTCGGTAAGACAGAATCAGGAAATATATGGTTGGATTCACGATATACATCTCCATATAAATTCTATCAGTTCTGGCTCAATGTGAGCGATGACGACGCCGAAAGGTATATAAAG
>NZ_DXVR01000128.1:0-6044 GCF_019417265.1 Bacteroides sp.
GGGCTCATTGGGGACTTGCACCCGTTAGCTAATACTCATGCCGAGCATACAAAATTAAGACCTCTCTTACGGAAATTTTCCACCAAGAGAGGTCTTTTTCTATTTCTTATAACCGGAATTTTGCAGTATTCCGTTATTCATCTGGATAATCTTTTCCGGAATTGGAAACACAGTGGTAAATCCGGTATTCTCATTCTCCAGTTGAGGACGGCAGCTATATGCTTCAGTGTAAACTCCGAACCTTATCATATCCTGACGGCGCCATCCTTCCCAGGCAAGCTCAAGCATTCTTTCATCCAGGATATTTTCAAGAGTGGCATTCCTGGCAGGGGCATTTACTCTACTCCTGACAAGATTAAGCTCTCTGTCACCGTTTTCGCCGTTGCGGACCTTGGCTTCACATTTCATAAGAAGCACATCGGCATATCTGTAAAGAACTATATCATTGTCAATAAGTTTACCGTCTTTAAAGCCTGTAGGGTCAACCTCATATTTTTTCATTCTTGCTCCGGCCGTCTTTTCGTACGGTTTACCTGATACATCGAGTGCTACCTTCCAGGGTTCATATACCAAACGTGTCTTTCCATCATCCAGCATTATAGGATTTCCGTCAAGGTCGGTAAGAGCGTCATCAAAATAGCAGAAATCAAATCGGCGGTCTTCATTTTCCGTACCGTAACCAAATGTTTCAAGAACATCCAGAGTGGCAGACGCCCCGTTCTCTCCACCAAGTCCGTAAGCCTTTGCATGATTATAATGACGCGACCTGAATAAATATATGAACTGATTGGTATATAATGTCTTGTCCATAGGTATTACAAAGATATTCTCGACAGACGATTCGTTGAACACTGCAAAATTAGTCCTGTAGTCCGGCTCAAGGTCGTATCCGGCATCAACTATCTTGTCGCAATAGTATAGCGTGGTTTCCCATGCGTTCTTCTTTGCTCCGTCTATTGTAAATTCTATATCAGCTCCGTTTGATCTTAAATTATCAGTCCATACATCGTCTGTATATACCTCGGCATTCAGCGCCAGTTTAGCCAACAGGAAATACGCCACATGCCGTGTGACACGTCCGTAATACTCTCCTGGTACATTACTTCGTTCGTCTGCCAGATAAGGCAATGCTTCCTGCAGCTCATTTACAATAAACCAGAAAGTCTCACTCCTTTCGGCCTGTTCTTTCGAGGATTTCTCTACTCCGTTTTCCTTTATAAGCGGAACTCTGCCGAACAAATCCATAAGATGATAATAGAAAAGTCCCCTTAGAACTTTTACTTCGGCCATCAGAGACCGGGTATCATCATCACTATGCTTTGCTGCATAATCCTTAATTCTTCTGACAGACTCATTACACAGCATGACAGACTTATACAGATATTCCCAGGTGGCAAGAACCGAATTATTGTTTGTTCCCCAGTCATGAAGATACAGCCCTTGCCAAAATCCGCCATCGTACCAGTCTGTGCCGCGTGTAGGCATTATAGCCTCGTCGGTGGTAAAAGTATTCAGATCGTATATGCCACGTCCGGTGCCCTGTATTCCCTCACTGTCATTATATCCGCCTATATTATTATAAAGAGTGGCGACACTGTGCATGTATAGTTCCCTCAGATTTCCCGCTATCTGATTTTCGTTTATCGCGTCCTTAGGATTTTCGTCCAGAAATTCCTTGCAGGAACAGAGAGTAAGGATGCAAGCTGTTATGATGTAAACATACCGTTTCATACGCATTAGTTTTAAAAGTTCAACCCAAGACTTAAAGTATATGTTCTGGATACAGGATAACTGCGTTTGTCGTCAACTCCAAGTGTATCGTCTATGCCAGAACTGTTTATAAGCGGAGTCAGACCGGAATATCCGGTTATAGTGGCAAGATTGTTTATCGTAAAGGCCAGCCTGCAACCCTTAAGCCATAGTCCGTCCTTCACTTTCGGTTGCCATCCTATGGTAAGATAATCAAAGTTCAGATAATTACCGTTTTCCAGCCAGTAGTCCGTAGCCGTCTGGTCACGTATCATCTTTTTGGGAGCTTCTTCCATCACGTTATAGTCCGGCAGATTGTTCATGTTCATATACGTAAGTGCAGTACCGTTATAAATCTTATGGCCGAACGCGCCGTTCATCTGTAGCGACAGGTCGAAAGACTTGTATCTCAGACTGATATTTGAGCCGAGTATATATTTCGGTATGGCCTGCCCGGCTATATATCTGTCCTCACCGTCCTCTATGCTGATACCGCCCCCGTTCAAATCGGCAATGCCATACACATATCCCCCGTTACCGTCATCTTTCAGGCCTGTACATTTAGGCAGGTAGAAAACGCCCAACGGCTGTCCCACTATCTGATACACTATGTTGTTGTTTCCACCATGAAATCCTGCACCGTTCAATCCGGCAATGGCTGTATATTCGGCTGCTGAAATATAATTGCCCTCATACATTCCGCCAAGTGACAGCAGTTTGTTCTGCTGATAGGTGAGATTTGCGTTTATCATGAGTTCCCAGTCGCGTGTTCTCACCGGAGTACCGCCTATAGATATTTCCACGCCATTGTTTTCCATCGAACCGATATTTGCCAAAAGAGTATTATAAGTGAACGGCGGAACGCTGACATGATAATTATAAAGCATATCGCTTGTTTTCGACTTGTAATAATTGACAGATAGAATAAGCCGGCTACCATACATCTGAAGGTCGGCACCCGCATTGAAAGTCTTCTTCACTTCCCACTTCAGGTTAGGATTGACATTCCTCAGAGTTTCAAAAGTGACCATAGGCAAGCTACCCACAGGAGTGACTCCGTTCGGTTTGGCCAAACTCATAGTGGTATAAGAACTTATTCCTCCCTGATTTCCTGCGAGTCCGTATCCCAACCTGACTTTCAGATTATCGACTATATCAACATACCTCATAAAGTCTTCCTGCGATATGTTCCATGCCACAGACGCCGACGGGAAAAATCCCCATTTATGATTCTCGCCGAACTTTGACGACGCGTCCGTACGGGCATTCAATGTTAGAACATACCTGTCATCATACGAATAGTTCACACGCCCCAGAAACGAAACTTGTCTTGGGTCTTCAAAATAAGAGCCAGTACCGTCCCATGGCCTCAATGCACCGGCCTGAAGATTATTGAAACCCATGGCGTCCGACGAGAAGTTAGTGGCCGTGGTATAAAATCCGGAATATCTGTCCTTAGAGAGTTCTCCCAATGCTAATACATCTATAAAATGTTTTCCTATCTGACGGTTATATGTAAGCATCATATTTCCCAGCAGCGATTCCGAGCTTCTCAATCCCCTGTATCCCTGTCCGTATGCCCATACAGAGGTAGGCAGATACTGGCTGTCTTCAGTATTATTATATGTATATGAGCCGAAAACCACCAGTTTCAGCCTGTATGGCAGGTTTATGTTCACCTTCGCGTGCGCGCTGAAATAAGATGCCGCCTCACGGTTGTCCACCTCCATCCATGCCAATGGGTTTGTTATCTGACTCGCCGTAGTAAGATTGTCCCACGCGCCTGAAGCATTCTTCCCCGCCGGAAAAGTAGGATTGAAAGTAGCGGCGGAATAAAATGTCTTCTGCAGGTCGAACAGGCTCCTCTCCCTTTTCACCGAACCGAATATACCGAGTTCGCAGTCTATCACCCCGTCTATCAGCTTCTGGTTCAGATTCATGTTCGATGTAAACATCTTCATCCCCTCGTTCATTATATCACCTTCCATATCCAGATATCCCAGAGATACACGGTAAGAAGACTTATCTCCACCGCCATAAAGAGCGATATTGTGATTCTGCCGTATGGCCGTCCTTTCTATCGCTTTCTGGAAATCAGTATTACAGCCTTTGTCTATGATGCTCAATCCCAGACCGGAAGTGACATTCCTGTATGCATCGGCATCGAGCATTCCTATCCTTTTATACACACTGGAAATGCCGAAACTTCCGCTGTAGTTAATGCTTGTCCTGCCCTTGATACCTTTCTTTGTCACGACATTTATCACGCCGGAAGCTCCACGAGAACCGTACTGAGCCGTTTCGGAAGCATCCTTCAGGATGGCGAAGCTTTCAATGTCGGTTGGATAAATAGAGGTTAGCAGAGTCATATCCCCTATAACACCGTCCACGATGATAAGCGGTGAGTTACCTCCAGTTATGGATGTAGTTCCGCGCAGACGCACCGCATCAAGAGCAGCCGTTCCGTTTCCCCCTTTATTGACAGTAAGTCCCGCTACACGTCCCTGAATGGCCTCTATCGGGTTTACAATCTGTATCTTGTTCATCTGGTCTTCTTTAATCAACTCCACGGAGCCTGACAGTTTTTTAATGCTTCCGGTGGCATAGCCGACATTTACCACTGTATCGGCAGGAACTTTGTCTAATCGTTGTTCTTGTGCATTGATAGTTTGGCCTGCCAATATCAAAGGCAATGTAGCCAACAAGTTAAGCGTATTGGTTCGCCTGTGTTTTTTCATAATGAACTTTTTAAATTAACAATTAATAATTAGCAATTTAAAATGAGCGGATGGCATCACTCTTAATTTTTAATTCTATAAAAATAAGTATTTATATCATGAAAAACAAAAAATGGGCATATAAGGTTGAAATAATATACACATATTATATAAAAAAACAGATATTCAGTTCAGGACGGTATTTTAAATATCATAGTTTTTATTTACATTTGCTGTTAGTACCTATTATTATATAACGATGTAAAATAACCCAAACAATATCATATCACCTATACGTGAGAAGATAACCACTCTTATACGACATGAGAAACTCTGCAGATCCATCCATCGTCAGCTGATGAAAAAATGGTTTCAGTATTTCGTGCTGTTCTTCATTATCGGCTCTATATTTTCAATTATATGCAGATCGTTCGAAGAGTCCGCCCCATACCGCAACTGGCTGTATCTGTTCAATTATCTGGCTTCTTTCGTTTTTACCATCGAGTACGGCCTTAGGATTGCCGCAGCTCCCGTGCAGTATGCACAATATAAAAATCCGTGGATAGCACGTCTGCATTATATTTTTTCGTTTTACGGTCTGATAGACTTTGTAGCCATACTCCCTTTCGTAGGAATATATATCTACAAAGAGACACCTCATATACATCTTGTGGTACTGGCATATATACTGATAATATTCAAGCTTATAAGATATTCACGCTCGTTCCAGATGATAGGAACAGTTTTGAAGACAGTAAAAGAGGAACTCATCACATCTTATACGGCATGCGGCATCATGCTCGGTTTCTCCGGAATTCTGATGTACTACATAGAGCGCAACGCACAACCACAGGCATTCGAGAATATCGGTGATGGATTCTGGTGGGCCATAGTAGCCTTTACTCCGTGGAATACGGTGATATATATCCCATAACTCCTATAGGACGCCTGCTAAGCAGTCTGATAAGTCTGATTGGTATTGCCATGATTGCTATCACAACAGGTATTATAAGCTCGGCTTTCATGAACATGCTGATAGAAAAAAAGCAGAAAGCCGAAAAGGAGAAAGATAAGTAATGAGGATAGAGAAATTATAGTTTGTCAATCCATTTTTTACTACTCTTTGTATAAAGTCCATGCTAAAAAAATTCCACCTAATATAGAGCGTACAGCAAGTCACAGGGATATCTCCATATGTCTCTTTTTAAAAAGCTCCGAACTCCTTAGAGAAAAGGGTTCCATTGCATACAACACCAAGGTTGATCGGGATACTAATTGATTTGCTTCTTTAGATTTATAAGGAATATTAAAAATAAATCCCCATTGGATTTCTACTGCTTCGAATAATCAACATATCATTCCAATTTCACATCTTTCACCGACAGACGATATTTCCCTGTTTCAAAATCATCAGTTTTTCTTATTTCAGGGCACACCAACTGCTTTTCCGGAAAGATATTCCCTGCGTTTATTCCGCGGTGTATAAACGCGAAAATCCCCGAAGTATCTCTACCTCGGGGACCTCTCTTAAAACGGCAGCTACCTACTCTCCCACAATATGCAGTACCATCGGCGTGA
>NZ_DXVR01000129.1:0-5914 GCF_019417265.1 Bacteroides sp.
TTATACAGCTAAAAAATAACTAAATATTTTTTTTGCTATCAAACTTGGGTTAAGGCATTATTGATATGTTTACCGATTGTTTTTATGTCACGACCAAATAATTCAGATAATTGTTGGCGGTTTAACCAGACTGTTTCATTTTCCATTCTGACCTCCAACCTGGTTGTTTCGTCCGGTTGGTATAATATTATTTCTCCTTGTTCCATATCCCATTTATTTTATGACATTTCTTATTTTTTTTCTGCTTCTTTTGTGATATAATCCGTGCAACCGTATAGCTTAATCAGCAGAATGTTATATACGCAAATATACTTACAAAAACTAAAAAATGCAATTAAACAATAATAAAGTCCGATTGTCCTGTTATGGATTTAAAGTAATATAGTCTGCACTTCAGTTCCAAAAGTCTGAAAACTTAGTTTTCACTTTGTGCTTCACTCGGTTTGCACTATCTTTGTGCCTTTATAATACGGAAAGTTATGAATTACAAAATATTAGTAACAGGAGCCAGCGGATTTATTGGCAGTTTTCTTGTCGAAGGAGGTCTTGCCGAAGGAATGCAGGTATGGGCAGGAGTGCGCAGAAGCAGTAGCAGGAAGTATTTGCAGGATGGGCGGATACGTTTTGCGGAACTTGATTTTACCGATTCGGACAAGCTTTCGTCGCAGTTGCTCAAGCATAAGGAGGAGCACGGCGGATGGGATTATATCATCCATTGTGCCGGTGTCACCAAATGTATAGACAAGGCCGGTTTTGAGATTGGCAACTATTGGGCTACACGCCATTTCATCGAGACTCTTGTGAAACTTGGTATGACTCCGAAGAACTTTATCTTCATAAGTTCCCTCAGTATTTTCGGACCGATACGCGAGAATGATTATTCCTCGATATGCGAAACGGATACTCCTGTTCCGAACACGGCTTACGGAGTGAGCAAGCTCAAGACAGAGGAATATCTTCAGGGATTGAAGAATTTTCCGTACGTCATATTCCGTCCTACCGGAGTTTACGGCCCTCGCGAGAAGGATTACTTCCTTATGGTCAAGTCCATAAGTAATCATGTGGACTTTGCGGCCGGATTCAAAAGACAGGATATAACATTCGTCTATGTCAATGATTTGGTTCAGGCTGTTTATCTGGCAATAAAGAAGGATGTGAAGTACCGTTCATATTTTGTAAGCGATGGCGAGGTCTATAACAGCAGTACTTTTTCCGACCTGATACGCAAGGAACTTGGCAATCCGTGGATGATACGTTTCGTATGTCCGTTGTCATTGCTGAAGGTGATATCTTTAGTGGCGGAAACATGTTCCCGCCTCGTAGGAAAGACAAGTACCTTGAACAGAGATAAATACAAGATTATGAAGCAGCGCAACTGGAGATGTGATATTCAGCCTCTGATAGATGAATTAGGGTATAAGCCCGAGTATAACTTGGAGCGTGGAGTAAAGGAAACAATAAGCTGGTATAAGAAAGAAGGTTGGGTATAAATTAATATAAAACGCATTTTATGAAGATTAGAAATATAGATTTGGGAGAACAGCCTGTGCTTCTGGCTCCTATGGAAGATGTTACAGACCCCACGTTTCGCCTCCTTTGTAAAGAGTTTGGAGCCGATATGGTATATACCGAGTTCGTTTCCAGCGATGCCTTGATTCGTTCGGTTGGCAAGACCATGCTTAAGCTGAATATCAGCGAGAAGGAGCGTCCCGTAGCCATACAGATTTACGGTAAGGACACGGAAACCATGGTTGAGGCAGCAAAGATAGTAGAGCAGGCAAAACCTGATATACTGGATTTGAACTTCGGATGTCCTGTCAAGCGTGTAGCCGGCAAGGGAGCCGGTTCGGGCATGTTGCAGAACGTACCTAAGATGCTTGAGATAACCAAGGCTGTAGTCAATGCCGTGAATATACCTGTCACTGTGAAAACCCGTCTTGGATGGGATTCTGAGCATAAGATAATAGTTGAACTGGCAGAACAGTTGCAGGACTGCGGTATCGAGGCTCTGACTATTCACGGACGTACACGCGCGCAGATGTATACCGGCGAGGCTGACTGGACTCTCATAGGTGAGGTAAAGAACAATCCGCGTATGCGTGTTCCTATCATAGGAAATGGCGATGTAACCACTCCGCAGCGGGCAAAGGAATGTTTCGACAGATATGGTGTAGATGCCATAATGATAGGCCGTGCCAGTTTCGGTCGCCCGTGGATATTCAAGGAAGTGAAACACTATCTGCAGACAGGAGAGGAACTCACAGGACTTGATTTCGGATGGAAAATGAATGTCTTGCGTCGTGAAGTGCAGGACAGCGTAAATCTGCTTGACGAACGTCGCGGAATTCTGCATGTACGCCGTCACCTTGCCGCATCACCGCTGCTCAAAGGGATTCCTAACTTCAAGGAAACACGTATAGCCATGCTCAGGGCAGAAACGCTTGACGAACTGAATTCCATTCTTAATCACATAGAAGATACTTTTGCGTATTGATTAATCATGTTTTGGATATACCGGAGCTTACAGTAAAACTTTTAGAAAAGTCTATCGTCTGACATATGTCAAACGATAAAGGCTTCAGGGCTTTCATATCTGAAAAATTATTTATCATTCTCAACTTTCTTCCGGGAAACTTCTGTTTAGTAATATATATCAATATGTAGTGGAATATTTTTCGTACCTTTGCAGACGTAAATAAATGAAATATAAATAAATGAGTTATTCAATTAAAGATTTCGAGATAATGGCGCCTGTAGGCTCGCGCGAGTCATTGGCAGCAGCCATTAATGCCGGAGCGGATTCCATCTATTTCGGTATTGAAAGCCTTAACATGCGTGCCCGTTCGGCAAGCACGTTCACAATTGACGATTTGCGTGAGATTGCTGCCCTATGCGATGAGCATGGAGTAAAAAGCTACCTCACCATAAACACTATAATTTATGACGAGGACATAGAGCTGATGCGCAAGATTGTGGATGCGGCCAAGGAGGCCGGTATCAGTGCGGTAATAGCAGCCGATGTGTCTGTCATGGCATACTGCAACGAGGTAGGTCAGGAAGTCCATCTCTCTACACAGCTCAACATCAGCAATGCCGAAGCTCTGAAGTTCTATTCACGTTTTGCCGATGTAGTGGTATTGGCTCGCGAACTCAATCTGAAGCAGGTGCGCAAGATATATGATGCCATCCAGGAACAGAACATCACAGGTCCGATGGGCGAGAAAGTAAGAATAGAGATGTTCTGCCACGGAGCCTTGTGTATGGCGGTATCTGGCAAATGCTATCTTAGCCTTAACGAACTGAATGCTTCTGCCAATCGTGGCGCATGCATGCAGGTGTGCCGCCGTTCATACATAGTAAAGGATAAGGAAAGTGATATAGAACTGGAAGTTGACAACCAGTACATCATGTCGCCTAAAGACCTGAAGACCATACACTTCATGGACGAGATGATAGAGGCCGGAGTGCGTGTGTTCAAGATAGAAGGGCGTGCACGCGGACCTGAGTATGTTCGTACAGTAGTGGAATGCTACAAGGAAGCCATCCGGTCATATCTTGACGGTACATTTACCGAAGAAAAGAAATCCGACTGGGAAACACGCCTTAAGACAGTGTTCAACCGTGGTTTCTGGAACGGATATTACTTGGGACAGCGTCTTGGCGAATGGAGCCGTAACTACGGCTCTGAAGCTACAGAAAGAAAAGTATATGCCGGTCGCGGTATAAAATACTTCTCAAATATCGGTGTTGCCGAGTTCCTCATCGAAGCTACAGAAATCAAGGTTGGCGACAAACTGCTCATTACCGGTCCTACTACCGGAGCAATGTATGTGGACCTGGAAGAAGCGCGTGTAGCTCTCAAACCGGTAGATGTAGTAAAGAAAGGTGTTCACGTATCGTTCAAGGTACCTGACAGAATCCGCCCGAGTGACAAGCTTTACCGTATAGTACCTGCCGAGGAGTTGAAAAAGAAATAATACCTCTTCGTGTGAAGGATGTGAAAGTGAAACAGACGTAGTTTTTACACACATATATTAATTAACACCCATGTTGATAACTATGTTGAGATAGTAATCGGCATGGGTGTTAATTGCAGTTATTACTGTTTGTGTTTTAATGATACGGCATACTTTCTTTTATAAGATGTGTTATTCTTTATTTCTTTGCAAACAATAGAATTACCCATTTCTATAATATTAAGAATTTCATCCAATGATTCATTCTTGAAAGTGGCATGATATGGATAACTATTAATTTCATCGTCATTAATTATAAAATCCACATTATATATTTTACTGAGTCTTTTGAATACCTCTTCAAGCTTTGTATTTCTGAAAATGGTAATACCATCTATCCATGCATATCTGTTGTAAATACAAGTTTTGTCATCTATGAAATATGTATTACTTTTTTTATCCATACAGATTGTTTCACCTGGACTCATATGTAGAATGTTTTTGTATTGTGTTCCGGAAATCTCGACTTTACCCTTATCTAACGATACGTATATATTTTCATCCTCAGGGTAAGAACTTACGTTAAATCTCGTACCTGTGGCTATTACATTAATATTTTCTGTGTTAACAATAAATGGATGTTCTATATCTGAATTAACTTCAAAAAAAGCTTCACCTTTAATAAGTTCTACTTTTCTGATTTTTTCATCAAATTGAATCGGATATTTAAAGCTTGAGCCTGCGTTAAGCCATACTTTTGAACCGTCCGGCAGTTCTAAGGATGAAATCATACCATAAGGAATATTTATAGTCTGATAGGCTTGTATGATTTCAGAATAATTGTTACGTTGTTGTACTTTTGTATAAAGATATATTGTGGATAATACTAATGGAATAAATAAAATTGCTGCAACTCTATATATAAAAGTTATCAACTTACGTGTTTTATTTTCTCTTTCTCTCTTCTTTATGTTATTAAAGAATGATTTACTGGCTTTATTTATATCAATACTTTGTGGGTCAAAGGTAGGGTGTGTTAAATCCCATAAGTTCTTTAACTTATAGAATTCCTCTTCGTTCTTTTTGCTCTGATTTAACCAATCATTAAAACTTCTGATATCAGTATTGTTTGCTTTTCCAGAAAGTATCTTGATTATGAGATTTTCGTTGTCCATTTTACCTTAGTTTTAAAATTAAACTTAATATCTATGAATATTGTCATTAACATAAAAGACATTGCGTTTTAATATAAATGTAATACCTAATTATATTTTTATGACGATTCTGTAGGCTCTTTCCACATTTATAACTTTGTAAATATGAGTAAAATAACAAAAAAATCCTTTAATAAGAGTTTTAGGCGTTTCAAAGATTTTGAGATTCTGACCTCTACCGTTCTTACGGAAATGTTCAGTTCGTCTGCTATCTGTTGATATTTTATCCCTTTTATTTTACTCATCTCGAATGCCGTTCTTTCATCTACAGGTAATTTTTGTATAGCCTGCTGTATTTGTATATTGAGTTCTGAATACAAGATGTATTCTTCTGTATCATTATTGAAAATATTGTTCTGGGTGAGAATAAAAGTGCTGTACTCATTCATAATTTTATTATGTTTGATTTCATCAAGGCAACTGTTCCTAACTGCCCTTATAAGATATGATTTTAAGGAATCTATTTTTATGTTTTTTCTATTCTCCCATATATAAATAAATATGTTTTGTACTATATCTTCACATATTTCCTGGTTTGGTATGATTGTACCTCCATATAAGACTAAGTCTTTATAATATTTGGAGAAAAGGTATGAATATGCATTATGATCTCCATCCTTGATGGCGGTTATAAGATCAAATTCATTTTCGAACTTAGTCATATTTTTAATTCGTTTAATTTATTTATTATCCTTAATTCCGCAACACATTTCTAAAGAAAATAATTTAAAGTACTGAGTAATA
>NZ_DXVR01000013.1:0-47186 GCF_019417265.1 Bacteroides sp.
GTCTAAAACACTCAGAAAAGCGAGCTGATTTTAGAACATAAAACTGAACACCCTAATTATCAACCCATACTTCGCAGTTGTTCCAAGGGTCTATACACCTCGACAAAAGGGTGTATAGACCCTTTATTGCAATATAACCGTTGGGTGGATTAAATGATATTTATGTCATCTCTGTGTTAGTAGTAACTCGAAAATCTCCAAAATAACCATTTTCAATAAATATCAGAAAAACGCATAATAAAAGGGAATAAATCGTTAAAATGGGTGTCTACTTCCTACGAAGTAGACACCTAAAACATAGGAAGTAGACACTTTGACAGGGGAATGCGCCACCTTTTTTTGATGAAAAACACTATCTTTGTGCCATGAAAGAAATAATAGAAACAATGCCAAGGATTGAATTAGCCCTGATCATCATCGGGGTGTTTGTACTCATATCATGTATTATCTTCGGATATGCCATGATACATGAGTACAGGATGTATCTTGAGAATCATTGGAAGGCTCGCTATAGCTTTCGTGACTTCATCAAGAGAGAACGCTTTTATATCTATTTGCTGTTGGCATCAATATTTATCTTCCTGACAAACCTCTTGTATTTTCTGGAGTGAGTTTCGGCTATAATGGATGAATTAGCTTTATGGTGGATACCTGTCTTGTAATTGGAGACAGATCCTTACCTTTACGATAAAAAACAAATGAATGATATGGTAAATTATTTGACAACAAAGAATCGACTGCTGATTGCAATGCTTGCATTTATTCTTCCTTTTTCTTTTGCGAAAGCAGAAGTAAAAGAAGATGGAAAGACTATTTCGCAAGGCTGGTATGTCGGTATTGAGGGTGGAATGCCTTTCGGTTTCTCTACTTTCTCAAGTTTCGGACACGACAAAACACATCTCGGTTGGGCTGCCGGCTTATATGGTGGCTATCGTTTCAACTCCATCTTCTCGGCTGAGTTATCTGCCAAGTATGGAGAAATGAACTTGTTTGCACAAGACTGTTGCGTAGAACGTAACTATTGGTTGGGTAGCGATGGTATGCTTTACAACGCAGGTGTCTTAGGCATGGACAGTTGGGAATATGCCAATCTGAAAAGCCATGTCAGGATGGGCAGGTATGGGGCAAGAGTGAACGTTAATCTCCTTGGGCTGTTCCATAAGACAGCTAACAGCCGATGGGATTTGGCAGTTTCACCTCATATATATGCAGTAACTACCAAGGCTGACATTCAGACTATAGCCGATGATGCCAAGGTGATGAAAGGTTCAACCAACTGGCATTTGGGTTATGGTGCAGACTTGCAGGTTGGCTACCAACTGACTTCATGCCTGAAATTGGGCATCTATTCCGGTTTGACTCGTCTTACCGGCGAACGTATGGATGGAATGCCGGAGCATCTGCATAAGAACAACTTTGTTTGGGAAAGTGGCATCAGACTGGGCATCAGCTTCACCAAGGCAAAGAAAAGGAAAATGATGGAAACCTCAACCATTCATCAGCCGGAAGTCCAGCAACAGCTGACTACCCCAGAGGAGAACACCCAACAGCAAGAGACGGTTGCCAAGGCGGATAAGGCAGAAACCAAGGTTGCAGAACAAGACATTGCTGAAACCTCAGAGGTGAAATTCCCTGTTATCTACTTCGATTTCAACAGTATCGCCATCAACCCTGACGAGGAATCCAAGCTGAACGAAATCCTCCATATATTAAAGGAGAATCCGGATATGAAGGTGACGGTGACAGGCTGGTGCGACACCAGGGGCAGCGTGGCGGTGAACAAGCGCATTTCTCGCCAGCGAGCAGAAACCCTGAAGGCCTGGCTGGTAAAGAAAGGCATAGCGGCAAGCCGCATTTCGGCTGCAGGTAAGGGAAGCGACGGATCTCGCGAAGCCCAGAAAGCTCGCCGAGTAGAGACAACAGACAATCATCAGTAACCCATAAAACACGGATAGAAAATGAAAGCAAAAAGAAGATTTAATATTTGGTTATGGGTGCTGTTATGCGTCCCATGCCTGTTGGTAAGTTGCGACCATGATGTTCATGATGGTGAGGATGAGGGTGGTTTGTCAGTATCGCTCACTTGGGCAGATGAAGCCGACCAAGGTACGGAAGTGAATGATGTGAAGCTCTGGATATTCAATGCCGATGACGGCTCGCTTGTAGAGGAAAAACATTATGGCAGTGCGCAGGAGGTGGCAAGCCAACGCTTCGCTCTTCCTGAAGGGCATTATCAGATATTGGCTATTACCAATCTCATAGAGCCATTCTTCACCACTGACCAGACCAGGGCTTTGACTAATTGGAACAATATCCAGATAGGTTTGACCAATCCTAAAGATGTGAAGCATAATGCTTATTTCGGAGTTGCCGACGTGAGGATAGACAACAAGGAAGGCAACTATGTGGTGCAAAACCCTATGAAGAGCGTGCTTCCGGAACTGACCGTCATCATTGAGAATGTGCCGAAAGGCACAGAGATGAGTGGTAAGGCATTAGATGCAGCCTGGTGTCTGTTCCCTACACAGAAGAACAGTGATGGAGACTACGGTTTGCCGAGCATAAAGCCAACGGAAGTGGAAATACCTACTATCCTGGCTACGGAATCAACCCTGAAATCGGAAGTCATTCGGCTGATGCCGACCATACAGGGAAGTTCCGCCTCTCATGTTTATCTCCGCCTCTTGCTCCCTGACGAGACCTTGCAGGAGTATGACATCACCGCTCCTGCGATGAAGGTTGGAGGAAAGTATGAGTTGCGACTCAACTACAACCAAATGCAGCCAAAGATGAATCTGGAAGCTACCATCAACGGTTGGACGAACCTCAACAATGAAGTAGAAATAAAATAATAATAACTTTTAAAATATTTATAAGATGAAAAAGATGACTAAGTTTTTCGCCCTTGCACTCTTGGCAGGTGCAATGGTTTCATGCAGTACAGAAGACACCGTACCTTCTACCCAGAACGATAAGGTAGCCGTGCAATTTACTGGTGGTATCAGCGTAAACACCCGTGCTGCCGGTGTAGCTTGGGCTGATGGTGACAAGATTGGTATCTTCATGATAGAAGCAGGCAAGACACTCTCTGCGGATGTAATCAAAGAGGGTGTTGACAATGTTTGCTATCAGTCAAATGGAAGTATAGCCTTTTCACCTATTTCTGGAGGTAAGACTATTTTCTTCCCGATAGATGGAGATGTGGACTTCTATTCTTACTATCCACAGACCACTGTCAATGACTACAAGGTAGCACTTGATGTAACAGACCAAACGAAACAAGAAACTATCGACTTCATGTATGCCAAGACAGAAGGCTGCAACAAAGCTACGCCACAGGTTGACTTGAAGTTCTTCCATAAGTTAAGCAATCTTATTTTGGATGTTCAACCAGGTAACGGTCTCACGCAAGAAGACCTTAAGAAAATGACTGTGACAGTGAAAGGCCAGAATACCAAAGCCACTTTCAATCTTGTGGATGGAACTATCTCTGGTGAAGAAACTCCTGCGGACATCACGATGAAAACTACCGAAGCTGGCAAGCTGTATGAGGCAATCCTGCTCCCTACAGAAGAAGCAAGCCGAGTGATAGAGTTTGACCTCAAGAATGGTTACGACGCTCCTTTTGTATGGACAATGCCTGTAAAACTTGAGGGTGGCAAAAGATACCACTATACAGTAGTAAAATTGAGTCGTTCTGCCGTAGATATTTCTGGAACCATTAAGCCTTGGACAGAGGCAGGAGACAATAATGAACATATAGCACAATAACAACTCTTAAATAACAAGATATATGAAAAAATTTAAATTCTTATACATCGCAGCCGCAGCATTGCTGTTTGCAGCTTGCGCTAACGAAGAAGACGGTATCGGCAACAATGGTCCTGTTGCTGCTACCGTACAGGCGGACATTTCCAACAATATCAAAACCCGTGGAACTGCAGACAACAACAGCTGGACAGCAGGCGATGCCATTGGCGTATATGTCACATCATCTGGCTATACAACTGGAGACAACAAAAAGTATGTAACAACAAATGGGGATGGTACTTTTGAAGCTGCTGACAATAACAACATCATCTATTTCAAGGACAACAAAGAGACAACATTTAGTGCATACTATCCTTATAGCGAATCCTTAACTGATGGTAAAATGGATTGGAATATGGCTGAGGTAGAAGAAAACCAACCTTGTATGGCTGATGTACTTTTTGCCTCAGGAGCTACTGCAAGCAAAGCATCTCCAATTGTGAATTTTACAGATATCGAACATCGCTTTAAGCATTGTATGAGTTTGGTTGAATTCAAAATTAAACCAGGGCAGGGTGTCAAATATAACAATTATAAATTCAATCGCTTAGAGTTGAAAGGAATATTTACAAGCGGTAAATTTGACACAAGAACAGGTTCGGTTGAAACTATTGGTGACAGAGCTACTCTTACTCGTCCTTTTTATGATGTACCTTTTGAAAGCGAAGAAAGTTTTGCTTATATCATGTTGCCGCAAAGCCTTGAAAGCAATAAGATGGATGTAGAGATTTACTTGTTGTTGAATGATAGCGAAGTAAAATACACAACCCCTATAACACCATCCACCAATGGACAATTTGAAGGTGGCAAAAAATATACATACAACATAACTGTTAAAAATACGGGGATTACTATAGAAGATGCTAATATATATCCTTGGGAAAATGGTGATTTAGGTGATTTAGATGCAGAAATAGAATAATTCTGATAAATAAGGTACTGAAATAGGGAATACAGGGTTAGTGAGCTTGACCGCTCACTAACTCACTAACAATAAAAAACTGAAGATTATGAAGACGATAAAACAAAGAATTTCCTATGCAGTAATGGGCCTTATGGCTATGGGCTTTACTGCTTGTACGCAAAATGAAGATATGGCTCCTACGCTGAAAGGGCAGGAAATCAATGCCACTTTCTCTGTTGGAGGTATGCAGACTCGTGTCAATACATTGGGAGACGATAACAATTGGGAGGATAAAGATAAGCTGAAAGTAAGTATATTTACTGATTATGATCCTGGTAGTACGGCTGTTCTTTCTTATAATGGAGCAGAATGGTCTCGTACAGGAAGTTTTCGTTGGTTAAATGAATACGAACAACATACAATTTTGGCTGTATATCCATCTGACATGGATTTTGGGATAAATAATCTACAGTATGATTTACAAACAGACCAAAGCAGCGAAGGTAAATTGAAAAACGCTGATCTCATAACTGGATATTGGTACGATATTCCTTTGTCCTATTATGTAGACATTCCTATGAAGCATCGCATGTCGCTGGTCACGATAGTATATCATGTTGGTACTGCGGATTATCCTAATATGGATATTAGTGAACCACAAGTGTATTCAAAAAACAACAGTGTTAGATTTTTTAGAGACCAAGACCAGGGAAAATTTGTAATGAATACACCTTCAGGTAATCCTGATTGGGTACAAGCCTGTAAGCATGACGATGGTATGTTTTCTGCAATCGTTATCCCTGGTTCCTACAAAGCTGGCGAGATTTTCGTGAAATTCAAGATAGGCGACCAAAACTTCCATGCAAAAATGAAGTCAAATACGGAGTTTCAAGAGGGCCATCGCTACACCTACAAACTCGATGTAGGAAAAGACAAAGTGGAACTGACCAGAATCAGCATAGATAATATGACTGGTTGGACAAACGAAGATGAACTCAAATAATTGGAGGAAAAAATATGAAAAAGATATTTCAATACATCATGCTGGCAGTCGTTACTATAGTAATGGCGTCATGCACAAGTGATATAGAAGAAACAACCGCAACAACAGGCAAAAGCAACGTACAGTTGGTTGTTGGTGAATTTCCGGCATTCGGAGATTCACAGACTCGTGCTATTGGTACACCTGATGAAGGCAAGACTTCATGGGCAGAAGGAGATGAGTTGCTTCTGGAGATGACCAGTAAGACTTTAGGGACTAAGTATGCTGCTTTTACATATAATGGCAGTAGCTGGGAATTGACAAGTGGCGAGTTGTCTTATAAAGAAGACGAAGTGCCAACCTTTCCTCATGTATATTATGCCCCTAATTACAAATGGGAAGCCGGCAAATTAGTTTTGAAAGAAGGCAAGGTTGCAGGAACGGATGAATATATCGAGGGAAAAGCCAATATCACCCCTAATGGTCAGGCTATAACCGTAAAATTTGCCGAGGCAACACGCAACTATTCCCGCTTGCGCATCGCAACTATGCCAAATAAGCAAATAACAGTTGATACCGAATATTTCACTCCTGCGGGCAGCAGCGATATGGAACAGGAAGGAAATTATACACTTACATCTGATGGAAAGGGCAATGCCTGTTTATATGGTACTTTTGAAAATAATTCCGAAGTAACAGTGAAATATAGAGAAGCAACTTTGAAAACTTATAAATTCTCGAAAGAAACAGAAAATGCTAAGAGTTATGCACTGGATGCTACTGTCATTTCGGCAAATAGTGCAGAAGAAATAAAGTCAGCTATCAAGCAAGAAGTAGCAAATAGCAAGACTGCTATAAGACTAAACCTCGCTTCTGATGCTGGCGCTAATGAGTTTAAGGCTATCCGTGAAGCTTTTAAGAATGTGCAAGATGCCACTATAGACCTCACTCTAATAGGATGCAAGGAAATTCCTGCAGATGGTTTGAAAGAATTAAAGGCTTTAAAGTCTATTTTTTTGCCTGATGTGACAAAAATTGGAATGAATGCCTTATCCCGCTGTGTGTATTTGGAAGAAATTTGTGCTCCGAATGTTTCTACTATAGATGAACGTGCATTTGCAGGATTTATCATGTTGGAAAAAGTAACTTTGGGAGAACTCACGGATGTGCGAGGAGAAGCAAATTCCGGAGGTGGTATTTTTGATGATGACAATTGGGCCCAATATATAGATTTGTATTTGCCCAAAAATCAGGAAGTCATGAAAGGTGAGTTTGACGAGAATAGCAATCAATATATTTGGAAGCCTACGGGTGAAAATTACTTTGCCCCAGACTTTGATAATGGTATATTCCTCGGCTATCAATTTAACTCAGTAAAGAGTTGGTGATGATAATATACATTAGTAAATACTGTTACAGTATAGTTTTTCTTTATCCTTAATCACTTGTGCAAACGATTATTAAACTCCTAAGCTGGGCAGGAGTATAAGGTGTCCAGCAAACATATTCACCCGCACTTCACGGGAAACGACAAGGGTCTATATGCCACGATGATAGGTGGGCGTATAGACCCTTCATCGTGTCTTGTTTCTTTATATTCTACAAACCTTCCAATACCCATTTCCATGCAGGTTTTATTTCTATTCTGAGTCCATCACGCACAATCTCCCCTTCATCCTCATAGGTGATTATCATAGCTCTCTTCAGAGGATGCAAACCATGCAAGGCTACTAATGCTTTCACTTCTCGCTCTATGGTTTCCCCATCGCTCATCTGATAGCTCGCCTGAACAGCCAGCCCCTCATCCGGCACATAGAAATCAACCTCTATGTTTTTATTATAATAGTATAAGCCCTTGGCGTATTTCTTGTATAATGTAATTGCGCAAAGGTTCTCCAGCAGAGAGGTGTTCGGATTGTTGATGAAGAGATGCAGCAGCCCATTATCTACAAAATAATGTTTTTTAATTGTTTCTTTCTCCACGAACTTGGAAACATAATTGTCAATAGAAATCAACAAGCATGATTCTTGCAGATAGCGAACATACTCCATTACTGTTGATGGGCTACATGGAGTACCGGTTGCTTTTATCAGATTGCTCAAACGATTCAAGGAGCATGGCTGTTTCACGCTTTCTGCCAATCTTCTTACACAAAGGCGTAAGGCATCCTCGTTCTTTATTTTGTGCCGAACCACCAGGTCATTAAAGAAAATACGATTATATAAGCTGTTGAGCCATATTCTCTTTTCTTGAAAATGTACAAGCTCAGGGAAACCACCCCAATCAAAGTAAGTTCGGAAATGGCGCTGCAGTTCATTTGCTTTTCGGCCATATTGCCAATTCTTTGAAAGCAAGACTCCAACAGCTTTCAGATATTCAGAAAAGCTATATGGAAACACGCTGATGCCCAGGTATCTTCCTCCCAACACAGTCTCTATGTCACGACTCAGCATTTTGGCATTACTGCCAGTTATATAGACACGATATTTTTGGTTGGCTAGACGGCGTGCAAAGTTCGCCCACCCTTCAACATTCTGTATCTCATCAAAGAAGAAGAT
This sequence comes from Bacteroides sp., assembly GCF_019417265.1. Lineage (GTDB taxonomy): Bacteria > Bacteroidota > Bacteroidia > Bacteroidales > Bacteroidaceae > Phocaeicola. Next base: position 8,256 of record NZ_DXVR01000013.1, read on the forward strand.
GGGCTGACCTTCATACATGCTATGATAGGCTTGCAATATGAAATCGAAGTCTGCAACCGACATTCCTTGCAAACGTTCATCGTCAAAGTTGACATACACGATGTCTTCTATATCAACTCCATTTGTCAGCAATTGCTGTATTCTCTGGTATAGCAAATAGGATTTTCCTGCTTGTCTTACTCCTACAAACACATAATTGCCATATTCCTCTAAATATAGAGGACGCTGTACCAAATGAATACGACCTATATATTCTTGGCTCTCAGCTATTATCGTTCGAAACAATTCCTTTTCCATATACTTACCTTTGGGGATAAAAGTACGAATTTTATTTGATACTACAAAATTTAAAGGCTCTTTTTATTCGGTAGCAGCGAATAAAATGTCATAATTCTATTCGCTGTTACCGAATAAAATCAACAAACAGAACTACCTTTCTCTTATCAACAGTCTTCAGCCGAGTGTGGATTCTCTTGCCGCACGCATCTTTACCGAATCTTCAAGACAGCCGGAAGAAAACGACAAGGAATTTCAACCAAAACGCTTCGACGTTTTTAGTGAAACGTCGAAGCGTTTTCAAACGGATTGCAAATCCGTTGAAAATTCATTACAAAACAGGCAGATTTCATTCTATTTCGCCTACAGAGCGGAAGCACTTACAACTATCATAAAGGCATCAAAAGAACGCATAATCACAAATATGTTTACAGTATCCATTTATTCAGCTTACGCATAAGACAGTCCAACCGCCCATCAATATCATTTTATCAATACACAAATCCCCATAAATCAGATTTTCGGCTCCGGCTGCATCATAGCACGCAAAACAGCCATTCTCGGAAGACGGGATTTACATTATGTCAAAATGACAACTGTCGCCCGGCGAATACGAATTAACCTATATTATGCCGCCACGTAACAAATGTTACGGTCTGCCAGGTTTATTACCATTACCTTTGCAGCGAACAATTAAACATTAAGTAATATGGATTTAAGAAAGAGAAATGTTGGAGATATCGTAGCCGAAAGATTTTCTACGGCAAGTGTGTTCTATAAGTTTGGAATAGATTTCTGCTGCCACGGGCAGGTTGCATTGGACGAGGCTTGCAAGAGTGCGAATGTAGACGTGGACACTGTTATAAACGCTATAAACAGCAACAATACAGCTTCGGAGGGCGGTATTCCGTTTGCCTCCCGGCCTATCGACCTGCTTATCGACTATGTACTAAAGATTCATCACAGAGGCATCAGAAACAATGGTCCGGTACTTCTGGGACTGATAGAAAAGGTGAGAAACGCTCACGGAGAAAGACATCCTGAACTGAACGAGCTGTACGATTTGGTCAGTGTTTCGCTTGAAGACTTGGAGAACCATCTGCAGAAAGAGGAAAACGTACTGTTCCCGTATCTGCTTGAACTTTTCGACGCTTCGGAAAGGAGCGTAAGCATCGAGCCTATGCACTGCGGGTCGATAGCAAACCCTATAAGGGTAATGAACATGGAGCACGAGGCTGAAGGTAACAGATATCTGCATATCAAGGAGATTACCAACGGTTTTGAGGTGCCGCAGGACGGATGTAATACCTACCGACTCATGATGGCGGAACTGGAGAAGTTCGTAAATGCGCTGTTCGAGCATATACATATCGAGAATAATATCATGTTCCCGAAAAGCCTGGAACTTGAACAAAGAATGTTCGGATAATCCGGAATGGATTTTCAGAAAGGGGTGTTTCGGCATCCCTTATTTTTTTTGCAGATACACAAACAAAAAAAGTCCCTCAAATCTTCACGATTTAAAGGACTCTTTATTCGTTTTTTCCGGCCAATGGATTCCCCAATCCAAAAAACCGTCAGTGCAAGTACACTCTCAGGGATTCGAACCCTGGACCCACTGATTAAGAGTCAGTTGCTCTACCAACTGAGCTAAGAGTGCATCATTTTCGATTGCGGGTGCAAATGTAGAACTTTTATTTGAATTTACAAAACTTTTTATGCACAATTTTATCCGTTTTTTATCCTTTTATTCCCGCGACATATACTTGCAGGGCGTACAACGTGCACATTATCAGCAGATAAACATACATAAAAGGGATGTTGTCGTTTTAACAAAAAATTAACGGCTTATATGCTTTTCAGAGCAGTTTCAGAAGTTCATCGGTCAATATACGGCGCACTTCGTCCATCGGAACCTGTGTTCCTGTTTCATTCTCTATCGAGGTCACTCCCTTGTCGGTAAAGCCGCACGGATTGATACAGCCGAAGTATTTCAGGTCGGTATTCACGTTCAGCGCCAGACCGTGCATTGTCACGAAATGGCTGCTCCGTACTCCCATTGCACATATCTTCCTCTCGCGCGGTGTGCCTATGTCTATCCATACTCCTGTAGCTCCGTCCACCCTGCCGGACTTTATTCCGTAATGCGAACAGGTGCGTATCACTGCCTCTTCCAACAGGTGGAGATAGCTTTTCAGTCCGAGCTTGAAATCTTCCAGACAGATTATAGGATAACAGACTAACTGTCCGGGGCCATGGTAGGTGATGTCGCCTCCACGGTCGATACGGAACACTTCTGCTCCTATGCGCGAAAGCATCTCACCGCTTATCAGCATGTTTTCCTGATTGCCGTGCTTTCCTATGGTATATACGTGAGGATGGGTGCAGAAGATTATACGGTTTTCGTACGGCTGCCCCTCTTTGCGTGCTTCTATTACAGAGTTGAATATTTCCGTCTGCCTGCTCCAGGCTTCGGAATATGGTATGTATTTCCAGTCTTCTATTTTCATGATTTTAGATTTTACTCATAACAAAAATATGGGTTTTATCTTAATATTGCAAGAAGTATGGTGCAAAGCATAGCTGATACAGTAAAAAACTATTAAAATGTAAACATCAGATTAACTCTTTCAAGAACTTTCATTATATTTGTGATAATAAGAACTATCACAAAAACAGATTATGAATAAAAAGACGATTCTTAATACAGCCTTGGCATGTGGAGCCGTAGCGTGTTTTTCGCTGCAGTCCTGCCGGGAGACACAGTCTGTAAAACCGGCCAAGGTGTCAAGCATACAGGCAGATACATTGGTTGCCCTGAAGGCAGGAGATGAAGCTTCGCCCAAATGCAAGGTTTCTGTAGATTACATGTACCTCGAAGCCGGCGACGAAAAGGATTCTATTTCCGCCATCATCAACTCAAGGATTCAGAGCATCGCATTCGGTGATACATACAGCAACATGGGTCCGCAGGAGGCTATCCCTGCCGTAGTGAACAAATATACCAAAGAATACAGGGAGAAGCTGATAAAATTCTATGAGGCCGACCTCCATAACGGTATAAAGCCGGAAGACATACCGGCATGGTATAACTATGAGTATGAGATTACTTCGGAACTGTCGCTCAACAATGACAGCATCTGGAACTTCTCTGTGTCTACTTTCAAGGATACGGGAGGGGCTCATCCTAACACTACCATCAAATGGGCCAACCTGCTGGCTAAATCGGGCAAGGTGCTGACCAAGGACGTGGTATTCAGAAAGGACAAGGAGAAAGAGATTGTCGGTCTGATAATGAAACATCTGATAGACGAGGTGAACCAAAGACTGGAAACAGACACCATCACCTCGATAGAGGGACTGAAAGAGAACGGCGCTCTGCTTGATGTGGACCTTTATATACCGGACAACTTCCTGCTGCTCGAGGACAGGGTTTCGTTCCTGTACAACAGATATGACATTGCTCCGTACTCAATGGGTGAATTCATCATCGACGTACCTTACGCCGAGATTGAAACGATGCTGAACAGGGAATAGCTCTTATTTTTTAATTCTTAATTATTAACTCAATAAATGGAGATTATACAGAAATACTTTCCGGAACTGACAGACACGCAGAAAGAGCAGTTCATGGCTTTATACGATTTATACACTGACTGGAACAGCAAAATCAACGTGATTTCCAGAAAAGACATTACAAACCTGTACGAACACCATGTGCTTCATTCTTTGGGTATCGCCAAGGTGATTAATTTCCGGCCGGGTACTGAGATTATGGACCTCGGAACGGGTGGCGGTTTCCCGGGCATTCCTTTGGCTATCATGTTTCCGGACACTCATTTCCACCTGGTGGACAGCATCGGAAAGAAAGTCAAGGTGGCTACTGAAATTGCCTCAGCCATAGGACTGAAGAACGTTACTACGCGCCACTGCAGGGCTGAGGAAGAGAAACAGTTGTTCGACTTCGTCGTGAGCCGTGCCGTTATGCCTCTTACAGACCTTCTGAAAATCATCAGAAAGAATATCAAGAAGGAGCAGCACAATGCTTTGCCTAACGGACTTATCTGCCTGAAGGGCGGCGAACTTCAGAACGAGGTTATGCCGGTGAAACACCAGACTGTGATGTATGACCTGAAAGATTATTTCGAAGAGGAATTCTTTGAGACCAAGAAGGTGGTTTATGTAACTATAAACAAATGATTTTATGACTATCAAGTGCTTTGAATTCAATATGTTCCCGGTAAACACTTATGTGCTTTCGGACGAAACCAACGAGGCGGTTATCATAGATGCCGGATGTTATTACGAGGATGAACAGGAGATGCTGAAACAATATATCGAAAGAAACGGACTTACCGTGAAGCATCTGCTCAACACTCATCTGCATCCGGATCACGTGTTCGGCAATGCTTTCGTATGCAGGACTTACGGCGTGGTATCTGAGGCTTCGGCCGACGATGAATTCCTTATTCCTAAGATTAAGGACTACTGCCGTATGTTCGGAATTGCGATGAACGAGGATGTTCCTGCCCTCGGAAAGAAATTGGCAGACGGTGACGAAGTCCGCTTCGGAAACACAGTACTGAAGGTGATACAGGCTCCGGGACACTCGCCGGGAAGCCTTGTCTACTATAACGAAAAGGACGGCTGTCTGTTCTGTGGTGACGTTCTGTTCAGAGGCAGTATAGGAAGAACAGACCTTGACGGAGGCAATTACCGACAGTTGATAGACAGCATAAGCAACCGCCTGTTCACCCTGCCTGACGAAACAAAAGTCTATACAGGACACAGTGAGCCTACTACGATAGGGAACGAAAAGATGAATAATCCGTTTTTCAGATAAAACTCACAAACTTAAACTAATATAACCATGAAAAGTTTCTCATTTTCCGACCGTCATATCGGTATCTCGGAACAGGATATTCCTGTAATGCTCAAGAAAATTGGAGTAAAGTCTTTGGATGAGCTGATAGAAAAGACCATCCCGTCTGAAATAAGACTTAAGGAGAGACTGCCGCTGAAACCGGCTATGAGCGAACACGATTTTGCCGAACATATAAGCCGGATGGCAGCGAAAAACACAAGATTCAAATCGTATATCGGTCAGGGATGGTACGACACTGCCACTCCTGCCGTAATACAGAGAAATGTATTCGAAAATCCGGTGTGGTACACTTCGTACACACCTTATCAGGCTGAAATATCCCAGGGACGACTTGAGGCTCTTATCAACTTCCAGACTGCCGTATGCGACCTCACGGCCATGCCGATATCCAACTGTTCTCTATTGGACGAGGCTACTGCCGCTGCCGAGGCTGCCACAATGATGTTTGCACTGAGAAGCCGCAAGCAGCAGAAGGAAGGGGCTTGTACCCTGTTCGTGGATGAGGAGATTTTCCCTCAGAACCTTGCTGTTATCATGACAAGGGCTATTCCTCAGGGTATCAACGTAAAGACAGGCTCATACAAGGAGTTTGAGTTTACTCCGGATGTATTCGGCTACATCCTGCAATATCCTAACAACAGCGGTAGCGCGGAGGATTACAGGGAGTTCACCGAGAAGGCTCATCAGGCCGAATGCAAGGTGGCTGTGGATGCTGACATCATGTCGCTGGCTCTGCTGGTTCCGCCGGGAGAATGGGGCGCCGACATAGTGTTCGGCAGTACTCAGAGGCTGGGTATTCCTATGTTCTACGGAGGTCCGTCGGCTGCCTATTTTGCCACAAGGGACGAATATAAGAGAAATATGCCGGGACGTATCATAGGACTGTCGAAAGACAAATACGGTCATCTGTGCTACCGTATGGCATTGCAGACTCGCGAACAGCATATCAAGCGCGAAAAGGCTACATCGAACATCTGTACCGCTCAGGCTCTGTTGGCTACCATGGCCGGATTCTATGCCGTTTATCACGGTCAGGAAGGTATCAAGAGTATTGCTTCCGGCATTCACAGCACTACGGCTTGGCTGGCTAAACAGTTGTCAAAATTAGGTTATGTACAGAAGAATGCGGTATATTTCGACACTCTCAGACTACAGATGCCTGAGCATGTGAAGACTGACGAAATAAAGACTATATCTGTCGGCAAGGGTGTCAATCTGAGATATTTTGACAATGGCGATGTCGGACTGAGTGTAGACGAAACTACATCTGTGGCCGAAGCTAATCTTCTGTTAAGCATATTTACCATCGCTGCCGAAAAGCCTTTCACTGAAACGGCTGAAATTCCTGAAGGCTCGGTTATCAAAAAGGATATGAAGCGCCAGAGTGCGTATCTCACTCATGAGGTGTTCTGCAAGTATCATACAGAAACGGAGATGATGAGGTATATCAAGCGTCTTGAACGTAAGGATATTTCTCTGGCTCATTCCATGATTTCACTCGGCTCCTGTACAATGAAACTGAATGCGGCTTCCGAAATGTTGCCTCTAAGCAACGCCGGATGGATGAACATGCATCCTCTTGCTCCGGCTGACCAGACTGAAGGTTACATGGAGCTGATAACAAATCTGTCGGAACAGTTGGCTCTTATTACTGGTATGGACGGTGTGACTCTGCAACCTAACTCAGGTGCTGCAGGTGAATATACCGGTCTGCGCATAATTGCCGCCTATCTGAACAGCATCGGTGAAGGAAACAGGGACATCATTCTCATTCCTGCATCGGCTCACGGAACTAACCCGGCATCGGCTGTTCAGGCCGGATTTACCACTGTGACTTGTGCGTGCGACGAGCATGGCAATGTGGATGTGGACGACCTGAAACGCAAGGCAGAGGAAAACAAGGACCGTCTGGCTGCACTGATGATTACTTATCCTTCCACTCACGGAATCTTTGAAACAGATATAGTGGAAATCTGCAACATCATACATAACTGCGGTGCACAGGTTTACATGGACGGTGCGAATATGAATGCCCAGGTGGGACTTACCAATCCGGGAACTATAGGTGCGGACGTATGTCATCTGAATCTGCACAAGACATTTGCCAGCCCTCACGGTGGTGGCGGTCCTGGTGTTGGTCCTGTATGCGTGAAATCACATCTTGTGCCTTTCCTTCCGGGACATGCATCAACCGATAATGCTCTGAACGAGGTTTCGGCAGCTCCGTATGGCAGTGCCGGAATACTGCCTATCACATATGCATATATCTGCATGATGGGTGCCGAAGGTCTGGAAAACGCAACAAAGGCTGCCATACTTAATGCCAACTATCTGGCTGCGTGTCTGAACGACACATACGGAATAGTATATAGAGGAAAGAACGGTTTTGTGGGACACGAAATGATTCTCGATTGCAGAAGGCTGCATGAGGAAAGCGGTATCGACGAGAATGATATCTCCAAGCGTCTGATGGACTACGGTTATCATGCTCCTACCCTTTCATTCCCTGTTCACGGCACTCTGATGATTGAGCCGACAGAAAGTGAAAGCCTTGCCGAGCTGAACAACTTTGTAAACACCATGCTGAGTATCTGGAACGAGATAGAGGAAGTGAAGAACGGAACCGCATCTGCCGAAGACAATGTTCTGAAGAACGCACCTCATCCGGAATACGAGGTGGTAGAGGGAGAATGGGATCATCCTTACACACGCGCCAAGGCTGTTTATCCGCTGGAAAGCGTAAGACAGAACAAGTTCTGGATTAATGTGGCAAGAATTGACAATACATTAGGTGACCGCAAGCTGTTGCCAACACGGTATGGAACATTTGAATAAATAAAAAGACCTTAAAAACCACCACACTTGGTATCCCACGCGTGGTGGTTTTTATTATAATTCCGTATTGTAGAATTAAATTTTGAATATTAGAATTAAACCGAATCGGCGGTTACCGATTAATCAAAAGCAATGACAAAGATAGAGACAAAAGCTCAATACGACTGGGCTATAAAAAGAGTTGAGGAATTACTTCCGCTGGTCACAGATGAAACCCCTCTGGATGATCCTAACAGTATAGAATTGGAATTGCTTTCCAACCTTGTCGCAGACTATTCGGAAGAGCATTTTGCACTGGGAACACCAACATAGGTATTTGATACTGTTACACCATTCAACTCCTCTTCCTATACCCCAATATAGCCCATGCATTAAACACCAAAGCAAAGACACACAGGGATAGGAAATACGGAACAAGTTCGGCAAAACCGCTGCCTTTGAGATATACCATACGCATGACGCTGATAAAATATTTCAACGGATTGAATATTGTTATATACTGTGCCCAGTCCGGCATACTGGCAACAGGTGTGAGAAGTCCGCTCATAAGCAGGAATATCATTATGAAGAAGAACATCACGAACATGGCCTGCTGCATGGTGTCCGAATAATTGGACACTACAAGTCCCATACCTGATACGGCAACGATATATACCACAGCAAAGAGATATATCGTCAGAAGACTGCCAACAGGTATAAGCGAATACACAAACACAGCCAACAGCATACAGAGGGTAAAGACTATAAGACCTATGCACCAGTAAGGTATCAGCTTGGCAAGTATGAACTGCATACGGCTCGTAGGAGTCACGTTTATCTGCTCTATTGTACCGGCCTCCTTCTCGCCCACAATATTGAATGCAGGGAGAAATCCGGTTATCATGGTAAGGAGCATCACCATTATGGCAGGAACCATGAATACCTTATAGTCAAGATGCGGATTGAACTTGTATTGGGGCATAATCCTGAATGACTTTCCCACGGAACTTAGTGCTGTAGGTTGCGACATCATCATTTCCTCAGACAGCGATGCTGCAAAATCATTGACTATAGTAGAAAGATAGCTGCTGCCCAGAATTCCTTTAGTTCCGTTTACGGAATTGGACGAAATCATAACACCGGAAACTCTCTCTGTCTGTAGATTTTTCTCGAACCCGTCCGGAATGTCGAGTATTATATCTGCCTTTCCTGCATCAACATCCTTCAGTGCTTTTTCGCTACCGTCCGCCACTGACTGGAAGATAAAATATCCTGACGAAACTACCTTGCGCACCAGTTCGTCTGATGTCACGCTATGGTCGTTATCAACCACAGTCAGGCGGATATTAGTCACTTCCTGATTTGCAGCCCAGGGCATGATAAGCATCATGAAAAGAGGCATGGCTATTATCATCTTGGGAATGAATTTGTTCCTCATTATCTGCTTGAATTCTTTTTCCAACAAATATTTCAGCATAGACGTTTCAGTTTAAGCGGTTCTTGAATGTTTTCAGACTCAGTGCCACTAAGGCCACTGTGACAAAAAGCAGTATTCCTATCTCTTTCATGACAAACTGTATCTCTGCTCCCTGAATCATTATCTTTCTGATGGCATCGACATACCATCTTGCGGGAACTATGGCGGAAAGACACTGTAGCGGAAGTGGCATACTTTCTACCGGGAATATCAGACCGGAAAGGAGCATGACGGGCATCATAAGTCCCATTCCTGATACGAGCATGGCTGCCACCTGGGTATTAACCACGTTGGAGATAAGCAGTCCGAGCGACAATGCAAGGAAGATGAATATCACCGATACGAAAAACAGTAGAGACAGACTGCCGGCAATAGGTACTCCGAGCACATATACCGAAAGCAGTAGTATGGTTATAAGGTTTACCATAGACAATGTGAAATATGGTGTTACTTTCGAAAGAATGATATATATCGGTTTCATAGGTGAGACAAGGAGAATCTCCATTGTGCCGTTCTCCTTTTCGCGCACTATGGCTATTGAGGTCATCATGGCACAAATAAGCATAAGTATCATTCCCATTACTCCGGGAACGAAGTTGTATGCGCTCTCTGCCTGTGGGTTGTACAGCATCCTTATTTCGGGTATTATACGGCACGGGGCACTGCTACCTTCGGACAGTTCCTGCATGCTCTGTGCGAGGATATTTGATGCATAACCTGTTATCATTGACGCCTGATTCGGCTCCGTACCGTCGGTAATAAGCTGCACGGCGGCATCGCCTCCCTGATGGAGTTCATTCTCAAAGTCATCGCTGAACACCATGACGAGGCCTATCTCACCATACTTGAATACATCGTTTATACGCGATACATCGCGGATTTCTTCGGCTATAGTGAAATACTCGCCGGCATCGAAACGCTCCTTTATGGCTCTGGTTTCCATGCTTTGCGAAGGGTCGAACACTGCAACCTTGGTGTTTCTCACTTCGGTGGTAATGGCAAAACCAAACAGAAGCATCTGCACCATGGGCATACCTAAGAGGATGAGCATGGTTCTGGAATCGCGGAATATATGAAGGAACTCCTTTCGGACAAATGTAATATACTGTTTCATAACTGTCAATCTCCTTTTCGTGTAGCTTCGCGTGCCAACATGCGGAATACTTCGTCCATATCCGACACGCCAAATTTGTTACGCAGCACCATAGGACTGTCCAGCGCCTTTATCCTGCCGTCCACCATAATGGAGACGCGGTCGCAGTATTCAGCCTCATCCATATAGTGAGTGGTGACAAACACCGTGATACCGCTTGACGCCGCACCGTATATCTGTTCCCAGAAACGGCGGCGGGTGATAGGATCTACCCCACCTGTCGGCTCGTCAAGAAATACTATCTTGGGATTATGGAAAGTGGATACGGCAAATGCAAGTTTCTGTTTCCAGCCCAAAGGAAGGTCGCACACCATCGTGTCGCGCTCTGATTCCATATCTATACTGCGGAGAACTGCATCAGTCTTTTCGGCTATTTCTCTGTCATTCATTCCATAGATGCCTCCGTATAGGCGTAGATTTTCCCACACTTTCAAGTCTTCGTACAAAGAGAATTTCTGACTCATATAGCCGATATTGCGCTTTACCTTTTCGGGTTCACGCTCTATATCGAAACCTGCCACTGTTCCTTTACCCTCCGTCGGACGGCTCAGTCCGCAAAGCATTCGCATGGCTGTAGTCTTTCCGGCTCCGTTGGCACCAAGGAAACCGAAGATTTCTCCTTTCCTTACGTTGAATGTAATATGATCAACAGCCGTAAAATCGCCAAACCTCTTGGTCAGGTTCTCGGCCTGTATAACGTATTCTTCTTTCATTGCTCATCCTCCTTTAACATCAACATGAAACAGTCTTCCACTGTAGGCTTAATCTCTGTAATATCAATATTTCCGTATCCCTTATTAATCAGATATTCGTCAGGCATAGCGGCAGTAGCACTTTCAACCATAGTGACATGACAGCTTGCTCCGAATGAGAATGATGATTTTACATACGGACAGGAACGCAGGTCGTTCAGCAGTCCGTGCATATTGTCGGCTGTGACAGACCATAGCTTTTGCGGATAGGATGCTATGATATTCTCAGGTGAGTCTATACGGAGGAACTTTCCGTTCTGCATCAGTGCTATCCTGTCGCAAAGCCCGGCTTCATCCATATACGGAGTGGACACTATGATGGTTATCCCCTGGCTTTTCAGTCTCAGAAGCATTTCCCAAAACTCCTTTCTTGATACGGGATCCACCCCGGTAGTAGGCTCGTCAAGGAAAAGAACTTTCGGTTTATGAATAAGGGCACAGCTAAGTGCCAGTTTTTGCTTCATACCTCCCGATAATTTTCCGGCACGGCGAGTCTTGAACGGTTCGATATGCTTATATATATCTTCTATCAGATGGTAATTTTCCTTTACAGTTGTATTGAATACCGTAGCAAAAAAGTTCAGGTTTTCCTCTACGGTCAAGTCCTGATACAGCGAGAATTTTCCGGGCATATACCCTATTATACGCCGCACGGACGCATAGTCTTTCACTACATCAAAGTCTTCCACCACTGCACTGCCGCCATCCGGCAATATCAGTGTGGTGAGGAGTCGGAAGAGTGTAGTCTTCCCTGCTCCGTCCGGACCTATGATACCGAACAGTTCGCCTTTCTGAACTTCAAAGCTGACATTGTCAAGAGCCTTGATTGAGGTATATGATTTTGATAATCGGGATACTGATACTGAGGGCATTTGTTGAATTAAAAATTAATAATTAAGAATTAAAAACTCACCTCGCCATACATTCCGCGTTTAATATATCCGTCGTTCTGTACCTTAATCTTTACGGCATATACAAGGTTGGCACGTTCATCGCGTGTCTGAATGGTCTTCGGAGTAAACTCTGCCTTGTCTGAAATCCATGAGATTACTCCGCGATATTCCTTTCTGCCAGAGTCTCCGCTGTCGGCAAAAACCTTTACTTCCTGACCTATTTTAAGACCCGTAATCTGTCCGGAAGTGATATAGGCTTTCAGATATATATCGTTGATATTTGCCACCTTGAACAAAGTACGTCCCTGCACGGCAAGTTCTCCTTTTTCTACATATTTGGCCATAACAGTTCCGTCCACAGGTGATGCGATAGTGCTTTTGCTTATCATATCGTTCGTAAGTGCTATCTGAGCCTTTAAGGCTTCTGCCTGAGCCTTGGCATTGGCATTACCGTTTCGCAATGTTTCTGTTTGTGCATCTAACTGCTTCTCCAAGAGATTGATGGCAGCAGTGATATCGTCCAACTGCTTGCGGTTTCCGGCATTGGCTTTTACAAGATTTTCGAATCGGGTCTGCTCCTTTTTCTGTGTGTCTAACTGCTGGCGTATGGCCGCTGTCTGCTTATCCACATCGCATATACGGCTTTCTGCCGCCTTCACGTTAGCCTCAAGCTGGAGCCTCTGAAGATAAAGCTGTACGGTATCGATATATCCCACAGGCTTCCCCACTGTAACTTCTGCACCCTCGTCTATGTCAAGGTCCATAATCTCACCGGCTACTCTTGCCGATACCATTACTTCTGTAACTTCGAATACTCCTGAAGCATCGTACTTACTGTCGCTACCCGAACATGCTGTCAGTAGAGTCATTGCTGATATAATAGAAAGAAAGTTTCTCATATTTCCCTGTTTTTTATGTTTTGAAAAGTTTTTGCAAGGTGTTTTAAAAGGCTTTTAAACGGTATTTAAATGGTGTTTAAATGGTATTTAAAAGTCGTTCATCACATACTTGAAATCATATATGGCAAGCAGAAGCTGTATCTCGTGCAGAATCTTAGTCTGTACGGCTGAATGTTCAGAATTGATATCACGCATAAGGTCGGTGCCGGATATGGTTCCATTGGCAATCTTTGCCTCGGACGCTTTTCTGATGGAAGTCTTCAGGCGGATAATCTCGTCATCATACTTTATCTGATTCATGTATTTGTCTATGGCAAGTTCTTTCTGAGTCTTGTCTATATCCGTATTGAAAAGAAAGAGTTCACGCTGATTTTCCACCATATCAATATTGTTTCGTATCAGTTTTCTCCGGCCTTTCAGAGAATAGAAATTGCCTATATTCCAGTTCAGCTTTATTCCGGCCATGTAGTATGGCGCAAACTTATTTTCGAACATATCAAATCCCGGCTTGCCATATCCTCCTGTGGCGAAAAGGCTCAAACACGGATACAGCCCTGAATTGATACGGTTATAATCGCTTCTGTACTTCATCACCTGCGCATCGAACAGGCTCATTTCCGGTCGTCCTAAAGCATCGCTCTGCGTTGGACTTTCCGGCAAAGGTTTCACCAATTTTGTTTCCCCATCTATCTCCATACCAGTCAGTCTGGCAAGGATAGCGATATAGGTCTTCCTTGCTGTCACAAAATCTATTTCGTTCTGTTCCGCCTTAATCATGTCCACCCTGATGGCATCCAAGTCGGACTGATTGGCAATTCCGTTTTTCACATACGACTCCACCTGAGCATAGTTGTCTGTAAGGATTTTTTTCAGCAGCCTGTTCTGCTCTATCTGGGCATCAGCAAGCAGAATACCGAAATATATCTGGTTAATCCTTTCATTCACAGCATAGAGGCTGACCTCAATATTCCTCTTTTCCACTTCGGAAGATGATTTCACCGTCTCTTTCGACGATTTTATTGCCCCACCGTCCCAGATAGTCTGATTAAGGTCAAGCGATATGCCGTACTGGTCCCGGCTGAGATGCGGAATCTCAACTCCCTTAAAACCCATAGCCTCAAGGTCGATAGGAATCTTCGTTACATCGGACTGATATGTGGCCTTTGAGGAGAACATCAATTGTGGAAGATAGCCCTTGTTGAGATTGTCGATGTTATATTCTTTTGTCTTCTCTACCAGACCAAGCTTTCTGATTAAAGGATAATTCTCCCTGGCCTTGCTGTAGCACTCCTCAATGGTTATACTCGTCTGTCCGAAGCACAATGCAGATATGGCAACTGCAATGGCGGTAGTACATAGTCTTTTCATTCTATAACATAATATTAATTAGTGTCTTAAAATTATCACTTTATTTTAAGTTTAACAAGATATGCAACCTTATTTTTTCGGATACAAAAAAAAATCTGCCACAGACATAACATCCATGGCAGACTACTTAACTTCTATAAATTCTTTAACTTCTTTAACTTCAAAATTATGACAATCCTTCTATTTCACCGTTCACGATATCAATATGCAGAGCCTGTGGTTCCTTAGGCAATCCAGGCATACGCATCATTTCGCCGGCTACGATTACCAACATCTCAGCTCCGGCATTGATTACTATATCGCGTACTGTAAAGTTGAATCCTGATGCTACTCCATACAGTTTCGGGTCTGTAGAGAACGAATACTGTGTCTTGGCGATACAGATTGGGAAATGACTGAATCCGAGTTTTTCTATCATCTTGAGTTTCTTTCTTGCAGCAGGTCCGAACAATACCTGTTTTGCGCCGTAAAGTTCGCATGCCACTTTAGTAACTTTCATCTCTACTGAGTCTTCCTCATCGTAAGCAAATGAAAGAGGAGCAGACGGTTTCTTCTCTATCGTATCTACCACAAGATTTGCAAGTTCAACAGCACCTGCACCACCTTCTGTAAATGCATTGTTAACAGCAAATCCTACTCCCATTTCCTCGCAGTGCTGACGAACGAAAGCGATTTCTTCGTCTGTATCATTAGCATAGCGGTTGAAAGCAACAACTACAGTCTGTCCGAATGACTGGAGGTTTTCGATATGCTTGTCGAGGTTCTTAACGCCTTCGCGCAAACCTTCCATATTAGGTTCCTTGATTTTCTCAAGTTCCACTCCACCGTGCATCTTCAGTCCCCGAGCTGTAGCAACAATAACTGTAAGCTTAGGCTGCAGACCTGCCTTGCGGCACTTGATGTCATAGAATTTCTCTGCTCCGAGGTCGGCACCGAATCCGGCTTCTGTGATTACATAGTCACCGAAAGTCATTGCAAGCTTGGTAGCAAGAACAGAGTTGCATCCATGTGCGATATTGGCGAACGGACCTCCGTGTACGAATGCCGGAGTAGCCTCTGTAGTCTGAACGAGGTTTGGAGAAAGAGCATCCTTCAGCAATACTGTTATGGCACCTGCCACTCCAAGATCTTTCACTGTGAAAGGCTTGTTGTCGATAGTAAAGCCAAGGAGAATATTCTCTATTCTGCGGCGAAGGTCAGCCTCATCCTTCGCAAGACAGAGGATAGCCATGATTTCCGATGCAGGAGTGATATCGAAACTTGATTCGCGTGTGATACCGTTCGACTTACCGCCAAGTCCTGTAATGATATATCTCAATCCGCGGTCGTTTACGTCGAGTACTCTGTTCCACAACACTTCCTTCATGGCAAAACCGTTGTCCTGGTTCTGATACATATAGTTGTCGAGGAGTGCTGCTATCATGTTATGTGCAGAAGTGATGGCGTGGAAGTCGCCAGTGAAATGAAGATTGATTTTCTCCATAGGAAGAACCTGTGCATAACCACCTCCGGCTGCACCACCCTTCATGCCGAAACATGGTCCGAGCGACGGCTCACGCAAGGCACAGACAGCTTTCTTGCCTATTTTGTTAAGTCCCAATGCAAGACCGATAGATACTGTAGTCTTACCGATACCTGCCTTTGTAGGAGTAATGGCGGTTACAAGAATAAGATTACTGTTCTTTACTTTCTCTTCGTCGATGATTTCTTCTGATACTTTAGCCATATAACGTCCGTAATGTGTGACGTGTTCCAATGGCATACCGAAATTTGCTGCAACCTGTTTGATTTTGGTTAACTCAATACTGCGTGCGATTTCTATATCTGATTTCATATTCTTATTTTTATATGTTTGCAAAGGTAAGAAAAAAAACTATATATTTGTGAATGAAACAACAAAGTAATATACACTATTTATGGAATTTAGCAATAAAGATGTACGCCGCACAGAGAAAATGAAACTGAAAAGACCAGGACTACTTACTCAGATTATAATAGCCATAGTGTTAGGTATCGGAGCTGGTATCATATCACCTGCCCTGCCTGTAAGAATATTCGTTACGTTCAACGGACTGTTCAGCGAATTCTTAGCATTTATCATACCTCTCATAATAGTGGGACTCGTGGCTCCCGCCATTGCGGATATCGGCAAGGGAGCAGGAAAGATGCTTGCCGTGACAGCCCTGTTGGCTTACGGAGCAACACTTTTCTCCGGGTTTATTTCATACGCTGTGGGTGAGACTTTCTTCCCGATGCTGATAACAAGGGATATTCCGCTCTCGGAAATCAGTGAGGCAAACGGAGTGATACCCTTCTTTACGATAGACATTCCCGAACCGCTTAACGTGATGACCGCACTGATTATGGCTTTCACCCTTGGATTAGGAATGGCAAACCTTAATACCAGCTATCTGAAAAATGCTTTTGTGGATTTCAAGGAGATTATCGTAAAGACCATCCAGAAGGTTATCCTCCCACTGCTGCCTATATATATCTTCGGTATATTCTTCAATATGACGCATTCAGGCCAGGTTTTCCATGTGCTGAGTGTATTCATCAAGATTATAGGAATAATCTTCATCCTTCACATTCTTCTGCTGATTTTCCAGTATGTAATAGCAGGAGTTATTGCAGGAAAGAATCCGTTCAGAATGCTTGCGAATATGATGCCGGCATATTTCACAGCCCTTGGTACACAATCATCGGCAGCCACTATTCCTGTCACACTGAAACAGACTGTAAAGAATGGAGTGAATGAAGATACCGCAGGATTCGTCATTCCTCTATGCGCTACGATACACCTTTCGGGAAGTACGATGAAGATTGTGGCATGTGCCCTCGCACTGATGATGATGCAAGGCATACCATACGATTTCAGAATGATGTCGGGATTTATCTTTATGTTGGGAATAACCATGGTTGCCGCTCCGGGAGTGCCCGGCGGAGCTATTATGGCATCTTTGGGAATACTGTCATCAATGCTCGGATTCGATGATAACGCCCAAGCACTGATGATAGCACTTTATATCGCCATGGACAGCTTCGGCACGGCATGCAATGTTACAGGCGACGGTGCGCTGGCAGTTATTATAGACCGCTGGTTCAGGAAGAAAGCTTAATTCCTGACCAGATACAATGAATCGGTGATGCAGGCAGGAAGTTCTTCCTTATAATGGGTAACCATAATCATGGTTTTGTCGTTTCGGTGGCAGAATGTTTCTATCACATCCTTCACCAGACGACGGTTGTACAGGTCAAGTCCGTGAAGCGGCTCATCGAGTATCAGAAGCTCAGGGTCTTTCACGAAAGCACGTGCCAGAAGTACAAGTCGCTGCTCACCGCTTGACAACTGAAGGAAACTCCTGTCTGCCAACTGCTTCACTCCGAATATATCCATCCAGAACAGACACACTTCCCTATCCTCTTCCTTCGGACGCTTATAGAGTCCTATGGAATCGTGCAGTCCGCTTGCCACAATGTCTATGGCAGGAATATTCTTCAGATAGGCTCTATGCATCTCAGGGCTGACGTAGCCGATATGTTTCTTGATTTCCCAAATACTCTCGCCACTGCCTCGCTTGCGGTCGAACAGAGTGATGTCGCAGGCATAGCTCTGTGGATTGTCTGCACAAACCAGACTCAGAAGTGTTGATTTACCGGCACCGTTTTCACCGCTCAAGGCCCATTTCTCCCCACACTTCACTGTCCAGTCAAGTTCACGGAGAATAGTTCTTTCGCCATAGCGGATACTTACCTTATTCAGTTTAACTACATTGGCTGCCTTATACAAATTGTCCTTGTAAGGCATATCGATTATGGCCTGACGCTTTTCGTCGGAAAGCATCTTTTCCGGAACACAGACACCCTGATACTCGGAACGTGGAAGTTTCTCACCACATATCATATTCTCAACCGTTATCACATGAGTGATGAAGTCCGGAATATCGTCCGATTTGGAAAGTACAAGGATAACCTGAAGCCCTATCACCTTGATAAGCTCAGCCAAAAGCGACTTCAGCAAATCGCGCGTACCGGCATCAAGTCCGATAAAAGGATTGTCCATGATGAGGACTCTCGGTCCTGAGAGTAAAGTCTTTGTAAGCTGGAATTTCCTCAACTCACCGCTGGAAAGAAGTATGATTGGTTTCTGCAGCATTTCTTCTATTCTGAACAGAGTATAAAGACTTTCTTTCAGGTGTTCGTCCTTACACTGTGGAAGAAGATCGCCCACCACAGGAATATTCTCCATATCCTGAGAGTTCCATCTCTGCTGATAGTAATAGCTGCCATCAGCATCACCATACGAATCGCGGAAAGTGATGTATCTGAGATTGTCCGATACAAGATTTGAACTTGAAGGTGAGAAATCGTATTCCACCTCATTCATCAGCAGAGGATATTTACCTGTTATAATATCTATAAGAATACTTTTACCTCCACCGTTTGGACCTACCACAGCTAATTGCTCACCGGCATTCAGGCAGAAATCCACCGGCTTACCCATCCTGTACAGAGGATGACGGGTAACGCCATTTGATACTGAAATAACTCGTTGTTGCATTGTAATTATAGTTGTTGGTTGTTAGATTTTCTTCACCACCTTATCAGGATTCTTGGCAATAAAATCTTTCCACCCCGAATAAGCCTTATGGGTTTCCGGACGTCCCATCTGCAGATAATGACAATATGCAGCTCCCAAGGCGTCTGTGGCATCCATAAACGGTCCGATATCTTCTTTTCTGATTTTAAGCATACGTCGCAGCATATCCGCTACCTGTTCCTTGCTTGCCTGACCGTTACCGGTAATGGCCATCTTAATCTTCAGCGGAGCATATTCAGTAACAGGTATGTCGCGGCACAGAGCCGCCACGATAGCCACACCCTGCGCCCTGCCTAACTTCAGCATGGACTGTACGTTCTTTCCGAAAAACGGAGCCTCAATGGCAAGCTCGTCCGGCAGATATGAGTTTATCACTCCCTGCACACGCTCGTAGATATGCTTGAGTTTCAGATACGGGTCGGTAAACTTACGCATGTCTATCACGCCAAGAGTAACAACCTCGGCTTTGGTGCCCACAACCTTTATGACACCATATCCCATAATGTTTGTTCCGGGGTCAATACCAAGAATTATCTTTTCCTTAACAGGCTGAATCACTTTATTACCTCCATCAAAGTAGGAAAACCTATTATCTTATCCTTGAAAATCTTTGTCATCTCCTCATTCAGACGGGCACCGCACTTGGTATGCCAGCTGTGAAGCGTAGCACTGTCTTCAACCTCCCACTGGAGCGAGAAACACTCACTGTCCTGCTCTTTATGACTCAGAATACGCAGGATACGCGGATTGCGTAACTCCCCTGTCTTCTCAGCTTCAGGAATATAACACTCGTTCAGCCAGATAACGAAATTTCTGGCATCATTCATCTCAACATGAAAAGTAGTATTGTAAATAAGCATAATATGTAATATTTATTGGTGCAAATATAGTGCAAACCGAGAGAAGTACAAAGTGAAAACATGGTTTTCAACTTTTAATTCAGAGGTGCAGCCTATCTTAGGAGAAAGATAAGAATTTATACAGAATTTACGGAAACATTAAAAATAAATAAACATACTATGCTGACGTTAAATCAACTTTAACTATTTTTGCACACATTATCGCGAAATGCGTACATATTTGATATGGAATTAGACAACAGCTTTATAGAATTAATAGAGAAAAGCATAAAACAAAACTGGGACGGGAACGCACTGACAGACTACAAGGGAGTGACGCTCCAATACAAGGATGTAGCAAGAAAAATCGAGAAAATGCACATTCTGCTCCAGCATGCAGGAATCAAGTCTGGAGATAAAATAGCTATCTGCGGACGTAACAGTGCCAACTGGACGGCAGTTTTCTTAGCCATTATTACATATGGCGGAGTAGCCGTACCTATACTTCATGAATTCAAGCCGGACAACATTCACCATATAGTAAATCACTCTGAATCAAGAATGCTGTTCGCCGGCGACCAGATATGGGAGAACCTGAACGAAGCATCCATGCCTGACATAGAAGGTATAATCGAACTTAAAAACTTCGACCTTGTCGTTTCACGCTCAGAGAAACTTACCTACGCAAGAGAACATCTTAATGAAGAATTCGGAAAGAAATATCCATGCCGTTTCAGAGCAGAACAGGTGTCATACAGGAGAGAAAATCCCGAAGAACTGGCAATCATAAACTACACATCCGGTACAACAGGCTATTCTAAGGGAGTTATGTTGCCATACAGAGCCATCACCTCAAACATTTATCATATCCATAATAAGGTTGGACTGAAATCGGGCGACAGAATAGTTTCAATGCTTCCACTGGGACACATATTCGGTCTTGTGTTCGACTTCCTTTATGGTATCACCGTAGGAGCACATATCTGGTCCCTCACACGTATGCCGAGTCCGAAAATCATAGCAGAATCGTTTGCAGAGATTCGTCCGAGGATAATAGCATGTGTACCTCTAATCGTAGAAAAAATTATCAAAAAGAATATACTTCCGAAGGTAGACAATACTCTCGGCAAGATTCTTCTGGACCTTCCTATCATAAGCGACAAGATAAAGGAACAGATACGACATCAGGCTATGGAAGTATTTGGAGGCAACTTCATCGAAATAGTCATTGGTGGAGCACCGTTCAACGCCGATGTAGAAGCATTCCTAAGAAAGATAAATTTTCCTTACACGATAGCATACGGTATGACAGAATGCGCACCCCTCATCTGTCATAGCAGATGGGATGAAATTGAGTACCAGTCATGCGGAAAGACTGTGGCCAATATGGAAACAAAAGTGCTGTCCGACAATCCTGGAGCCATTCCCGGTGAGCTTGTTTGCCGTGGAGCAAATGTTATGTTGGGATATTACAAAAACGAAGAAGCTACTTCGCAGACAATCGACCACAACGGATGGCTGCATACAGGTGACATGGCTATCAAGGATGCAAAAGGCAACATATATATAAAAGGAAG
Organism: Bacteroides sp.; assembly: GCF_019417265.1. Classification (GTDB taxonomy): domain Bacteria; phylum Bacteroidota; class Bacteroidia; order Bacteroidales; family Bacteroidaceae; genus Phocaeicola. Next base: position 29,789 of record NZ_DXVR01000013.1, read on the forward strand.
ATGCAAGAATATGCTCCTTACGTCTACCGGACAGAACATTTACCCAGAGGAGATAGAGGCCAAGCTGAACAATATGGCATACGTCAATGAATCGCTTATCATACTGAAAGGTGAGAAACTTGTCGCACTGGTATATCCTGACAGCGATGACGCTTTTGCACACGGACTGTCGTTATCACAACTGGAAGAAGCCATAGAGCAAAACAGAATAGAACTTAACAAAACTCTTCCTGCATTCTCGCAGATTTCAAAAGTCAAGCTATATCCTGAAGAATTTGAAAAGACTGCCAAGAAAAGCATCAAGAGATTCTTATATCAGAATATAGATGGATAAAATTAAAGAAATACCTGTACTGCTGCTTACAGGATATCTGGGAAGCGGCAAGACCACATTAGTCAACAGAATTCTTTCAAATAAAAAAGGTATCAGGTTTGCTGTCATAGTAAACGATATAGGCGAAGTAAACATAGATGCCGAACTCATACAGCGTCAGGGAGTTGTAGATATGAACGACGACAGCCTTGTGGCCCTGCAGAACGGATGTATCTGCTGCACTCTGAGAACTGACCTGATAGAACAGATTCTCGGAATCCTCAAAACAGAGAAATTCGACTATATTGTTATAGAGGCAAGCGGTATCTGCGAGCCGGAATCCATTGCAAATACCATATGTTCTATCCCACAGTTAGGCGGAGCATACACCAAGTATGGCATCACACGCCTTGACTCTGTGGTAACAGTGGTTGACGCACTCCGCATGAAGGACGAGTTCTGCTGTGCCGAAAGTCTTACAGACAAGAATCTCGCTGAGGACGACATAGAGAATCTTCTTATACATCAGATAGAATTCTGTAATATAGTTTTACTGAATAAAGCCTCTGAAGTAAGCCCTGAGGAGCTTGAAACCATACATCGTATTGTAAAGACACTTCAGCCGACGGCAGAGATTATAGAATGCGACTATGCAGATATCGACCTCGACAGAATAATTTCAACTTCGATGTTCAGATACGAACATGTAGCAGCATCAGCAGGATGGGTACAGGAGCTTGGCAAGCATGTAACGGAAGAAGATACAGACAGTCATTGCCATCACCACCATCACGATGAGGAATGCCACTGCGGTCATCATCACCACCATGACGGAGAATGTTCATGTGGGCACCACCATCACCACGAAGGGGGCGAAACAGAGGAATACGGCATAAGCACACTTCTGTACTTCAGACGTGCCGCATTCGACATGAACCGTTTCGACTACTTCATTTCGTCAAGATGGCCTAAGAACGTGATACGTGCCAAAGGTGTATGCTACTTCAGCGACCAGCCGGAAATGTCGTACCTCTTTGAACAGGCAGGCAAGCAGAAACAGATTTCCGAAGCCGGACTGTGGTATGCCACTCTGCCGGAAGCCGACATCAAAAGACTGATGGAACAGGAACCCGGACTGATGAGGGACTGGGACGAAAAGTACGGCGACAGAATGCAGAAAATAGTATTCATAGGGAAAAATATGGACAAGGAACAGCTCATCAAAGAGCTTGACGCATGCCTTGTGAAAGAATAAACTTAAACTAATATCCACACATCACATGGAACAATTCAGCAAGATGATAGCCTCTGCCATGAAACTACAGGAGCACAGGGTGGAAAACACTCTGAAACTTCTTCAGGGCGGAGCAACCATACCGTTCATCAGCCGATACAGAAAAGAGGCTACAGGAGGTATGAACGAGGTGCAGATAAGCGAAATAAACGACAGATACGAGAAACTGTGCGAACTTGCAAAACGCAAGGAAACCATCATTTCCACCATAGAGGAACAGGGCAAGATGACTGCCGAACTGAAGAACAGGATTGACAACTGCTGGGGCTCTACAGAACTGGAGGACATCTATCTCCCTTTCAAGCCAAAGAGAAAGACGAGAGCCGAGGCTGCACGTCAGAAAGGACTTGAACCGCTTGCAATCATCCTGATGATGCAGCGCGAAAACAACCTTATGGCAAAGGCTGCTCAGTTCGTAAAGGGTGAGGTAAAGGACGAGGAAGACGCACTGAAAGGTGCACGCGACATCATCGCCGAACAGGTGAACGAAGACGAAAGAGCAAGAAACCAGATAAGAAATATATTTACACGTCAGGCCATCATCACAGCCAAAGTGGTGAAAGGCAAAGAGAAAGAAGAGGATGCTGCAAAGTATCGCGACTATTTCGATTTCAGCGAGCCGCTGAAACGCTGCACGTCACACCGTCTGCTGGCAATCCGCCGTGGCGAAGCCGAAGGAATCCTTAAGGTAACAATCTCACCGGAGGAAGACGATGAATGTACCGACAGACTCGAACGTCAGTTCGTAAGAGGCAACGGAGAATGTTCTGCGCAAGTGGCCGAAGCGGTAAAGGATGCTTACAAACGTCTGCTTAAACCGGCTATAGAAACTGAGTTCTCAGCCATCAGCAAAGAGAAAGCAGATGAAGAGGCCATCCGTGTATTTGCGGAGAACCTGCGCCAGTTGCTTCTGGCTCCACCATTGGGACAGAAACGTGTGATGGGTATCGACCCGGGATTCAGAACCGGCTGTAAGGTGGTATGTCTGGATGCTCAGGGAACATTGCTCCATAACGAAGCAATATATCCTCATCCGCCTAAATCGGAAGAGGCACTGGCAGCAAGAAAGATTGTGAAACTCGTTGAACAATATAAGATAGAGGCAATCGCCATAGGGAACGGAACAGCAAGCCGTGAGACAGAACGTTTCGTAACGTCACAAAGATACGACCGTGAAGTACAGGTGTTCGTGGTGAGCGAAGACGGTGCTTCCATCTATTCGGCATCGAAAACCGCACGCGAAGAATTCCCCGATTACGACGTAACTGTGCGTGGAGCTGTATCTATAGGCCGCCGTCTGATGGACCCGTTGGCAGAGCTTGTAAAGATTGACGCCAAATCAATCGGTGTAGGACAGTATCAGCACGACGTTGACCAGACTAAGCTAAAGGAGTCGCTCGACCGTACAGTAGAGAGTTGCGTAAACCTTGTCGGAGTAAACCTGAATACGGCGAGCAAGCATCTGCTTACATACGTGTCCGGACTTGGTCCTTCACTGGCTCAGAATATTGTGGACTACAGAACAGAGAACGGACCTTTCGCATCACGAAAAGAGCTTCTGAAAGTTCCCCGTATGGGTGCCAAAGCATTTGAGCAGTGCGCCGGATTCCTTAGAATACCGGGAGCAGACAATCCGCTTGACAATTCTGCCGTGCATCCTGAAAGCTACGCCATAGTGGAGAAGATGGCAAAGGACATGAAATGCACCGTTGCCGACCTGATAAAGGACAAGGAGCTGAGAGCTAAAATCGACATAAAGAAATACGTTACAGATACCGTAGGCCTCCCTACCCTGAACGACATCATGAAGGAACTGGACAAACCGGGAAGAGACCCTCGACAGCAAATCCAGGTGTTCGAGTTCGACAAGGATGTAAAAACACTTGACGACCTCCGCGAAGGAATGGAACTGCCGGGCATAGTGACGAACATTACTAACTTTGGCTGTTTCGTGGATATAGGTATAAAGGAGAACGGCCTTGTACACATCTCCCAGCTTGCCGACAAGTTCGTGAGCGACCCTACCACAGTGGTCAGCATACACCAGCACGTACGCGTAAAAGTAATGGGTATAGACCATGAGAGGAAGCGTGTACAGCTTACGATGAAAGGACTCAGTAAAGCATAAACATTTATATACAGAAATTCCCCCGTGTACATTGCAATAGATACACGGGGGGAATTTTTATATCCGGAAACAGTTATTTCTGAACGCTTCGTCATTTAATTTAAAATTCTTCGTTTCTTTAATCCAAACGACGAAGCATTTTAAAAAAGCCGCCTGGACGAACGAAATATATAAAATAGTATCTTTGCATCCGACTTGACAAAAACAGACTTTACAGTATGGAAAACGAAACAATACACACATGCGTGGACTGCGGAACGCAGAACTGCAAATTCAAAGACCGTACATACCCGGATTTCTGCCTTACTACGGCACTGACTGACGAAGACCGTCAGTGGGCACTCGAAAGATATGACGAAGTCAACAACAGGCAGATAATGATTGCCAGTGCCGAAGTGGAATACGAGGGTTACTGCCAGTGGACCAGAGTACAGGAAATAATGGAGTTCGCACGTAAAATAAACGCAAAGCGGATAGGTATAGCCAATTGCATAGGACTGATAAACGAGGCACGTATATTCGCCAAAATCCTGCGTGCAAACGATTTTGAAGTCTATTCCGTTATATGTAAGGTGGAAGGAAAGGCCAAATCATCGATGGGAATACCGGCAGAATGTGAAAACATAGGTCCGGCAATGTGTAACCCAATAATGCAGGCACGCCTGCTGAACAAGGCTCAAACAGACCTTAACGTAGTGATAGGTCTGTGTGTGGGACACGACAGCCTGTTCTACAAATACTCCGACGCTTACGTCACTACACTCGTAACAAAAGACCGTGTGACAGGTAACAATCCTGCGGCAGCTCTATACACGGCAAACTCATACTACAAGAAAAAGTTTTTCCAGAACGGGAAGAAGGAATAACCTTCTTTCCGCCGGAAAACGATACACGAAACAGAATGTCCCGAAACGCATAGTGATGTAAAATTAGTCAAACATTTGACTAATCCGGGAAAAAGAATTAATTTTGCGGCGCAAATGCAAAAACTTAGTCCGATGAATCAAGACGAAAAGATTACGTCAAGGGCATGCATCCTGCAGTTAATCCGCACACGTATGGCATCGCGCCAGGCCATGCAGAAACTTCTGAGAGAATCAAATGCGGGAATAACATTCGAGATGCTGCAGATAATGAGTTGCCTCTGGAGCGAACAGGGCATTCATGTCGGAACCTTACATGCTTATGCTGCAAAAACAGACTGAACTGGCACAGAACAATGTCAGGATGGTGAAAGCCGAGAAAATGCCGCAATTATCACTCACAGCGTCGAACACACTGGCAAGACCAGTCTTAAGGACAATGGCCGACATGTATAACAACAACCGGAACATCGGGCTGTCATTGAGCTACTCGCTGTCGTCGCTATACAAATACCGTCACCGCATGAACGAGGCTAAACAGGGCATAATACTTAGCCGGAATGCCGAAGAACAGCAGAAACAGAACATACGAACAAGCGTAAAAGCCGCACTGCTGAAACATCACGAGGCTATAGACCGTGTGGAGGCACTGAAACTGTCAGTAAGGCAGGCAGAGGAGAACTACAGGGTAATGAACAACCACTATCTCAACCAGCTTGCCATACTTACCGACCTGCTCGATGCCGACAACCTGCGTCTGAACGCCGAGCTGCAGCTCACTACGGCACGTACACGGGTGATTTACACCTACTACGAACTGCAAAGAAGCATAGGAAACCTATAAGATACGAATACGAACAATACAACAATCATACATTGAATCATGTCTGCACTTTATAAAAAATACCAGCGTCTGAGAAGGCAGAAACGCCGCAACATAATACTCAATACCGTATGCCTCATGATAGCGGCATCAGGACTTCTGTGGACAATAAACTATTTCTGGAGATACATAAACTACGAGATAACGAACGATGCATTCGTTGACCAGTATATCGCACCGGTAAACGTGCGTGTATCGGGCTATATAAGCGAAATACGTTTCAAGGAACACCAGTACGTCAAGGAGGGTGACACTCTCGTGATACTCGACAACAACGAATACCTAATCCGACAGGAAGAGGCACGTGCCGTCAATGGTAGTCACCGCACTGCTGGCATACCATTATGACTGGAAGTATATGTATTATTTCATGATGATTCTGCTGCTTGTGGATATTCTTTCCGTGATAATCTTCCTGCGCCATGACCGTCCCTCAAAACCGGTACATCTGAGCGAGCTTCATCTGCGTGAGATGATGATTATAGCTACCAGCATCCTTATGCTGATATACGTCATCACCTACGGAAAGACTCTGGACTGGATGGCATCTTCACGGATATGTACCTATATCGTCATCGGTCCGCTGCTGCTGGCACTTTTCATCTGGGAGCAGTTTCATTCCTCAAAGCCGTATGTAAGTCTGAAACCGCTGTTCCAGTGGAAAGCCATACTGGGATATTTCTACATGATGCTGATAATGTTTTTCAGTACATCCACCACCCTCCTCACGAGCTATCTCACCACCATACTTAAGGTGGACAATACCCACAGTTATACGCTTTACATATGGCTTCTGCCGGGATACATAGTAGGCGCCATAATATGTTTCTGGTGGTTCCGCTGGCAGAGATGGCGTTTCAGGTTCCTCATAGCCGGAGGAATGGCATGTTTTGCCTTTTTCTTCGGTTCCATGTATTTCACCGTCTCGCCAGACAGCACATGCGAAATGCTGTTCTTCCCACTGTTCATGCGCGGGCTGGGGATGCTTACACTTATAATAGCATTCGCCCTCTTTGCCGTAGAGGACTTGCCGCCTAAATATCTGCTGTCGAACGCCTTCTTCCTGATTACGTTCCGTTCGGCACTGACTCCGGTCATGGCATCCGCATTCTACAGCAATGTACTCTACCGCCTGCAACAGGAATACATGGTGCAGCTGTCGGAGAATATCACCCTTACCGACCCTCTGTCGGCATCACGATATACCTCTGCACTCACTGAAAACCTGCAACACGGATATGGCATAAACGAGGCTACACAACTGGCGACAAACACCATGAACAGCATATTGCAACAGCAGGCCACACTTTTGGCACTGAAACATATGCTCGGATGGCTGTTCTTCATAACGCTCGTAATAGCCATAGTCTCACGCTTTATTCCTTTCCATAAGACAGTACGTGTACCTGTAATCCATACAGGCGAGGATATGGTATAAAAAGGCTATTCAGTCACCGCCACTTTTATCACTCCGTCCAGACGGTTTTCGAAGATACGGTAAGCCTCTTCTATCTCGCTCAGAGAGAAACGATGCGTAATGAGAGGTGTAGTATCAATCTTCCCTTCCGAAATAAGGCGGAGTATCTCCTCACAGTCGCATCCGTCCACTCCTCCGGTCTTGAATGTAAGGTTTTTTCCGTACATGTCAGGCAGAGGAAGCACCTGCGGCTTGTCATAAAGAGCCACTACAGTAACTATCGCATTTGGACGGGCACATTCCCATGCCAGTCGGAAGGTATCTTCCGCTCCCGCCACTTCCAGTACCACGTCGGCACCTCCATGAGCGGAATTATCCTTTACAAATTTCATACAGTCTTCCGGCTTTACCACCAATACACCCGGATAATGCCTCTTTACGAAAGCTATCCTCTCGTCCGATTTCTCACACACTATTATTCTCTTCGGATTTTTAAGCATCGTGCATATCAGCGTACATATACCCGTAGGTCCTGCACCTATTATAAGCACAGTGTCGTCACTCTTTATTTCCGAGATACGTGCTGCCCAATACCCCGTGGCAAGTATGTCGCCCACGAAAAGGGCCTGCTCGTCGGTAACATTGTCCGGTATCCTGTTCAGCCCCATATCGGCATGAGGCACACGCACATACTCAGCCTGTCCGCCGTCTATGCGGCATCCCAAAGCCCAGCCTCCGTCAGGGTTCTCACAGTTATTTACATACCCGTTTTTACAGAAGAAACATTCTCCGCAATAAGTCTCCACATTTACCGTCACACGGTCGCCCGGTTTCACATTCGTAATGGCACTTCCGGTTTTCTCTACCACTCCCACCATCTCGTGCCCTACAGTTATACCCGGAACAGCACGCGGCACACTGCCATGCTTTATATGCAGATCGCTCGTACAGATACTGCCCAGTGTCACACGTACTATGGCATCCTTCGGACTGACAATTTGCGGCACAGGTTTTTCCCACATTTCAAACCTGCCTTTTGATATATAAGTATATGCTTTCATGTTTATTCTCCTTTCAGTAATAATTATTGACAGTAACACATTTTAAATCCTGCTATCCACTACCTCCACCGTACTGCGTGTCTGGTCTATACGTCTGACTTTCACCTGTACGGCTATTCTCTCCTTCAGTCCTTCCACGTGACTTATTATACCCACACGCTTGCCGTTCATGCTCTGCAGCTTCTCCAGCATATCCATCACCGTATTCAGAACCTCGCTGCTCAGTGTACCGAACCCCTCGTCTATAAACAGCGTATCTACAGAAAGGTTCCTCCTGTTCAGCGACGACAGAGCCAGCGCCAACGACAGCGAAACCAGGAAGCCCTCACCGCCCGACAGAATATCCACCGGCCCATGCGCATCATTCTGATACATATCCATCATGCGTATGGTCAGCGTTCCCGGCTCACAGTCCAACCTGTATCTTTTGTTCAGTCGTCCGAGATATCCGTTTGCCCTGTGCAGCAAGTCACTCAGGATGAAGCTCTGGGCTATCCTTCTGAAAATCTTTCCGTCGCCCCCACCGAAAAGTTTGTTCAGTGTTTCGCATTCAGTAAACGTTTTCATCAGTTCCTCTTCCCTGTTTTTCTCAGCCTTGAAACGCTCCGCATTCGCGGCATCAGTCCTGAGCTGCTGGTCTATGCGTCCCATCTCTGCCAACAGTTCATCGGTAGCCTTTCGCTGCTCATCAAGGGAAATCTTCAGACTCTCAGCCTCATCACCATCAGCAAGCGATGCCGGACGAGCAGCCATATGCCCCTCCAGTTCCTTCTTTTTCGCATCCAATATACCGGCCGCACTCTTCGCATCCGATATCTTCTTCTCGTGCATTTCCCTGATATCCTTCAGCCCCGTCACGGATGTCAGATACTCCAGACGCTGCATATCGATATCCTTCTCGGCAGAAAGAAACGATTCGATATCCGCCTTAGCCTTTCCTGCCTTTTCGCGTTCGGCAGACAGCGATGCACCCAAAGCCCTTACAGTCCTGTCAAAAGAGTCGCACATATCTTTAAGCCCCTCTGTAGGAACAGCCTCCGTTACCTTCACTGCACCCCATTCAGGCCACTGCGCCGATACCGCTGTAAGTATTTTTTCCACATTCTCCAATGCCGGCATAGCCTTCGAAAGATGCTTTTCCGTCAGTGCCAATTCCTTTTCCCAGGCATAATAACTTGCAGCCCCTTCGGTTACCGCTGCTACCAATACCCCTGCATCATCCTCCCATTTCTTCCTCCATCCCTCAATGTTAATCATCGTTCCTGCATCGTCCAAAGCCTTCTCCATAGTCTTTCCGTCCATATCCACAATAGAGTTTATCCTCTCCATCTCCTTCCGTGCAGACGAAAGCTCTTCCTTAGCCTTTTCCGATACCTTTCCGGCCCTGTCCTGCTCCTTTCTCAGCAGAGAGAGATTACGCGCCAGTTCGGACAAAGCCCTATTACCTTCATTTATCTTTTTCTGGATTTCCTGCAGTTCGCCCATCCTTGCAGACATCTGTTCCTTCCTCTTCTCCACCCCGGTTTCCACAAGTTCCGTTTCCACCGCATCACCATCACCATAAGCCACAGCCATACGTCCGCACTCGTTCCTCACCCTGTCTGCCATCATCCTCACTCCATCACCCGCTGCAGTCCTCTCGACCTCTCTTACAGCCAAATCCTTCTTCAGTTTCTCAACTATCATTGCCGTTCCATTGCACAGCGATACCGTTTCCCGCAGCTCCTTATCCAGTGCCGTCACCATCTGTTCAAGCGGTTTCAGCCTTTCGCTGCACTCCTCGTCGGACACAAGACTCTCAATCCTCTGTCCGCACACCGGACACACATCACCCACTGAAAGTTTTGCCCTCAGATTCACGGTCCATTCCTTCATCGACAGTTCCACACTGTCATAAGCCCTTTTGGCATCATTATATCTCCTTGCTATTTCCTCCTGTTTTGCCGTAAACGCCGAATATTCCTCCTCACGCTTCCTATGCTCCACTTTCAGAACATCAATCTCCCTGTCTATACGCTGCAATGATGCATTCCCGTTCTTCAGTTCAGCGATGTAGCCCGAAAGAACATTCAGAGCGTCCTTCTCCGCATTCAGTCTGTGCACCTCGCCACTCACCTCATCCGGTTTAAGCATCTTCAGTGCAGAGTCCGCCTTCTCATATTCCTCCTCTTTAAGGCCTACAGCCCTTACAGCCACCTCTAAAGTTCCGGCCGCTTCCGTACAAGCTTTCTCCAAGGCAGGCATCCTGTCGGCAATCCCTTTCGCTTCCTTCCTGTTACCGAGAATCCTTTGCGAAGCCTCCGAAGCCGAGTTCAGCAAAGCCTCAATCTTCTGCGCATTGGCATACATAGACACGTTCGCCGCTTCCGACTCCATATTCCTGTTTAAGGAAACTATATACTCATTCTTCCTGTCTATCCAGTCCTTCAGGCCGTTTCTGCCTTTACATAAATCTATATATCTTAGCTTCAGTCCTTCCGTCTCATTGTCAAGTTCAGAAATCCTTCGTTCCGCATCCTTCAGCATCCTTACGCTGTTTCTTGCCGGTTCAGTCCTGTCCATTTCAGATATAAGCCTTGCCTCATCCCTGAAGCTGTCAGAATTTATTACCGCCTCACAGTCCCTTACAGCACTTTCCGCCACAGACAGTTCCTTGTCTATCCTCGTCTTTCCTTCAATCCATCTGATGCAAGAATCCAGACGCACAGCCTCCGCATCCAGAGCCTTTTTCTTCTCTGCCGAAGCCTCCAATTTCTCTCTGAGAGCGTCCCTTTCCTCCTGTTTCAGAAGAACAATTCCTGCCGTCAGACTCTTCTGAGCCACATATTCCGCCTCTTTCTCCTTCTTTATCTCCTCTATCTTCTTTCCTATCTCAGAGTAGATACCCGTACCTGTCAGTTTCTCTAAGATTTCCGATTTCTCGTCATCCTTACTTTTCAGAAACTGAGTGAACTGTCCCTGCGCCAACATCGTAGTACGGCAGAACTGCTCAAAGTCCAGCCCTACAGCTACTTCAGTAATCCTCTTCACCGCATCAGCATTCCGGAGTGTCACATCGCCCCATGTCAGAGTCTGTTCCGGCGAGGTAAGCTTATTGTTCCTGTTCCTCCTCACCTGCCATACCGCCTCATACTCCAATCCGTCCGTACCCGTAAACCGGAGCACAGCCGAAGCCTGACGTGCCCCATGCCTGAGCAGGTTGGAAGTATTTCGGGCAGTTATATTATCCGTTCCGAAGTTCGATTTCGTACCAGAAGCCATATTCAGCCTCGGAGTAGTGTTATACAAAGCAAGGCAGATAGAGTCTAAAATCGTAGACTTTCCCGCCCCCGTATCACCCGTGATAAGAAAGACAGAGGCATCGCCTAACGATCCCCTGTCAAAATCAATCTCTGCCGACTCTATCGACGCGATATTCTCTATTATAAGTTTAATAAGTTTCATACCTCTTCACAGCCTCCCCAATCATTTCCGACATACGTTCCGGCATATCCTCGCCGAATCTCGCCCTATAGAATCTCTGTGCCACATCAATAGGTGTAAGCTCCCTGAACTCGTCATAAGTCACAGCCGTAGCATCCGCCACAGCCTCCACCTCCGGCCTGGTAATCTTGCAGTAGCAGTACGCCGCACGCTTCCCTTCCAGTGCCCCGGCTATCTTCTCCATATAATCGGCCGGCATAGGTTCCCGAAGAAGAATATTAAGCCTTACATAACACTCCTCTTCATCCCCAATAGCCGAAAGCCCGTCCAGAGCCTCCTGAAACGCGGAAGGCACAGCAGGTACAGTCAGCATAGGACGCACATTCTTTATTCTGATTTCCCTTATTTCCGGTTCGCGTCCCCTCTCCACAGTCACGACAGAAACCGAGTGCGGATAATTCTCGTCAAAGCTGACAGGAACAGGCGAGCCCGAATATCTTGCCACACCATCTCTCCCTTTCAGAGTCTGCGGATAATGTATGTGCCCCAATGCGATATAGTCATATCCCGTTCCAAGCTCCTCCTGCGACACCTCGCCTATACCTCCCACAGTGTCCGCCTCCTGCCCCTCAAAGTTGCAGTTCGCCACCGTCATATGCGCCATCATCACCACCGGCAGTCCGTCCGTATTTATATCCTTCACCCTCTCCTGCAAGGCCTTGAAGAACTCACACCTGCGCTTGTCTTTCGGACAGTCCTCGTCCATCAGCGGATAATTCTGGTCGAATATGTGAGGCACAGCCACCACATACCCCTTAGTCACCCCACCGTCATCCTTTATACCGATGATATGCCTGTCCAGGTCTACCGTTCCGTCCTTCTTCTCCAACTGACCGATAACCCTCACCCCTGCCATGAGCCACAGTTCGCGTCCCAGCTCCAACATCGCCTTGCTGTCATGGTTTCCGGCTGTCACCACAACAGCCATCTCCGCGCATACCGAATGCATACCTAACAGAGCCTTGTAATACATCTTCTGCACCGAAGTAGAAGGATTCGTACGGTCATAGATATCCCCACAGACAAGAAGAGCATCCGGCCTTTCCTCCTCCACAATATCCCTGAGCTGCTTCAGGAAAGCCTCATGCTCCACCGTCCTGTCATGTTCATATAAAGTATGTCCCAAATGCCAGTCGCTGGTGTGTATAATCTTCATAAAATCCCTATTCCATTATTTCAATCACATATCCGCCATCGAACGTACCATTCTCCGGCAGATACTGAATCCAGTCCTTATCCTTATATTCTCCTTCAAAATTCATTCTGTCGCAACGTCCGTACCACGGCTCAATGCATACAAACGGAGCATTCTTTCCCGGAGGCGACCACAGTCCCACCACAGGCGCATCGAACAGCAGACGGAGCACAGCCTTGCGCGAGTTGTCATAGAGAGCCACCTCACCCACCTGTCCGTTTTCCAATATCAATGCATCACCATCGAAAGTAGAAGTATCCATAGGCAAAAGTCCGTCCTTCAATTCCAGAGGATAGCGCACGTCAGTATTCGCACACCCCTTGTCGCCAATCAGGATATATTCCAGCCCCTCTTTTCTGTCGAATCCGAAGAAACCGCGTTCCTTAGTGTCAGCATCATATCCCGGAAAATAGAAAGCCGGATGCGCTCCAATCTGGAAATACATATCCCCCTTGCCGGTGTTCTTCACCCTCCACCTCACATGAATCTTCTTCTGTTCAATTCTGTAGCCTATCTCAAGACAGAAACTGTAAGGATATTTCTTGTGAGTTTCCTCATTGTCCGTCAGCCTGTACCACACCTCGTCATCCTTCAGACTCACAAGCTGAAACTTCATATCGCGTGCGAAACCATGCTGTCCGAGCAGATAAGTCTCACCGCAGCATCTGTATGTATTGTCCCACACCCTTCCCACAATAGGGAAAAGTACCGGCGAATGTCTGTTCCAGTAAGCAGGGTCAGCCTGCCACAAATACTCCTTTCCGTTACACTGTAAGCTGCAAAGTTCGGCACCATCGGCCGACACCATTATCTGCAGTTCGCTGTTCGATAATTTTTCCATGTGTATGAGTTTTTAAGTTTTTGAGTTATTGGTTTTTAGTTCCATTCATAAAGTTTCCAACAACCAAGAACCATTAATTCTTAATTTTTAATTATTATTCTTCTCCAGCAGTTCTACCATCTGTACATAGCCCTGTTCATATATCTTGTAAGCATTTTTCAGGTCAAAGGTACTGACTTCATCTATCGAGTCCACCTCCAGCAGCAAGTCACACAATTTTGAATCCTCAACAGCATTCTGCTTGAACATAAACTGATAAGAACGTACAGCCACATGCAGGACGTTGTCCTCATATTCCTCCACCATTTTTGGAGAAACATTCACCCCTATAACCTTACGACACAAGCCACGTATCGGAGAGACCGGGAAATTCTTAAACAGTCCTCCGTCCACATATCTCACCCCGTCTATCTTTATAGGTTTGAACACAATAGGTATTGTACACGAAGCCAACACCCTTGGAACAAGTTCACCCTCGGTAAATACCTTACACAGTCCATTATCAAAATCAGCAGCCACTGTATATAGCGGTATTTTCAATTCCTCAAGTCTCTTTACCGGGAATGTTTTCTCCATAAATTTCCTGAATCCGTCATACTTAAGGAAAGACTCTTTAGGCAAAGTAAAGCTTAGAAAATCCTTTACGTCATGCTTCATAAACATCTCCAGAATCTCCTTAGGCTTAAATCCGCAAGCATAGAAAGCCCCTACTATGGCTCCCGCACTCGTTCCGGCTATTATATCCGGCCTTATACCCTTCTCTTCCAGTGCCTGCAAAGCTCCGAGATGGGCAAATCCCTTTGCTCCACCACCGCTGAATGCCAACCCTATGTCATAAGGATAGTGTTTCTCTATATCGTTTTTCTCTTTCTTGATTATTTGATTTTCCATGTTGTTCGGTGTTATTAGATTCTACAAAGGTAAAAAAATCGTTGGAAGATTATTCTATTTTTCCCAATTTCTTGAGGCGACTTCTTATTGCGCCCTGTGTACGTTCAAATATATCAGAAAGCAGACTGATGCTTTTACCCTCGTCATACATACGGCAAAGCAGTCTGTCTGCTTCATCATCCCATGGAACATAAGCATTTCCGTGTTCGCTTCTTTTCTGTTCCACAGTATAGGCTTTCTTCTTTTCAGGCTTCGGCACTTCTATAGTTTCATTTTTCAATGGAGCAGCATTATAATTCTGCTTGTTCGGTATAACACCCCTTACCCCACCTTTAGGGTTAGGCACATCCCCCTTATATCTTGGAATAACGTGCATATGCACATGAAATACAGACTGACCGGCAGCCTCATTCACATTTATTCCTATATTGTAGCCGTCAGGATGAAACCTTTCATCTATTTTCTGTCTGACATACTGAAGCATAACATTCATTGCTTCCCTTTCATGGTTAGTCAAATCGAAATATGAAGCAACATGTCTTTTAGGGATAATAAGAGCATGCCCCGGAGATACAGGATAGCCATCATAAAATGCCACACAAGTAGCTGTTTCGCATATTATTTCAACACGCCTTGACAGCCTACAGAACGGACATCCATTTTCTACCGTTCTTGGCAACTTATTAAAATGATTATACTGATATAATTCATAACTTGAATTACATTCCAGACTCTTGAACGGCAACCTTACGTTACACTGATAAGTATATTGCCTATGGATAGCATGCAGTCTGAATCCCTCTTCCTTAATATCCCTTCTCACTGCAAAATAAGCAGTCCCGTTAGGTTCAAGCAAATTTGTTACATTCATCATCACCTCTGCCTGCGCATACGGTTCAAGCACATTGAGCACATAATTACAGATTATGGTATCAAACTTCCCCTCTGGATAGTCTGGCCTGTAATAATAATCATATCCAGTGATATCATATCCCTGTTTATGTAACTCATCTGTATCAAAACCGTAGCCACAACCGAAGTCTAAAATTCTTCCGTTCAGCAAGTTATGTTCCTTCAGAAAACGAGTCGGCACAGACAAACTTGTTCGTCTGATTGCCGTCAAATAAGGATGATTTATTTTTTCCATAATATCAGTATTTCCAGGTTTCAAATCCCATATTTAAAGCTATCTGATTCATAGGAGTAAACGTACGCTCAAAGATATTAAGAAATTCCACGTCACTCATATTTACCAATTCATTTGCAGTATAACCCAACGAGATAAAATCTTCAAGTATTTTCGATTTCTTATCTAATTTTATAAAGGTTTTAAGTCCGTGTAATTGCATTGAAGCCAATTTAGGAAGATATATATTCAAATCCGGCAACCGGTTGCTTTTCGATGAATTAATACTCCCATCAGCAGGAATCAGATTCCAAAGCAAATCATGCGAAACAAAGCTCCACGGTATAAAATGGTCAAGTTCATATTCATTTATATACAACTCCCGTCCTGTATAAATACAGCTCACAGGCCCCGAAAGCCTTATTATATCATTCCAATAATGATGTTGTGCAGTCAGACTATTTCTAATCTCAGGTCTAATCAACTTATTTGGTATAGCAGGAACATTCGGATTTCTTGCCTGAAGAAATAAAGTAAGATTCCAGTAAGCAAAATCCATCAGCACATTGTAATGCCTGTGCAGGAAATCATTCCATTTTGGATTGATATTGATATAAAAATCTGTCCCTTCTTTATGAATGGAATACAGACAATCATTCTCTAACATCTGTGAACGTCTCACTATTTCTCTATCAGTTGATGAACCAAGCCATGGACTCAAGAATTTGTAAGGCACATACGATGTAAGCGTGCGTAACAGTTTCTTAACAAAAGGACTCTCATTATACGAGTTTATACTTTCTACAACTGATTCCACTCCTGCATCAATAGGAATATTAATTTCCTTATGAAGTTGATTTACAATCCCATATAATGAATCTGATTTTCCAAATGACAATTTGAAATAATGTATCGGATACCATGCATTGGCAACCATTCGCGTAACAATATCCCATACGTTTATATTTAAGTTCTCTGTCTTTGCATGAATCTGCATAATTGACAGAAACCAGAAATATTTGTATGTGGCTGATGTACTATCGAATATTTTTCCTATTCGGTTGGTGGATAGTATGTTATGTTCTTTGATGTACATGATTTTTTATTAATAATATTACAAATGCAAACTTATAAAAAAATGTTATTATTTTAAACTATAATCCGTATGTTATTAAATCAATAGCAGACCAGACCTATAATCATTTCAGGTCTAATCTGCTATCAATACCTTACCAAGTAATAATCTTATCAATTATAGCCTGTTGTTCACTGCTACTTCTCCTCAAGTAAATACGAGTTGTCTCAATACTCTCATGCCCCATTAGGTCGGCAAGTAAAGATATATCATTAAACTTCTCCAAAAAGTTTTTTGCGAACCGATGTCTGAAAGAATGAGGATAAACAACTTTTTCATTCATACCATATTTATTGGCATAATTCTTAAGCTGCTGAGATATACCACGGGTAGTTATTCTTTCTCCAAATCTATTCAAAAAAATATAACCAGAACTTCTTTTTTGTTCCTCCAACCAAACTACGGCTTCTTGTTTAAGTAATTTAGGAATATATATCCTCCTAATCTTACCACCTTTAGTATAAATATCATAATACCCCAAATAAATATGCTCTACCTTCAATTGAATGAGTTCACTCACTCTTGCACCGGTAGCAGCCAAAAAACGAACAACAAAATACCATGTTAGATTATCTTCCATTTTCAGTTTTTTCTTTAAGAACTGATAATCTGCATTAGTAATTACATTTTCCAAATAAGAACGTTGTTGCACCTTAATAGATTTAAGGCGAAGTTTTTGCTTACCCATATATTCAAGATATTTGTTAATAGCTTTAACTCGCTCTAAATTGGACTTTGATTGAAAATCAAGAAGTTGGGCGTTTGCCT
>NZ_DXVR01000130.1:0-1051 GCF_019417265.1 Bacteroides sp.
TAAATCTACAGGCCGGATTTTATTTCTGTATTAGTTTTTCTATCTGTATGCTATTTAGCATTTAACCTTCAAACCTTCGAGAACCTTACGCATTTCTTCGTATGTAGTAATTCTTGTTGGAACAAGAGGCAGGCGGAGACGGTTCTCAATCATTCCCATCATGCTGAGCATTGCTTTAACTCCTGCAGGATTTCCGTCTACGAACAGAAGCTTGAAGAGTTCGGTAAACTGATGATGTATCGTAAGTGCACTGTTGTAGTCGCCGGCTAAAGCAAGTCTTGTCATGCGGCTGAATTCTCTTGGGAATGCATTTCCGATAACAGAAATTACACCTACAGCTCCGAGAGTAATCAATGGGAATGTTATTCCGTCGTCACCTGAAATGACATCGAAGTTTGCCGGTTTCTTCTTGATAATCTCATCCATCTGAGAGATATCTCCTGATGCTTCCTTGATAGCTACTATATTGTCGAAATCGTGAGCTAATCGGAGTGTTGTAGCAGCAGTCATGTTCACTCCCGTACGTCCGGGAACATTGTACAGAACGATAGGAAGATTTGTAGATTGTGCTATAGTCTTATAGTGCTGGTATATACCTTCCTGCGAAGGCTTGTTGTAATATGGTACAGCTATCAGCAGTGCATCCACACCTGTCATATCGTCATTCTTTATGGTGTCGATTACTGTCTGGGTACAGTTGCTTCCCACTCCGAGAAGAATAGGAACTCTTCCGTTAACTCTCTCTATTACAAGTGATTTTATCTTCTTCTTTTCCTCTGCTGTCAGTGTCGGAGTTTCTGCTGTTGTTCCTAAAACACAGAGAAAATCTATACCGTTTTGTACCTGATATTCAACTAATCTGAGCAGTGAATCATAGTCTACACTTCCGTCTTCCTTGAATGGTGTGATAAGCGCCACTCCCATTCCTTTCAATCTTCTTTGTATCATAATTTAATTATATACGCATTTAATAGTTACAAAAGTACTAATATTTTCTTTTAAAACTATTTTTCTATCACTTTTTTTGGATATATTGATGAATTTTTGAATC
>NZ_DXVR01000130.1:1061-5828 GCF_019417265.1 Bacteroides sp.
GTTTGTGGCAGTTTTCTTTACTTCCTCTTTGTGCGATGCGGTTTGTGTCTTTTCCGTATTGCTGGAAATCATATTCAGAAATTCCGTTTCGCTCATTATCTTTATGCCTAAGGCTTTTGCTTTTTCCAACTTGCTCGGTCCCATATTTTCTCCGGCGAGTATAAAGCTTGTTTTCTTCGATATGCTTCCTACGTTCTTTCCGCCATGCTTTTCTATTATATCCTTGTATTCGTCGCGCGAATGAACCGCAAATACTCCGCTTATCACTACCGACTGTCCTTCAAGGATGTTTGAGGCCATGGAAACTTCTTCTGCATCCACCTCCATCTTCAGTCCGGCAGCTTTCAGTCTTTCCACTAAAATCCTGTTTTTCTCGCTGCTGAAGAAATGAATGATACTTTCGGCTATTTTCTCCCCTATCTCGTCAATGGCAATGAGTTCTTCCTTCGATGCAGATATCAGAGTGTCTATATTTTTTACCGATTTTGCGAGCTTCTTGGCTACCGTTTCTCCTACGAATCTTATACCCAGAGCAAATATCACACGTTCGAATCCTACCTGTTTTGATGCCTCCAGGCCTGCCATTATGTTCTGTGCCGATTTCTCTCCGAACCTTTCAAGTTTTGCTATTTCCTGCTCTTTCAGTTCATACAGGTCGGCTGCATTGTTTATCATTCCTTCCTGGTAGAACAAATCGACTGTTTCAGGTCCCAGTCCCTCTATGTTCATAGCTTTTCGGCTTATGAAGTGCTCTATCTTTCCCTTAATCTGAGGAGGACATGAGTCTTCGTTTGTACAGTAATGTGCAGCTTCGTCTTCGAATCTTGTCAGCGGTTCTCCACACTCCGGACAGTGAGTGATGAATTCCACCGGTTTGCTTCCCGGAATACGCGAATCTGTGTCCACACCGGTGATTTTCGGGATAATCTCTCCGCCTTTTTCCACATATACCATATCTCCTTCGTGGAGGTCCAGACCGGCTATGATATCGGCATTGTGCAGTGATGCACGTTTCACTACTGTACCTGACAACTGAACAGGGTCAAGGTTGGCTACCGGAGTAATGGCTCCCGTTCTGCCCACCTGATATGTAACCTTCCGGAGCTTGGTCAGGGCTTTTTCTGCCTGAAACTTATATGCGATGGCCCATCGTGGCGATTTGGCCGTATATCCAAGATTCTTTTGCTGTCGGAGTGAGTTTACTTTCAGAACTATACCGTCTGTAGCTACCGGCAGATTTTTTCTTTCGGTATCCCAATACTTTATGAAATCGAAGACTTCCTGCAGTGTCTTCACCTTCTTTGTAGTGTCGGAGATTTTGAAACCCCATTTGCGTGCTTCCTGCAGATTCTCATAGTGTCCGTCGTGAGGAAGATTGTCACCAAGCAGATAATACAGATAGGCATCAAGCTTTCTGGATGCCACAACCGATGAATTCTGCTGTTTAAGAGTTCCTGATGCCGCATTTCTTGGGTTTGCGAACAGTGGTTCTTCCTTAGCCTCGCGTTCCTTGTTCAGCTTTTCGAATACATCCCATGGCATGAGAATCTCACCTCTTATCTCGAAACTCTGCGGATAATTGTCGCCTTTCAGTACAAGCGGAACCGTGCGGATGGTTTTTACGTTGTCAGTCACGTCGTCACCTTTCACTCCGTCACCTCTCGTCACGGCTCTTATCAGTTTGCCATTTTCGTATGTAAGCGAGATTGATGTTCCGTCGAATTTCATTTCGCAACATATTTCGAATTCCTCATTCAGCGATTTTCTTACTCTCTCATAGAAGTCGGAAACCTCTTCTTCCGAATAGGTATTTCCAAGCGAGAGCATAGGGTATTTATGCTCCACTTGTACGAAATCTTTACTGATATCGCTGCCCACTCTCATCGTAGGAGAGTTTTCGTCGTATGTTTCGGGATATTTGGCCTCGAGTTCCTGCAGTTCGCGAATCATATGGTCGAATTCCATGTCGCTTATCACAGGCGAGTTCATCACATAATAGTTATAGTTGTGTGTGTGAAGTTCTTCACGCAACTGGTATATTCTTTCTATTTCCGGATTTGTCATAATATTTACGGTGTTAGTAATGCAAATTTAGCAAAAAAACTTATCTTGCCGCCATAAGTACGGAGTATTATGTGTATTTTTGCAACTACTAACAACTACACAACTATAAAATATGAGAATAGACATTATAACCGTATTGCCTGAGATGATAGAAGGTTTCTTCAACTGCTCCATAATGAGCCGTGCGCAGAAGAAAGGTATAGCCGAGATACATATCCACAATCTACGGGATTATACCACGGATAAATATCGCCGTGTGGATGATTATCCTTTTGGCGGTTGTGCAGGTATGGTGATGAAGATTGAACCTATAGACCGATGTATTTCGGCACTGAAGGAACAGAGGCATTATGATGAAATAATCTTTACAAGTCCTGACGGTGAGAAGTTCGACCAGCCAATGGCCAACTCACTTTCATTGCAGGAGAATCTGATGATACTTTGCGGACATTTCAAAGGTATAGACTATCGTATCCGTGAGCATTTCATAACAAAGGAAATAAGCATAGGCGACTATGTACTCACCGGTGGCGAACTTGCTGCTGCAGTCATAGCTGATGCTGTTGTGCGTATTATTCCGGGAGTCATTTCCGACGAGCAGTCTGCTCTGTCTGACTCTTTCCAGGATAATCTGCTTGCTCCTCCTGTCTACACACGTCCTTCTGAATATAAAGGCTGGAAAGTGCCTGATATCCTTCTTTCAGGTCATGAAGCCAAGATTCGTGAATGGGAGTTCCAGCAGTCGCTCGAGAGGACTAAGCGTTTGCGTCCGGACTTGCTTCAGGATTAAAATATAAAAAGCTTCGTTTTTCCTTTACACTGGCACATGACACTGTCAATGCCACGCAAGTGACGAATAAGAGAAGCTTTTTCATTTTTTAGATTTTAAATATAATAGCCATAAAAAATATAGCCACAGAATCTTCATCCTATGGCTATAAATATCCGTTTTCTTATACTTCCAGCGCACCGATAATATCGCGTACAGATGAGTATCCGTGACGGTCAAGATAGTCATTGATACCTTCTGCCACTTTCACTGTAATGGCCGGATCAATGAAGTTTGCAGTACCTATCTGAATGGCTGTTGCTCCAGCAAGCATGAATTCCACAGCATCTTTCCAGTTCATGATACCACCGAGTCCGATAACAGGGATGTTCACTGCTTTAGCCACCTGCCATACCATTCGCAGAGCGATAGGTTTCACTGCAGCACCGCTCATACCGCCTGTTACTGTTGATAGTATCGGCTTGCGCTTTTCTGCATCGATGGCCATACCCAGCAGAGTGTTGATAAGCGAAACGCTGTCAGCTCCTGCACCTTCTGCTGCACGTGCTATTTCAGTGATATCTGTCACGTTAGGCGAGAGTTTAACTATAAGCGTCTTGTTGTAAACATCTCTTACTGCTTTTACTACTTCGGCAGCACCCTTTGCTGTCACTCCGAAAGCCATACCTCCCTGTTTTACGTTAGGGCAAGATATGTTGAGTTCTATTGCAGGGATGTTGTCCAACTCATTTATGATACGTGCCGTTTCAGCATAATCTTCTATCTGCGAACCTGACACGTTTACTATCATGTTAGTCTTGATATCTTTGGTTTTCGGATAGATATTATCCACGAAATAATGCACACCCTTGTTCTGCAGTCCCACGGCATTCAGCATACCCATAGGAGTTTCTGCCATACGTGGATACGGGTTACCTTCACGATGATGAAGAGTGGTTCCTTTTACTATTATACCTCCGATTTTCTCGAGGTCAACAAAATCCTCGAATTCCAGACCGTAACCGAAAGTTCCCGATGCAGTCATCACCGGGTTTGCCATATTCAGCTTTCCTATGTTTACACTTAAATCTGCCATAATAATTTCTTATAATTAAATACCGGACCTTCTTTACATACGCACACATGACCTTCCTGTGTGTTCTCAACGCAGCACAGACATGCACCTACACCGCATGCCATAGTATTTTCGAGTGACACTTCACATTCGATGTCGTTCTCCTTGGCATATTTCGCTACAGCCATCATCATCGGTTTCGGACCACAAGTATAAATCATGTCGAACCTGGTATTTTTCAGAATACTGTGCATTGTCACATATCCTTTCTCACCGGCCGAACCGTCTTCAGTAGTGGTATATACTTCGCCAAGAGCTTCAAACTGTTCCATCTGCAGCAGGTCGTTTGCCGAACGTGCTCCAAGCAGGAACACCGGTTTGCATCCCATCTTCTTCAATGCTTCTCCCAAGTACAGCATAGGAGCGGTTCCTACACCTCCGCCAACAAGCAGAAGTTTCTTCTCTGTATTCTCAGGCATAGAGAACCCGTTGCCTAAAGGAAGTACCACATTCACTGTATCACCTTTATTTACGGTAGCCAGTTTTCTTGTACCGTCGCCAACGAGCTGTACCAAGAACCATACTTCGTTTGTTTTACGGTCTACATAATTAATAGAGATAGGACGTCGCAGGAAAGTGGTGTTCGAACCATCTATTCTTATCTCTGCAAACTGTCCCGGAAGCATTTCAGGAAGCGGTTCCTCCTGTGTAAGCTTTATGAGAACATAATTATTGTGCAAACGCACGTTCTCAGTTACAGTCAAATCTAAAATGTATTTTTTCATAAAAAATCTGATAAAATCGTTTTGTTATGCAAAGATAACAATTTACATTATATATAATGTGTTCTGTATATGCC
>NZ_DXVR01000131.1:0-5808 GCF_019417265.1 Bacteroides sp.
GTTGCTCAGGAACTTATAAAAATAATTATCAATTATGTTGCGGAATTAAGGATTGAATATGTGCAATAATAGAAATTATTTCTTTTCTTTGTAGAAACATTACTAAAAAATCAGGCATAAAAAAACGACGAGGCGTTTGACTTTAAACGACGAAGCATTTTAACCCAAACGACGAAGCGTTTTGAAAATGCATTTTTGGAACTTAATTTTAATGTCCGTATGAACGAATTTCTTTACAATGGCCTTTCTATAAAGGAACACCTGCTGAAGCTTTCGGAAAACTCCAGCAAGCAGTTTGCACAGACACTCAATCCGGGAGTGGAAAATGTTCTTGGTCTGCGTATTCCTGACCTTAGGAAACTGGCGGCGGGAATAGCCAAATCGGATTGGGAGGCATATCTTGCTACTGCATCAACATTCTACATGGAGGAGAGAATGCTTCAGGGAATGGTTTTGGGATGTATAAAACCCGATAATGACATTGAGAAATATCTGGCACGTGTCACACGTTTCGTAAAAATAATCAACAGCTGGTCTGTATGCGATACGTTCAAGTTTGCCGGAGGGAAAAAATATGTTTCATTGCATGCGGACAGAATCTGGGAATATCTGAAAACATTTATGCATGCCGATGGGGAATATGAGATACGTTTCGGTGTGGTGATGGCAATGGTGTATTTTATAGATGATGCCCATATAGACGAACTTCTCAATCTGCTTGACGGTATCAGACACGAAGGGTATTATGTCAAGATGGCTGTGGCATGGGCTTTATCATACTGTTTCGTTAAATATCCGGAAAAGACTATGGATTATTTGTCACGTTCTTCCCTCGACAACTTTACATATAACAAATCCATACAGAAGGCTATAGAGTCATTCCGTGTGGATGACAGTCTGAAAGCTAAGCTTCGCATCATGAGGCGCAAATGAATACTGAATCACTATTAAAATTTCAAATATGAGAACAAATCCTAAATTATTGCTGTTGGCCGGAATAGCGGCTTTATGTTCATGTACACCGTCGCCCAAGAATGCGGAAGCTGAAAAGGCTGTTTCAGGTGCTGAAAATCAGGTGGTAGAAACCATTATGGCTCGCAGGAGCATCCGTAAATACAAACAGCAGCCTGTAGAAAAAGACAAGCTGCAACAGATTTTGGAATGTGGAATAAATGCTCCGAACGGTATGGGAAGGCAGTCATGGGAAATACGTGTGGTTGATACTCCGGAACTCCTGGCAGAGATTGATTCTCTTAATACCAAATTGGCTGTAGCCGGAGGGATGGATGTATCGAAGGTGCGCCCTGCTGCATATGGTGCACCGGCATTGGTGTTTATCGCAAATGACACTACTTACGATTTGTCGCAAGTGGATTGCGGTCTGCTTGGCGGAAATATGATTCTCACAGCCCAGTCCATGGGGATTGGTTCCTGCTGTCTTGGAGGTATAGTAAGGACTTTGAAATCTCCGGAGGCAGAAGGATTGCTCAAACGCCTGGAATTGCCCGAGAACTATAATTTGCTTTATGCCATTGCTTTCGGCTATCCTGATGAATCGCCTGCCGCCAAACCGCGAAAAGCTGAGAAAATCAGATTTGTGGATTAATCCATTATAATATTTTATTAACCTCGTCATTTATATAATTGAAAAGAAATTTGTATATTTGCCGAGGTTAATATAAATATGTTTGAATATATCGGTTAACTTAAATAAAATTATTTATGAAAGAAATTATTAATCTTAAATTTAGGGCCAAATTAGGTTTGGCCATGGCCTCATTTGTGGCTTTTGGAGCTTCTGCCCAGGTGGTCAAACACGAACGCCTACTTTCGTTTGAGGATGGTACTGTACCGTCTTTTATCACGACTTCGCAAGGCTCATTAGGCATTAATGACGAACATTATAAAGATGGACTTCACTGTATGAAGTGGACATATCAGCCGGGTTCCGTACTGTCTTTCAAGAAAGATTTGAAATTTGAGAAACTTGATTCTACCGGCAAGGACCTCTATTTGTCGGCCTTCATAGTTTGGGTGTATAATGAAAAAGCTCAGGACAAGAAAATCCGTTTTGAGTTTCTCAAGGACGGTAAGGTCTGTACTTCTTTCCCGTTCGGTATAAATTTCACCGGATGGCGTGCCGCATGGGTTTGCTACGAGAGAGATATGGAAGGTACACCCGAGGAAGGTATGAATGAAATCCGTGTTCAGGCTCCGGACGTAGAAGGAACTCTGTATTTTGACCATATTGTTACTGCCAGCAAGGTGGACCCGCGCCAGCAGACAGCCGATGTGCAGGTGCCGTTCGTAAACAAGGGAACAATAAACCACTGGTTGCAGATTTATCCGCATTCTCTCTGGAAACCGGATATAGAACTCACTGAACTAACAGAAAAGAACAGACAGGACATCCAGCTTATGGAGAAGAAATTCCGCGATATGCTGTACACTCCTTCCAAACTTACAGAGAAGGAAGTAAAGGCTGTCAGGAAAGCCTTCGAACAATATAATATAGTATATAAGAACGGTAAGGTGAGCGGTATGCCAATCTTCATGGTGCGTCAGGCTGAGGCATATGAGCGTATGACAGAAGGATGGGACAAGGATATGTTTACAAAATTAGGTATGGAGATGAACAAGTACTTCAACCTGATGAAGCGTGTTGCTGTGGCATATAACAATGCTACCAAGGATGCCGACCGCGAAGAGTTGGAATATATTTTCAATGCCATGTACGACCATATCACAGACCAAGGTGTGGCTTATGGCAGCTGCTGGGGAAATATTCATCATTATGGCTACAGCATGCGCGGACTCTATCCGGCGTACTTCCTTATGAAGGACGTACTCAGAAAAAGAGGAAAACTGCAGGAAGCAGAGAATACTCTCCGCTGGTACTCCATTGCAAACGAAGTATATCCTAAACCAACCGGAAACGGTATAGATATAGATACGTTCAATACTCAGACTCAGGGACGTATAGCCAGCATACTCATAATGGAGGACACTCCTGAAAAACTTCAGTATCTGCGCTCGTTCTCCAGATGGATAGACTACGGATGTCGCCCGGCACCGGGATTGATGGGCTCGTTCAAGGCAGATGGAGCATCTTTCCATCATTGCAATAACTATCCGGCATATGCCGTTGGAGGTCTTGACGGAGCTACAAACATGATTTATCTTTTCAGCGGTACAGACCTCAGACTGTCTGAAGAAGCGCACAATACAGTCAAGAATGTGCTTTTGGCTATGCGTTTTTACTGTAACACGCGCCAGTGGTCATTGTCAATGTCAGGCCGACACCCTAACGGAAAGGGACAGCTTATACCTGTACAGTATGCAATGATGGCAATAGCCGGTACACCTGATGGAAAGAAAAACATTGACCCTGATATGGCAGCGGCATACCTGCGCCTGATGTCATTGAGCGGTTCTATAGATAAGGATGCACCCGATTATTTGCCTCGTACATCCAATGCGCTTGAACTTGAACTGAAAAAACAGCTCGAGGATAGTGGTTACAAGCCTGAACCGGAGCCACAGGGAAATCTTGCGCTTGGCTACGGATGTGTAAGCGTGCAGCGTCGCGAAAACTGGGCAGCAGTAGTCAGAGGCCATTCCAGATATCTCTGGGCTGCCGAACACTATCTTGATGCCAATTTTTATGGCCGATACCTTGCGCACGGAAGTATGCAGATACTTACCGGAAAGCCGGGGCAGCTCGTCACTTTCGCTACTTCAGGATGGCAGGAAAACGGATTCGACTGGAATCGTATTTCGGGAGCGACATCCATACATCTGCCTTTTGACAAGCTCCGTGCCGTAGTATTGAATGTGGATACATATTCCGGTATGGAAGAAATGCTTTATTCCGATGAGGCTTTTGCCGGAGGACTGTCGCAGGCCGGTACAAACGGAAACTTCGGTATGAAGCTTCACGAGCATGACAAATACAATGGTTCGCACAGGGCAAGAAAGTCATATCACTTCTTCGACGGGACTATTGTGTGCCTCGGTTCTGATATAGAGAATGACAATAAGGAATACGAAACGGAAACTACAGTATTCCAGCTTGCAGCCGTAACTCCTGAAATGAAGAATTACTGGACTGATTATACATCGGACGGCAGAACTTTCATTGACCCGAACGGAGTAGGTTACTATCTTTCAAAGGAAACTTCTGCAGAATCTAAATTTGAGAAAAACTTCCCTCAGACTACCGTAGGCGAGCGCAGCACCAAGCCTACTACCGGCGACTGGGTATCTTTGGTTGTAGCACACGGCAAAGCTCCGAAGGCTAAGGGATATGAATATGCGGTTCTTCCGCGCACTGATGCTGCAGCTTTAAGCAAGTTTGCCAAGAAACCTGCATATAAGGTTCTTCAGCGTGATAGAAATGCACATATAGTAAGAACTGCCGATGGTAAACTTACTTCGTACGTGCTGTTTGAAACTCCTGAGACCGAACTGCCAAAAGGTCTTGTACTGAAAGCAGATACCTCATGTCTTCTGATGGTAAATGACGCAAAGGACAAAGTCCTGCTTACAGTAGCCCAGCCGGATTTGGCTTTATATCGTGGCGACAGTGATGAGGCTTTCGATGAGAATGGAAAGAGAAAGGAGCGCAGTATCTATTCCCGTCCGTGGAAGTTTGATGAAAGTCAGGAAATTCCTGTTACCATTACTCTGAAAGGTAAATGGAATGTCAGGGAAACTCCTTTCTGCAAGGTAGTATCTTCTGATAAGAAGCAGACAGTCCTGAAGTTTACTTGCAAGGATGCTGCAAGCTATGATGTGGAACTGACAAAATAGTTTTAGATTATTTCAAAACATAAAAAACTCGCCGAAACTGCTCGGCGAGTTTTTTTGTGAAATAAGTTATATTAGAAACTGAATGCAACGAACAAAGAAGTTCCGATGTTTTCTGTTCCGAAACGGAAGCCTGAATCACTTTTACCGGTCCATCTTGTGTTTTCTTCTACTCTGTTGAAGTCAGGATTGAAACGTTCTGATTTCTGGTATTTCTTACTACCTGTAGTCCAAAGCAGATTGAGTGACATTTCGCAACCGATTGAAATCTTAGGAGCAATGTAGTATTCTACACCTACGAAACCGCCTACACCGTATGTCCAGCTGCTACCGTCGCTCTGCATGAGGAGGCGTGAGTTGCCGCCGATGTTATCAGATAAAGAAGGTGCGGAAGTCCAGTTAATACTTGTAGGATTTTGATTAATTTCAGTAATGGCGTTTCCATATCCGAAGAAATGCTTATTGTTGGAATAAGCTAAAACAGCTTGTCCACCCCAAAAACCTTGAAGACGTTTTCCGCCTCTGCGCCATTCATAGCCTATAGCTACAGACATTCCTGATTCCCTTAATTTGTATGTATCTTCTACCAAGTCTACACTTAGAGGATCTTCAGCTACAGCAGCATCATCTGTAACATATGCACTTTTAGTTGTTGAATTGATTCCAATTCCCACATTAAGTCTTAAAGCTGTTTGGTCTGTAAGGAAATATTTACCGAAAATAGACATTGTAGGGTTGTTGAGTCCTATAACGGAAGGAATGCCTCCGATTTTGTTGGCATCTATTGTGTTATTACCCGCATCACTGAAACAGTTACCTAAATAATCTAAGAATGGAATTGCATTAATTCCAATAGTAACATCTCCTGCTTCTGGGAGATAGTTCTTTTCCGGCTTTTTGGCATCAACATAAGTTGTAGACGCTAATATCATACAAGCCGAGGCTAATAAGTAACTATTCAAAATTAATTTTATATATATGAGTAATTCACAAATAAGT
>NZ_DXVR01000132.1:0-5804 GCF_019417265.1 Bacteroides sp.
GGGTGTGAAGATTAACGATAAGCACTTTGAAATCATCGTACGTCAGATGATGCGTAAAGTACAGATTGACGAACCGGGAGATACAAGATTCCTCGAACTTCAGGTGGTTGACCGTCTGGAATTCAACGAAGAGAACGACAGAATCTGGGGTAAGAAAGTTGTTGTGGATGCAGGTGATTCACAGAACCTCAAACCGGGACAGATTGTTACAGCTCGTAAGTTGAGAGATGAAAACAGCTTGTTGAAACGTCGTGACCTCAAGTTGGTTGAAGTACGTGATGCAGTTCCTGCAACATCTACTCAGATACTTCAGGGTATTACAAGAGCTGCTCTTCAGACTTCAAGCTTCATGTCTGCCGCTTCATTCCAGGAAACTACTAAGGTTCTTAACGAAGCTGCTATCAACGGTAAGGTTGACAAGCTGGAAGGTATGAAGGAAAATGTGATTTGCGGTCACTTGATTCCTGCCGGTACAGGTCAGCGTGAGTTTGAAAAGATTGTTGTAGGCTCAAAAGACGAATACGACAGAATATTGGCAAATAAGAAGAATATCTTGGACTATAGCGATGTAGAATAATTTCTTCTTTCATAATATAAGAGGCAGTAATTCCATAAGCTTAGGCATTGGAGTTGCTGCCTTCTTTGTTTTATACAATTAGGTGTGTTTTACTAACTTTAATTGCTCATATTTATTCGTATTGTGCATATTTTGTGGCATTTCGTTTTGTAGTATAAATGCTTTCATTAAATTTGCCGTCAGAAAATTACTAATACCAAAATATTTTATCTAATGAGTTTAAAAATTGTAGTATTGGCAAAACAAGTTCCTGATACTCGTTGTGTTGGGAAAGATGCCATGAATGCAGACGGAACAATCAACCGTTCTGCTCTTCCGGCAATCTTCAATCCGGAAGACTTGAATGCCTTGGAGCAGGCTCTAAGACTGAAAGATGCTCATCCAGGCTCAACTGTGACTATGCTGACTATGGGTCCGGGTCGTGCGGCCGAGATTATCCGCGAAGGTCTGTATAGAGGTGCTGACAACGGATATCTGCTTACAGACCGTGCTTTTGCAGGTGCAGATACATTGGCCACTTCTTATGCTCTTGCAACAGCTATACGCAAGATTGGTGAGTATGACATAATCGTAGGTGGTCGTCAGGCTATCGATGGTGATACAGCTCAGGTTGGTCCGCAGGTTGCTGAAAAATTAGGATTGCCTCAGATTACATATGTTGAGGAAATTCAGGAAGTGAAAGATGGACGCATCCGTGTGAAACGTCATATCGACGGTGGTGTAGAAACAGTAGAAGGTCCGTTGCCTATTGTATTGACTGTAAACGGTAGTGCTGCTCCTTGCCGTCCGCGTAATGCAAGACTGGTTCAGAAATATAAACGTGCTCTTGGTGCGCAGGAAAAGGCTGCCGTAACAAAAGATGGTGCTGAACTTCCATACGCTTCGCTTTACGAAAGCCGTCCATATCTGAACATCACTGAATGGAGTGTAGCCGACGTAAACGGTGATACAAAACAGTGCGGTCTGTCAGGCTCTCCTACAAAAGTGAAGAAGATTGAAAACATTATCTTCCAGACTAAGGAAAGCAAGACTATCACAGGAAGTGATGCTGATGTAGAAAACCTTATTGTTGAACTTTTGGCTAACCACACTATAGGATAAGACTATGAATAATGTATTTGTATATTGTGAGATGGAAGGCGCTCATGTTGCCGATGTAAGTCTCGAACTTTTGACTAAAGGTCGTAAGTTAGCCACTGAGTTGGGATGCCGGCTTGAAGCTATTTGTGCCGGAAGCGACCTTGCTGCTGTAGAAAAACAAGTTTTGCCGTATGGAGTTGACCGTGTTCACGTGTTCGATGCTCCGGGGCTGTTCCCTTATACTTCTCTTCCTCATTCATCTATTCTCGTAAATCTTTTCAAGCAGGAAAAACCTCAGATCTGCCTTATGGGTGCAACTGTTATCGGTCGCGACCTCGGCCCTCGTGTTTCTTCTGCATTGACAAGCGGTCTGACTGCCGACTGTACTCAGCTTGAAATAGGTAGTCATGAGGATAAGAAGGCAGGCATTACATACGAAAATCTGCTTTATCAGATTCGTCCTGCTTTCGGTGGTAACATCGTTGCTACTATCATCAATCCAGAACACCGTCCTCAGATGGCTACAGTGCGTGAGGGCGTGATGAAGAAGGAAATCCTCGATGAAAACTATCAGGGTGAAGTGATTCGTCATGACGTGGCTAAGTTTGTTCCTGAAACAGACTATGTAGTGAAAGTTATCGACCGCCACGTGGAAAAAGCCAAACACAATCTGAAAGGCGCTCCTATCGTTATCTCAGGTGGTTACGGTATGGGTTCTAAGGAAGGTTTCGATATGTTGTTCGAACTTGCAAAAGAACTTCATGCAGAGGTTGGCGCAAGCCGTGCCGCTGTTGATGCCGGTTTCTGCGACCATGACCGACAGATTGGACAGACAGGTGTTACTGTTCATCCTAAATTATATATCGCATGTGGTATCTCAGGGCAGATTCAGCACATTGCAGGTATGCAGGATGCAGGTATCATCATCTCTGTGAATAATGATGAGAATGCTCCTATCAATGCGATAGCCGACTATGTGATTAACGGAACAGTGGAAGAAGTTATTCCGAAAATGATTAAGTATTATAAGAAAAACAGTAAATAATGGCAAACTTTTATACAGAACATCCGGAACTCAAGTTTCACTTGAACAATCCGTTGATGGAGCGTATCTGTCAGTTGAAAGAACGCGATTATAGAGATAAAGACGAATACGATTATGCACCACAGGATTATGCTGATGCAATCGATTCATACGATAAAGTGCTTGAAATAACAGGCGAAATTACAGGTGAGGTGATTGCAGCCAATGCTGAAGGCGTTGACGAAGAAGGTCCTCACTGTGCTAACGGACGTGTGGAATACGCATCGGGTACAAAAGCAAACCTTGATGCTATGGTTAAGGCAGGACTTAACGGTATGACTATGCCTCGCCGTTACGGTGGTCTTAATTTCCCTATCACTCCATATACTATGTGTGCGGAAATCGTAGCACAGGCCGATGCCGGTTTCGGTAATATCTGGTCTCTTCAGGACTGTATCGAGACTCTTTATGAGTTCGGTAATGAAGACCAGCACAGCCGTTTTATTCCTCGTATCTGTGCTGGAGAAACAATGTCTATGGACTTGACAGAGCCGGATGCGGGTTCCGACCTTCAGAGCGTGATGCTTAAGGCTACCTACGATGAGGCTAATAACTGCTGGCGTCTGAACGGTGTTAAGCGTTTCATTACTAATGGTGATGCAAACTTGCACCTTGTACTTGCGCGTTCAGAAGAAGGTACTCACGACGGTCGTGGTCTTTCTATGTTTATTTATGATAAGAACGACGGTGGTGTAGACGTACGCCGTATCGAAAACAAACTTGGTATCCACGGTTCTCCTACATGCGAGCTGGTTTACAAAAATGCAAAGGCTGAACTTTGTGGTGAACGCAAGTTGGGACTTATCAAGTACGTTATGGCTCTTATGAACGGTGCCCGTCTTGGTATTGCTGCTCAGTCAGTAGGTCTGAGCCAGGCTGCGTACAATGAGGCTTTGGCTTATGCTAAGGACCGTAAGCAGTTCGGTAAGGCTATCATCGAATTCCCGGCTGTATATGATATGCTTGCTACTATCAAGGCTAAACTTGATGCAGGTCGTGCTCTTTTGTATCAGACAGCGCGTTATGTGGATATCTACAAGGCTCTTGATGATATTGCACGCGAACGCAAACTTACTCCTGAAGAACGTCAGGAACAGAAGAAGTATGCTAAACTGGCCGACAGTTTCACTCCTCTTGCCAAGGGTATGAACTCTGAATATGCTAACCAGAATGCATACGACTGTATTCAGGTACACGGAGGTTCAGGTTTCATGATGGAATATGCTTGTCAGCGCATTTATCGTGATGCACGTATCACCAGCATTTACGAAGGAACTACTCAGTTGCAGACTGTTGCTGCTATCCGTTATGTAACAAACGGTGCTTATGCAGCTACTCTCCATGAATATGAACTGATTCCTTGCGCTCCTGAATTTGAAGGCTATATGAACAGAATTAAAGACATGACTCGCAAACTTGAGGCTTGTACAAATGCAGTGAAAGAAGCTATGAATCAGGAATTGCTTGATTTCGTTTCACGTCGTCTGTACGAAATGTCTGCAGTGTGCGTAATGAGTCATCTGTTGCTGCAGGATGCTACTAAGGCTCCTGAACTGTTCGCTCAGTCACTTAACGTATATGTTAATTATGCAGAGGCGGAGGTTGAAAAGCATTTCAATTTCATCCGTAAGTTCAGTGCTGAAGAACTTCTGAACTACAGAAAATAATATCTGAAAAATAAATAATGCTCGGAGGATGGGATATTAAACGTATCTTGTCCTCCGATTTTTTTTGATTTTACTTCTCTGTTTATATCTTTGTGCAGAACAAAAAACGTATTTATGGCAAAAAAAGAAGAGTATAAGATAAAGAATCAGGAATTTCTGAAGGAAATATCTGCGGAAGAAGGTGTAGTAACTCATCCTTTCGGCATCCTTTATAAAGTTATCAACAGTGGTGACGGTAAGGTTTCGCCTGTTGACAGAAGTATAGTTACCGTGCATTATCGCGGAACGCTTATCAATGGCAGGGAGTTTGATAATTCATGGAAGCGCAGTTGCCCTGAAGCTCTGAGGCTTACGGATGTGATTGACGGTTGGCGCATAGCTTTGAAACTGATGCATGTGGGCGACAGATGGATGGTTTATATCCCATATGAACTTGGATATGGAACACGCACGTCCGGACCAATACCGGGATTTTCGACTCTGGTTTTCGAAATAGAACTTTTGGGCATTGCTTGATTGTCAATAACTAAAATAAACAATCTTTTTCCTGTAGGCAATAATAACTTCTGCATCGTCGTTAATAGGATTCTGATATTTTAAGTTACTTCATTTAAATTTACACCATCGTAACCTTCTGTTATTCTGATTGTAATATTCTGAGGTTAACTTTGCAGTGTCTTAAAAAAGGAGGGACTAAATATGAATGAAGTTAATTATGTAATAGAAAGTTTGCCTAATGGTGAATTCTATGCTTATCCGCTTGATTACAACCAGTGTTGTGCATACGGTGAAACAGAAAATGAAGCTATAGAAAATATTCAGGAAATATCGCATGATTTCTTTAATGAAATAAGTTCGGTTTTTACCTTGGAAGATATGGCATAAATTGATGAATATAAGTATCTAAATTAATAAAAACACTCTCTTTCTTTCCTGAGGTCGTGTCTGTGTGATACAGGTATGGCCTTGTTTTTTTTATGTATAGTCCCTTGTTTTTATTTCAATGGTGATTTTCAGTTCCTTAATTAACAGATATGTGAGTTCGCGGAAATGAATTCTTTCTTGTAAAGTTTATCAGGAAGAACAGAGAAACGATGTGAACTTTCTTAGTAACTAACCAATAAAAGTGTAAAGTAAATTCGTTTGTTTTAGAATTTTTCGACGCAGAAAGCGTAACACGAACGTGTCACGGTTTTCATGACGGCGCGTTTTTTTCTTCTTTCCGTTCATTCAGATAAATAGTTCACCAATCTTATTTTTCCCATTTCCCTTGTGCCGTTATCCATTTCCCATATCTTTCTCTTGTAAAACAGAAATCCTTGCACATCCGTTGGAGAATAGACAGCCCGTTTATTATATTAAAATAATGTGTATATAATACATAGCATATCCTCCC
>NZ_DXVR01000133.1:0-5799 GCF_019417265.1 Bacteroides sp.
TCATTTTTTGCGGACAAATGCACGAACCGCCTAAAAACAACTTAGGCTGTAATGCCTGATAAACAGTTCGTTACAGCCTAAATCAAATATTATCCTATATTGCTTATGCTTCCTCAATAGCAGCCTGCGCCGCAGCCAATCGTGCGATAGGCACACGGAACGGAGAGCAAGATACATAGTTCAATCCAACCTTGTGGCAGAATTTTACTGATGAAGGTTCACCACCGTGTTCTCCACAGATACCGCATTTCAAATCAGGACGTACTGAGCGGCCTTTTTCTACAGCCATTTTCACCAACTGGCCTACACCGTTTTGGTCAAGTACCTGGAATGGGTCAACCTTAAGAATCTTCTTTTCAAGATAT
Organism: Bacteroides sp.; assembly: GCF_019417265.1. Lineage (GTDB taxonomy): Bacteria > Bacteroidota > Bacteroidia > Bacteroidales > Bacteroidaceae > Phocaeicola. Next base: position 366 of record NZ_DXVR01000133.1, read on the forward strand.
ACAGGCAGGAATGAAGCGATATCATCTCGTGAATAACCGAATGTCATCTGAGTCAGGTCGTTTGTACCGAATGAGAAGTATTCAGCTTTAGATGCAATCTTGTCTGCTGTCAGGGCGGCACGAGGGATTTCAATCATTGTACCTACCTTGAATGGAATTTCCACACCTTCTTTTTCGAAAAGTTCTGCAGCGGCTTTGCGGATAACTTTCTCCTGAGCTTCGAATTCATAAAGAATACCGGTCAATGGCACCATGATTTCAGGATGAGGGTCGTAACCTTCTTTCTTGAGCTCTACTGCTGCACCAAGGATAGCCTGAGTCTGCATTTCTGTGATTTCAGGATATGTGTTACCCAAGCGGCAACCGCGGTGTCCCAACATAGGGTTGTGTTCGCAAAGGCTGTCAACTCTCTGACGGATATATTCAACAGTCACTCCCATAGCCTGTGCCATTTCTTCTTGTCCCTTCAAATCGTGTGGTACGAACTCGTGCAAAGGTGGGTCAAGCAGGCGGACATTGACCGGACATCCGTCCATAGCCTTGAATATACCCTTGAAGTCAGCTTTCTGATATGGAAGAAGTTTTGCCAGTGCTTTCTTGCGTCCTTCCACATCATTGGCAAGAATCATTTCGCGCATTGCTATAATCTTCTGATTGTCGAAGAACATATGTTCTGTACGGCAAAGTCCGATTCCTACTGCACCGAAACCGCGTGCCACTTCTGCATCATGAGGAGTGTCGGCATTAGTACGAACTTTAAGTCTTGTATATTTATCACACAAGTTCATCAGTTTAGCGAAATCGCCTGAAACTTCTGCAGCTTTTGTAGGTACTTCACCTTGATATACATCTCCTGTACTACCATTCAAGGAAATGTAATCGCCTTCTTTCAATACAGTTCCGTCTATCTCTATTGTGCGAGCTTTGTAGTCGATGTTGATTGCACCTGCACCTGAAACACAGCATTTACCCATACCGCGTGCAACTACGGCAGCGTGTGATGTCATACCGCCTCGTGCTGTAAGTATACCTTCGGCAGCAGTCATACCTGCAAGGTCTTCAGGTGATGTTTCTATACGAACGAGAACCACTCTGTGTCCGTCGGCTCTCCACTGTGCAGCGTCTTCTGCAAAGAATACTATCTGACCGCAGGCAGCACCCGGTGATGCAGGAAGCCCACGAGTAAGTGCCTTGGCTGTGCGCAATGCTTCCTTGTCGAATACAGGGTGTAGCAATTCATCGAGTTTGTTAGGCTCGCATCTCTTGATAGCTGTCTTTTCGTCGATAATTCCCTGTTCAAGCATTTCCATTGCTATGCGTACCATAGCCGCACCTGTACGTTTCCCATTACGTGTCTGCAAGAACCAGAGTTTGCCTTCCTGAACAGTGAATTCCATATCCTGCATGTCATGATAGTGGTTTTCAAGTTTAGTCTGGATGGCATCAAGTTCCTTGTATATTTCAGGCATTGCTTCTTCCATTGAAGGGTATTTTGAAACTCGTTCTTCTTCAGAAATACCCTGAAGAGCAGCCCAGCGCTGTGAGCCGATTTTTGTGATTTGCTGTGGAGTACGGATACCTGCCACTACGTCTTCGCCCTGTGCATTGATGAGGTATTCACCATTGAAAAGGTCCTCGCCTGTAGCGGCATCGCGAGAGAATGCCACACCTGTAGCCGAAGTATCGCCCATGTTACCGAATACCATTGCCTGTACGTTTACTGCAGTACCCCATTCAGCAGGTATTCCTTCCATTTTGCGGTAGAGAATGGCGCGTTCGTTCATCCATGAGTCGAACACTGCACAGATGGCTCCCCAAAGCTGTTCGTATGCGCAAGATGGGAAATCTTTACCTGTCTGAGCCTTTACAGCTGCCTTGAATCTCACTACCAGTTCTTTCAGGTCTTCTACATCAAGCTCGTTGTCCAAGCGTACACCCTTAGCTTTCTTTACATCTTCTATAATAGCTTCAAACGGGTCGATGTCTTCCTTGTTTGTAGGTTTCATTCCGAGAACCACATCACCATACATCTGTACGAAGCGACGGTATGAATCCCATGCGAAACGCTCGTTTCCCGTCTTTCTTGCAAGACCGGCTACTACTTCATCATTAAGACCAAGATTAAGGATAGTGTCCATCATACCGGGCATTGAAGCGCGGGCACCTGAACGTACAGAAACGAGAAGCGGATTTTCCACATCGCCGAATTTCGATTTCATCAACTCTTCTACACCTTTGATGGCCTTTTCTACGTCATCTTTCAGTAAAGCTACAACTTTATCTTTTCCTTCGGCATAGTATTCATTACATACATCTGTTGTTATGGTGAAGCCCGGAGGTACCGGAACGCCAATAAGATTCATTTCTGCAAGATTTGCACCTTTTCCCCCAAGTAAGTTTCTCATGTCTGCTTTTCCTTCGGCCTTACCGTTTCCGAAGGTATAGACTCTTTTTGTTTCCATGTTTAGTGTAAGGTTTTTAATTTATCAGTTATTTTAAATATTAATATCATTCTCTCAGACGGTAAATTTTGTAAAATACTGTCTGTTTTTCTTTAACGATGGCAAAACTATATATTATTTGCGGATAAACAAACATATAATTTATATTCTACAACATGTTTTTGTAATGTCTATATAGCAAAATCAACTATTTTGCAAATCATGGTATATTGTCGGAAAAAATGACTAAATTTGCTCCCAAATTGGTTTTATTGAAAAATAACGTGGCAAGAAAGAAAAAAGAACTACCTTTATTGGAAAAGGTAACTATAACAGATGTAGCCGCAGAAGGCAAAGCCTTGGCTAAAGTGAACGATTTAGTAGTGTTTGTCCCGTATGTAGTGCCGGGAGATGTTGTTGACCTGCAAGTGAAACGAAAGAAGAACCATTATGCAGAGGCAGTGGCTGTAAAGTTTCATGAGAAATCTCCAATGAGGGCGGAACCTTTCTGTCAGCATTATGGCGTGTGTGGAGGATGCAAATGGCAGTGTCTTTCGTATGAAGACCAGATACGCTACAAGCAGAAACAGGTGTTTGACAATTTGACACGTATCGGAAAAGTGGAACTTCCTGAATTCATGCCTATCTTAGGTTCGGAGAAAACCAAGTTCTATAGAAACAAGCTCGAATTTACTTTTTCAAATAAGCGTTGGCTCACTGAAGAAGAGGTGAAGCAGGATGTGAAGTATGACCAGATGAATGCTGTAGGTTTCCATATTCCGGGAGCCTTCGACAAAGTTCTGGCCATAGAGAAATGCTGGCTTCAGGATGACATCTCCAACAGAATCAGAAATGCCATACGCGACTATGCATATGAGCACGACTATACTTTCTTTGACTTGCGTTCTCAGGAAGGATTGTTAAGAAATATGATGGTCCGTACATCGTCTACAGGCGAGCTTATGGTGCTGTTGCAGTGTAAGGTTGTGACTGACGATGACCGTACAAAGATGATGGAGATACTTCAGTTCGTGGCCGATTCGTTCCCTGAAATCACATCTCTGATGTATGTTATCAATAATAAATGTAATGATACTATAGGCGACCTCGATGTGGAAGTGTTCAAGGGTAACGACCATATCTTCGAGGAAATGGAAGGCCTGAAGTTTAAAGTCGGACCAAAATCATTCTATCAGACCAACTCAGAACAGGCGTATAATCTCTATAAGGTGGCAAGAGAGTTTGCCGGTCTTACAGGCGACGAACTCGTTTATGACCTTTATACCGGAACAGGGACTATTGCCAATTTCGTGTCGCGCAAGGCAAAGAAGGTGATAGGTCTAGAATATGTGCCTGAAGCAATAGAAGATGCTAAGGTCAATTCTGCGATAAACGGTATCGACAATACACTGTTCTATGCCGGAGATATGAAGGATATCCTTACTCAGGATTTCATCAATGAGCATGGCCGTCCGGATGTAATCATCACAGACCCTCCACGTGCAGGAATGCACAATGACGTAATCGATGTGATAATGTTTGCTGCACCTAAAAGGATAGTATATGTAAGCTGTAACCCGGCTACTCAGGCACGCGACTTGCAGTTGCTCGATTCTATGTATAAGGTAATGGCCGTTCAGCCTGTAGATATGTTCCCTCACACACATCATGTGGAAAATGTTGTTCTCCTTGAGAAAAGAGAAGAAGCATAAAACAAACTAAAATCTGAAGAGAAAGTGGAAGAAAGAAAGAACAGACCGGGAAAACGACCGGTGGCACGTGCTGCAAATAAATGTACTGTATATAATGTGTCGGAATCATCGGAACTGATGGAGTTTCTGATGAAAAAGATGTCGGGAATCAGTCGCACACGAGTTAAGGCGTTGCTTACAAACCGTGTGGTGATGGTCGACAATAATATTCAGACGCAATATAATTTCCCTCTTAAACCGGGAATGAAAGTTCAGATAAGCAAGGAGAAGAACAAGCATGAGTTCCATAATCCATTGCTTAACATACTGTATGAAGACGCTTATATTATAGTAGTGGAGAAAAAGGAGGGACTTCTATCTGTAGCTACCGACCGTCAGAAGGAGCGTACGGCGCAGCATATTCTGAATGAATATGTCAAACGTCAGCACCCGCGAAACCGTGTGTTTGTGGTGCATCGTCTTGACCGCGAAACATCCGGAGTGATGATGTATGCCAAGGACGAAAAAACTCAGCACACACTGCGCGACAACTGGCATGAGATAGTATTCGACCGCCGGTATGTATCCGTCGTAATGGGTGATATGGAGAAAGATCAGGGAACTGTAGAGTCATGGCTTACAGACCGTAAGCTTTATGTAAGCTCGAGCGACTATGATGACGGTGGAAAATTCTCCGTTACACATTATAAGACTATAAAGCGTGCCAACGGCTATTCGCTTGTAGAACTCAATCTTGAAACAGGACGTAAGAATCAGATACGTGTGCATATGCAGACTTTGGGTCATCCGGTGGTAGGCGACTTGCGATACGGTTGTGAGTCCGACCCTTTGGGGAGGCTTGCGCTGCATGCATTCAAGCTTTGTTTCTATCATCCTGTGACGGGGGAGGTTATGCAGTTTGAAACTCCTTATCCCGGCTCTTTTAAGAATCTGATGCTCAGGAAGTAAAATACTTTTATTATAAGTACTTTCCCGTTTGCTGAATATGATACTATGTATCTGTTTGGCAAACGGGCTCTTTTTTATATTCAGATATTCTGACATTTGTTTTAGAATTTTTCGACGCAGAAAGCGTAACACGTTCGTGTAACGGGTGTAACACGTCCGTGTTCCGCGCGCGTCACGCTCGTGTTCCGCGCGTAACACGAACGTGTCACGGTTTTCTTGACGGCGCGTTTTTTTTCTCCCTTACGTTCATTTATATAAATAGTTCCCCAATCTTTGTTTTCCCGTTTCCCTTGTGTCGGTTACCATTTTCCATATCTTTCTCTTGTAAAACAG
>NZ_DXVR01000134.1:0-5674 GCF_019417265.1 Bacteroides sp.
CTTTCGACAGAATAATCAAATTGACAAATTGTAAAGTTAAGTCCCGGAGAATCGATTTTTCCGGGACAAAGTACGGCTCGCTCCTAAATACGCAAGAAAAAATCAGTAATCGTTTGTTAAATAGATAGATGTCAAAAAACAGCCTTTCATTCTAGCGAAATTAGTTCATCGTAATTCATATCTTATGGGTTGTTTGGGCTATCTCATAGGGTTACGATAGGGTTATAACAGGGTCACAATGCCCATTCATGACTACTTACAATCCAGTTCACGACTACTTACGATGCCCAACGGCACTATTGGCGTTGCCTAATACGACTAGTCGAGTAGACTTTCGTGACCTATCGTGTATAAAAAACGGCCTTTTTGAGTAAAAAGCGCCATATATAGCTATCCTCTTTCCTCTATTTGGTGGTCTTGCGCAAAAGGCTATGTCACAATATATGCCTTATATCTGTCAAAAAGATCGGATTGGATCTTATTTGTTGACGGTGACCGATTTAAATTTCAGTAAACGTACGCATCTTTTTGATGCACATCAATAGTTGGTAAGACAAGAAACGACAAACGAAGCAACTGTTTATTTGTTAGCACTTTATGTCTTTTGGTGGCATGATGGTAAGACAAGGTAAAAAGCCAAGAACAGACAGGAAAAGTCAGCGTTCCGTTACCAAGTCATTACCTGTTTTTATCAGGAGCGACAAAGCAGAACAACGGTTTTCATAGCTGTTTGACAGAGCAAAAAGAAACATTACTTCACTTGTCTATAAGTGGCTTTCTTTGGCTGTGGCTTCCATTCTTCAAGTAACTCACTTAAGCAATAATTTTGTAACTAATTAAAAGTGAGCGCATGAAAGAAGAATTAAAGGTGCTATTCTACCTTAAAAAGAATCAGGTAAAAATCAATGGACTATGTTCTGTAATGGGACGTATCACCATCGGCACGTCAATGGCACAGTTTTCGGCAAAGGTAGAAGCCGAGCCATCAAAGTGGAATGCCAAAGCCGGGAGAATGACCGGAAAAAGCAATCACGCTTTACAGATAAACCGTCAGATTGATAAAATCAATCTAAGTATTCACGCCCGTTACAAGGAATACCTAACCAATCGGGGGAGCGTAACAGCCGAAGAACTGAAAAACGCATTTCAGGGCATTGCCACCACACAGGAAACCTTACTAAAAGTATTTGCGGAACACAACGAAGTTTACCATAAACGTGTCGGAATAGACAGGGTGAAAAGAACTTACAAGGGCTATTGTAACGCTTACAGTCATTTGGCTGACTTCTTGCAAAAAAAATACCGTGTGCGGGATATGTCGTTTAATCAACTCACATTCTCTTTTATTGAAGCCTATGACTTTTATTTACGGGTGGATTTGAAAATGAAACCGAATACTATATTAGGTTACATTATCCCGTTCAGAAAAATAGTTCGCATTGCCCTCAACAAAGGATTTATTACCCGTGACCCATTTACGGAGTATAAACCTGAACGTGGACAAAGCGAACACCGTACTTTGACGGACGAAGAACTGCAAAAGATAATGAACGCTACGTTTGATTCTCCAAACCGTACATTAATCCGTGACCTCTTTGTCTTTTCCTCTTTCTGCGGATTGGCATTTGCCGACTTGCGGAGATTGACCGAAAAGGAGCTTGTAACAACAGAGGACGGCAAACAGTGGATTGTCATGGCACGGAAAAAGACAGGTACGGTTTCCCGTGTACGACTATTGGATATTCCCTTACAAATTATAGAGAAGTACAAAAAGGACAGGTTTAGTGAGAAACTGTTCTCTGTTCCCGGATATTCCACCGTTGATATAAACCTGAAACGTATAGCCGAAATATGTGGAATTAAAAAGAATTTAACATATCACATGAGCCGTCATACTTTCGCTTCGGAATTGTGCCTATCGCAAGGCGTGCCTATCGAAACAGTCAGCCGGATGTTGGGACACAAGGATATACACACTACCCAAATTTATGCGACCGTTTCCACTCAAAAGATAAGTGCCGATATGAAACAGTTATCTGAACGGATGGCAGGAAAATTTTCTTTTGTAAAATCTCAAAACCAATAATAACATCATGCGGAGTACATTCAAATACCTATTTTACATCAATAGGAACAAAGTAAAAAAGAACGGGCTTTGTCCCGTAATGGGGCGCATAACTTTGGACGGGGAAATCGTCCAATTCAGCACAGGATTGGAAACCAATCCTGATTTGTGGGATGCCAAAACCGGGCGTTCAACGGGGAGAACTACATACGAAGCAGGTGTGAATAGAGAACTAAGAAGCCTTTCAGCTTCCATAGAAAAACACTATGCCAGTATTGTAGAGAAAGATGGCTATGTAACAGCCGAACGGGTTAAAAATGCGGTTCTGAATATAGCCCAAGAACCTACCACGCTATTAAAAGAGTTGGAAGAAGTAACCGAAGAGATACGGAAAAGTGTCGGTTTAAACCATACGATTGCCACTTACCGGTCATATGTAAACGCCTATTTGAACTTATCCCGGTTTATCCGTGATAAGTACGGTAAAAGTGATATGTCCTTTTCAAGTCTGGAATACTCCTTTATTGAGGATTACGATATGTATCTGAAAATAGACCATCAAATGGCAACGGGTAGTGTAATGCAGCATATTATATTTCTTAGGAAATTAGTAAAACGAGCCATGAACAAAGGGATTATATCACGTAATCCATTTTTCGGTTATGTTCCCGACCAACCTAAAACATCCCGGAAATGGTTATCCTGCGAAGAAATAGAAAAGGTAATGACCACCACAATAGAGCATCCGAGTGTGGCATTTGTACGGGATATGTTTGTCTTTGGATGTTGGACGGGCTTATCATACACGGACATCAAGAATTTGCAGGATATAAATATCGTTACAGATAGCGAGGGCAACCAATGGATAGATATTAAGCGACAGAAAACAGGTAGCAGGTCACTGATTCCATTATTGGATATACCCAAAGAAATCATACGAAAATACAAGGGTACTGGCGAAAAAGGAAAGGTATTTAAGATGTTATGTATGAATATGGTTTGTCAATACACCAAACGTATCGGCAAACTCTGTGGATTAGATAAGAAACTCACATTTCACATGAGCCGCCATTCGTTCGGAACTTCCATTTGTCTGACACAAGGCGTTCCAATAGAAACACTTAGCCAAATGATGGGACACCGAAATATTAAAACGACTCAAATTTATGCAGAGATAACAGGGGCGAAAATAGAGGAAGATATGCAACGGTTATCCCAAAAGATTGAGAATAAATACCAATTAGCAGAACACTGACAATATTTCCAAACCGCTCTTACGTATCGTAGGGCGGTTTTGTCTTTTATACCCACTCACACCAACCCACATATTTTTTCCTTTTTTTCTCTGATAAACATCCCACATATGGAAAGAATAAATAAGGCAACACTTTTTGGAAATTTACTCTTTTTCGGGACGAAAAAGGAAGAAATTTACAAAAACCGCTTGCGGCTCGGTGTTGCCGTTTTATTCTTGGAATATACCTTTGTGTTCAGATAAAGAAAGGATTAATTAAGATTATTCAATTGAAAAATAAGATATTAGATTGATTACCGCTATTGTGTAATTCTCGCCATCTATGGAATAAAAGCCTAACTTCTTGGCAAATGCACTGCTTTTGATGTTGGCACACTCAATGCCGATATAATTGAAACCATATTTCCGGGCTACTCCGGTCAAAAGCCTAAGAAAGTGTGTTCCGTGTCCTATCCGCTCTTTAATGAAACCCAATCGGGCGATAATCAGGCAATCAGGTGGAAAACGGCTTTCAACCTTTCTGATACGCAAATACAAATCTACCCGGCTGTTTCTCCGGGTGGCGATAATATTATCCACCGTCAGGCAAACGAGCGATTTGCGATATTTGAACCGTTCCATCAGGTAGCGGTCTATGTCGGCTCTTAGTTCTTCGTATTCAATCATCTTCTTATTCCTTTCTTCTTTTTCTTCTTGCGTTTCTGTGCCTGTAATTCTTCCGCTAATGTTGCATCGTAATTATTGCCATCTCCCAATGAAAAGATAGATAACAGAGAATCGCTGTTTGCATTACTTCCTTGATTAAAAGAATGTTTCTCGTTTTGCTTACTATCAATATTGCAAGAAACATTGTTTTCTTTTTCACCGGATTGGAATACTTCTTTTTTATTTTCGCCAGTAAAATGTTGTTTTGGTTCTTTCAAATTCTGTTCCTGTAATTCAATCTGTTCGGAAATAGAACCGTTCCTCATGGCATTGGCATACTCAAAGGATTCTGATAATTGTCGATTGTAACCGAACAGTTTATCAAATCCTTGCTCTGCCTGCTGGAACAGGTTCACACGGTCAAAACCACCTTTGATTACTCCGTTCTTGGTGTTCTTGTGGTTAGTTAGCGGAGATAGTTTCTTTTTATTAGTTTGGTCTTTCCGACTGACAATCAAATGGCAGTGCATATTCAGTTCGTTGTCAGAACGGCTACGGTCAAAATGTATCTTCCCGTAAAACTTTATATCCGCTCCGGATAGTCCTTTGTTGAAGTTCTTAGCGTATTCAGGAATAAAGACTTCCCGAATATACCGCTTCATGGCTTCGGCTTTCTCCTGTTCAGTGTTCCCCATTGCCCGAAGTTCGTTTTCAGATGGGCTGATATGGATAGCAAAAAACTTTGCATCTGTTTTCAATAGTTGCCCGATATTACTATCTATATCCTTTATTATTTGGGATTTGTAGATATTATCATCCGTCAGGTTGAAAAAGCCGTCGGTATAGATTCCTTTCTCCATCCGTTCCAAATCTTCATGCTCCATGTATGAAGCTAATTGGCGGCTACTTCCTGCATTGTTGTATGTTCCACCCGATGGTGGGGCAAAATCTATGTGCATGGCTCTATGTGTTTATCAGATTGATAATCTCTGCTTTTAGGCTCTCTTTCCGTTTACTATCCATCACACCGCAAGCGGATAACTCCGAATAGAGTTGCATTAAATTTAGTAGCTTCTTATAATCTCGTTGGTGTATCTGATACAAGGCGGTAAGTTGCTTCCCTTGCTGGTTGATTACGTCAGCGTGCTTGCTAAACTGTTCACTGACTTTTTGCAATACGGCTATTTGCTTTCCCTGACTGGATTCCAGTTGAGAAAGAATAAGCGTTTCCAATGTTTTGCCAATACCATCAAACCGAACCGCAATAGAATTGGCGGTTCGTATCATCGGATTTAATTGTTCTTCCTCGTAGTGACGAATGAAGCGGATAATGTCGTCCTGCCGTTTGTTTATCTTCGCCAGTTCCGATTTTACGGATTCGGGGGCTTCCGATGGGTTGATACACGCTTTATCAATATAGACAAATGCCAACCTGACTATTTCCCCTTTTTTCAGCGAATAGCGTTTGCAGAGTTTATCTATTAACTTTCCAGTCTGCCGGTCTATGCCGATGGTGGTAAATGTGGATATATTATTGGTCTTATCCATGATTATAACTTTTTTATAAAGAATGTGAGGTTTATTCAGTTGATTATAAGCTAAGTACATTTTCAGTTTATAATCACTGTTATAAACAGTTACGAATGTAACTCATTAAAGCCGAAGGCTTTGCCCCGCAGGGCAAGAGGGAAGAACAGGACTTGTCCAGT
>NZ_DXVR01000135.1:0-5634 GCF_019417265.1 Bacteroides sp.
ATTCAAGGAAGTAGAAGGTATCCACAGCCGTACTAACTTCGACTTGAGCCAGCACGAAAAATATTCAGGCAAGAGCATCAAGTACTTCGACCCTGAAATCAATGAAAGCTACACTCCGTACGTTATCGAAACATCTATCGGTGTAGACCGTATGTTCCTCAGCATCATGAGTGCATCATACTGCGAAGAAAAACTTGAAAACGGCGAAACTCGTGTAGTTCTGAAATTGCCTGCAGCTTTGGCTCCTGTTAAACTTGCCATCATGCCTTTGGTTAAGAAAGACGGTCTGCCTGAAAAAGCACGCGAAATCATGAACGACCTTAAGTTCCACTTCAACTGCCAGTATGATGAAAAAGACAGTATCGGTAAGCGTTACCGTCGTCAGGATGCAATCGGTACTCCATACTGTATCACAATCGACCATCAGACATTGGAAGACAACTGTGTAACATTGCGTAACCGTGATACAATGCAGCAGGAGCGTGTCGCTATTTCTGAACTTAATAATATCATCGCTGACAAAGTAAGTATCACAAGCTTGTTGAAAGCTATACAATAATTTATGCTTATGAATAATAGAATTACATGGCTCGTAGTTATACTTTCTGCATTGACTGTCGGATTTTCCTCTTGCGCTAAAGATACAGAGGTAGCCGATCCGTATGCCAACTGGAAAGAAAGGAACGAGCAATTTCTGGATTCAATAGCAGAAGTAGCGGCAAATCCACCGGCTGGTGAAGTTTGGGATAAATATTCAAACTATAAGATAGATTTTGGCACATCTAATAATCCTTCAATGTTGCCTTATCAATATAAGGTATATGACTATGTATATGTGAAGTATGCTTCTGAAGCGGATATCCTTGATCCTGCTATTGAAGAGAATAGAATATACTATTCAGATACAGTTTCCGTGGCATATCAGGGCTTTCTTATAAATGATGTCCGTTTCGACGGAAACTATTACGGAACCTTTGATAAGGAAGTCAATGACAATTTCACTAAATTCGGTGTAAGTAAAGTTGTTGTAGGATGGACCACTGCATTGATGAATATGAAACCCGATATGAACGACGTAGCTACCGTATATATTCCTTACCGGATGGGATACGGAGAGAACGGAAGTGGTAGTACCATCAAGGGATATTCCACATTGATATTTAAACTATACATAGATAAGGTTATACATCCGGATGTAGACCAATAATTATACTTGGAATATAACCGACAATGAATAGAAAAGCATCCACAATGGTTATCACTGTTCTGGATGCTTTTTTGTTATAAGCAGAAAATAATAAGTTTGTTAGTTTTTAAGTTTATAAGTTAGTTGGTGTGAACTTAAAACTTACAAACTTAAAGACTGATAAACTTAAAAACTTACACTTATGCCTTTAAATTTACCAGATAAACTTCCTGCAATAGACTTACTTAAGGAAGAAAACATATTCGTTATAGACAGTTCGAGGGCTACATCGCAGGACATCCGTCCGCTTAAGATTGTCATCCTTAATCTTATGCCCCTGAAGATAACTACAGAAACAGACCTTATACGTCTTCTGTCGAACTCCCCTCTGCAGATAGAAGTGAACTTCATGAAAATAAAGAGCCATACCTCGAAGAATACCCCGATAGAACACATGAAAGCTTTCTACCGCGATTTCGACGATATGCGCGACGAAAAGTTCGACGGTATGATTATCACCGGAGCGCCGGTTGAGCATCTCGATTTCGAGGATGTCAACTATTGGGACGAGATTCAGGAGATATTCAACTGGACACGTACCCACGTAACCTCTACTTTCTATATCTGTTGGGCAGCTCAGGCCGGACTTTATCATCATTATGGAGTACCTAAATATGCTCTCGACAAGAAGATGTTCGGTATCTTCGAGCATCATATCTGCGACGGATTCAGCCAGTTGCCGATATTCCGCGGATTCGACGATGAATTCTTCGTTCCTCACAGCCGTCATACAGAGGTGCGCCGTGAAGATATAGAGAAATGTCCGGAACTGTCAATCATTTCAGAGTCAGAAGATTCCGGAGTACATATAGTGATGGCGCGTGGCGGACGTGAATTCTACGTGACAGGCCATTCGGAATACTCTCCGCTTACACTCGACGGAGAATATCGCCGCGACTTGGGTAAAGGTCTGCCTATCGATATGCCTAAGAACTATTATCGCGACAATGACCCAGACAAGGGACCGGTAGTGAGATGGCGCAGCACTGCAAACCTGCTGTTCTCCAACTGGCTCAACTACTATGTATATCAGGAAACTCCATACGATATTAATCAGATTAAGTAATGATAAAACAACGTCCTATAGAACTTCTTGCTCCTGCCAAGAACCTTGAATGCGGTATAGAGGCTGTCAATCATGGCGCTGATGCAGTCTATATCGGTGCGCCACGTTTCGGCGCGCGTGCCGCTGCAGGCAATTCCATAGAAGACATCAAGGCTTTGGTGGAGCATGCACATCTGTATAACGCACGCATATACGTCACTGTAAATACCATTCTGCACGATGAGGAACTGCCGGAAACGGAGAAAATGATATGGGAACTCTATCGTGCCGGTGTCGATGCCCTGATTATACAGGATATGGGTATCACTCGCCTTAACCTTCCGCCTATAGCCCTTCACGCCAGCACACAGATGGACAACCGTACGCCGGAGAAGGTGAAGTTCCTTTCGGATATAGGTTTCCGTCAGGTGGTTCTTGCACGCGAGCTCTCACTCGATGAGATTAGGAAGATACACGATACCTGCCCCGAAACACTTCTCGAGGTGTTCATACACGGTGCCTTGTGCGTAAGCTTCAGCGGACAGTGCTACGTCAGCCAGGCTTGCTACGGACGAAGTGCCAACCGTGGCGAATGTGCCCAGTTCTGCCGTCTGGCTTTCGACCTGGTTGATTCCAACGGAAAGACAATAGAGCAGAACAAGCATCTGCTCTCGCTCAAGGATATGAACCAGAGCGACAATCTTGAGGCATTGCTCGATGCCGGAGCCACATCATTGAAGATAGAAGGCCGGTTGAAAGATGTATCGTATGTGAAAAATGTCACTGCATACTATCGTCAGAAACTTGATGCAATATTCAAATACCGTAAGGAGTACGTCAGAGCATCGTCCGGCACGGTGAAAACTACATTCACTCCGCAACTTGACAAGAGTTTCAGCCGCGGATTTACCGATTATTTCCTCCGCGGACGAAATCCGGGAATATTCTCATTCAGTACCCCTAAGTCGTTAGGCGAGGAGGTAGGTACGGTTAAGGAAATCAGGGGAAACTACTTTACCGTAGCAGGAGTGAAATCGTTCAGTAACGGCGACGGACTTTGCTATATCGACGATAACGGCCGTCTGCAGGGATTCAGGGTGAACCGTGTGGAGAACAACAAGCTATTTCCGCAGGATATGCCAAGACTGAAACCCAAGACACGACTTTACCGTAACTTCGACCAGGAGTTTGAGAAACTTATGCAGAAGAAGTCGGCAGAAAGAAAGATGGCGGTCGATATCTGTCTGACTGAAAACAATTTCGGATTCACATTAAGCCTTACAGATGAGGACGACAACAGCGTATCTCTCACACTGCAGTGTGCGAAAGAACCTGCACGCACACCGCAGACTGACAATCTGAGAAATCAGTTGGGCAAGCTCGGTAACACCCCGTTTGAGGCAAAGGATATAAAGATAGATTTGTCCGATAACTGGTTCATCCCTTCATCAGAACTGTCGGAACTCAGACGTAATGCTGTGGAGAAACTGCTTGAAGTTCGCAGAATAAACTATCGCAGGGAAGTGTTCCGCATGAAGGAAACGAAGAGCAAGTTCCCTGTAAGCACCTTGACATATCTCGGCAATGTGATGAACAGCTCTGCTGCCGAATTCTACAAGAACCACGGAGTGCTGAAAGTAATGCCGGCATTCGAGAAGGAACAGCCTAAGGATGCCGTTCTGATGTTCTGCAAGCATTGCATCCGCTACAGTATGGGCTGGTGTCCGGTACATCACAAGGTACGTTCTCCGTTCCGCGAGCCATATTATCTTGTAAGTTCCGATGGCAGACGCTTCCGCCTGGAGTTTGACTGCAAGCAGTGTCAGATGAAGGTTCTTGCAGACAATTCAGCTCAGTAGTCCTAAGTTTCTTTTGTCAGATTCCCCCATTAAAAGGAAAATAAGCCTATGTTTTTTGGTGCCGACTATAGTCAGCAGCATTGCCCACTATGGTCGGCAGCTCTGCCCACTATAGTCGGCAGCATTGCCGACCATCGTCAGCACCAAAAAATGTATGGTCAATTCAGACTTGATTCTTGAATATTACTTCTCATCCAACAGTCTGGAAGGAATATTCTTCTTCGGAGTAATACCGAGTTCCTTAAGCATTTCCGCCTGGCGGATGAGATTTCCCTTTCCTTCCGACAGCTGCGAGCGTGCATTGCCGTATGCCGTATTTGCAGTGTTTATCGCATCCCCAATCTTCTCGAATGTTTCCGCAAATCCCGCCATCTTCTCATAAAGTGCAGTTCCGCGTTTTACTATCTCCTGAATGTTCTTTTCCTGATACTCCCGTTTCCAAAGGTCAAGAGCCAGTCTGAGAGCTGCAATCAGGTTGGTAGGACTCATAAGCACCACCTTTTTCTGATAAGCATAATTCCACAGATTGTTGTCTGTCTGGAGTGCAAGCACGTAAGCCGGTTCGTTAGGGATGAACATCATTACAAAGTCCAGTGCCGACACGTTGTATTTTGAATAGTCTTTCTTGCTAAGTTCGTCTATATGAGCCTTTACAGAACGCAAATGCTCTTTCAGGTATTGTTCTTTTTCTGCCTTATCGTCAGTTCCTGTATATCCGGCATATGCCGTTAGCGACACTTTGGAATCGATTATTACATGACGGTTGTCAGGATAGACCACCATAACGTCCGGCTGAAGTCGCTGTCCCTGTTCGTTTTTCAGATATTCTCCGTTCTCGTCTTTCAGAAACTCCTGGCGGAAATACTCCTCACCTTCGCGCAGACCCGAGTTCTCAAGTATGCTTTCCAGTATCATCTCACCCCAGTTTCCCTGCATCTTTGAGTCACCTTTCAGGGCTTTTGTCAGGTTATTGGCATCGTCGCTTATCTGTTTGTTCAGCAGGACGAGTTCCTTTATTCTGTCTTCGAGCGAGAAACGCTGTTTCGATTCCTTCTCATATACCTCTGCCACTTGGTGCTTGAATTCGTTCAGATTGTCGCCGAAAGGCTTAAGCAGACTGCTGAGGCTTTCAGTGCTCAGCTTGTTGAAGGTCTCTGTCTTCTGCTGGAAAATCTTGTTGGCGATGTTTTCAAACTCCAGATTGAACTGCTTGTGCATCGCTGCAATCTCTTCTTTCTGGCTTTCCAGTTTCTCGGCCATATTGCGGTTCTCTGCCTTCAGTGATGCTGAAACAGTGTATGCCTCGTTCAATAGACGTGCGCTTTCGTCAAGTTTATCTTGTAGTTTCTGTATGTCTTTTTTCAGACTTTCAGCCTGCTGTACCGCTTTTATCTGTTCGTTTTTCAACAGCTCGGCTGAGTGTTCCTGCTGCATGTTCAGTTGTGATTGCAGTATGCCTGTTTTCCTTGCCGCTATCATATATC